>NZ_JBHCHN010000001.1:0-26724 GCF_041802885.1 Streptococcus sp.
ATACGGTTTCAGATTGAGGTTCAACGCCGCCCTTAGCACAGAAAACTGCAACGGAGCCGTCCAGAACACGCAGGGAACGTTCAACCTCTACAGTGAAGTCAACGTGGCCCGGAGTGTCGATGATGTTGATACGATGTTTATCAAATTGTTTCTCAGAGCCTTCCCAATAGCAGGTGGTTGCAGCAGAGGTGATGGTGATACCACGCTCTTGCTCTTGCTCCATCCAGTCCATTTGGGATGCCCCTTCGTGAGTTTCACCGATTTTATGGATTTTACCAGTGTAGTAAAGGATACGCTCGGTTGTTGTAGTTTTACCCGCATCAACGTGAGCCATGATACCGATATTACGAGTTTTTTCTAGTGAAAATTCGCGTGCCATGAGGTTGTTTCTCCTATATTAATATTATTTATGTGACTATTATATCATTTTTAGAAAGAACGGATAGGCAAAACCTACCCGTTCTCGCATGATTTTTTAAGTTTTTCTGTGAAAGACAGGTGATACAGTCCAATTCTAATGGAACTGAACACGAGTTGCAAGCACCCCCTGAAATAGGAGTTGCTTGATGACTTCCTATCTAAGTTGAATTTTAGCTACAAATGTCCTATCTTAACTGAACCCGGCCGGCGTACTGCCAGTGAAAAAAGATAAGTTTCCTTGGTTGTACACAACCAGCGTCATCTTCCTATTTTTCACCTGTACGCTCGCCCTTGGTATCTTAATCTTACCAGCGGAAGTGTGCGAAGGCGCGGTTGGCTTCTGCCATACGGTGGGTGTCTTCACGTTTCTTAACAGCTGCACCTGTGTTGTTGGCTGCATCCATGATTTCTTTGGCAAGGCGGTCCACCATAGTGTGCTCACCACGGTTACGAGCGATGGTTATCAACCAACGAAGACCAAGTGTTGTACGACGCTCTGGACGAACTTCAACTGGGACTTGGTAGTTTGAACCACCGACACGGCGTGCACGTACTTCCAGTACAGGCATGATGTTTTCCATTGCTGTTTCAAATACTTCAAGTGCATCATTTCCAGTAGCTTCTTTGATTTGGTCAAAGGCACCATAAACGATTGATGCAGCAGTACCACGTTTACCATCCAACATTACACGGTTGATCAAACGGGTTACCAATTTTGAGTTGTACAATGGATCTGGCAATACTTCGCGCTTAGGCGCTTGATTTTTACGACTCATTTATTCTCTCCCCCTTCTTAACCTTTTGGACGTTTTGTACCGTATTTAGAACGGCCTTGTTTACGATCGGTTACACCTGCAGTATCAAGTGCACCACGAACGATATGGTAACGTACCCCTGGAAGGTCTTTTACACGTCCACCACGCAGAAGCACCACACTGTGCTCTTGCAAGTTGTGGCCGATACCTGGGATGTAGGCAGTTACTTCGATCAGGTTGCTCAAACGTACACGGGCAAACTTACGAAGGGCTGAGTTAGGTTTCTTCGGTGTCATGGTTCCGACACGGGTCGCAACACCACGTTTTTGTGGTGAAGAAACGTTTGTTTGAACTTTTTTACGGCTGTTGTAACCGATGTTCAAAGCTGGTGATTTAGATTTTTCTACTTTAGACTTACGTGGTTTACGTACCAACTGGTTAATTGTAGGCATCTACATTCTCCTGTATATATTTTTTATTTTTGGTTGCTCTGGCACTTGGTGACAGCCCAGAACTGTGTGTACTTTTGCAACATTTGTCAGCACGTCTCTGTACACTTTTGAGAGACCAAAAGTAAAAAGTACCGTTTATCATAGTAGCATAAATACAGCCTCTTGTCAATGGATTTTGCTTTGTTTTTCTGGAATAAAGCCGAATAATCGAATGAATGTCGGCTGGCTTGTAACCTGATGGTGAGAGCTTCTTCTCGCCATGGTTTGCGGATGTCTTTTAAAACGGTGTAGCCTAGAAATCATTCTATCAGATTAGTCCTAAATTCCGCTAAGCATGCTGCTCAAGTTGGCCATCCTGAGTGGTGGCATTTCTAATCATTTTCATCCTTTTTTATCGGCATAGCAAAAAGATAGCCCGCAGGCTATCTTCTTCTTTTCCTAATATCCCATGCCACCCATTGGGTCCATGCCAGCTGGCATAGCTGGGGCTACTGGTTCTGGTTTGTTGGCCACTACGGCCTCGGTGGTCAGGATCAGGCTGGCTACTGAGGCTGCATTTTGTAGGGCAGAGCGGGTGACCTTAACGGGGTCAATGATCCCAGCTTCTACCATGTTGACCCACTGGCCATCAGCGGCATTGAAGCCTGTGCCGAGTTCGCTATTTTTCAGGCGTTCGATGACGACGGAGCCTTCGTATCCTGCGTTATAGGCAATTTGACGAACTGGTTCTTCCAGAGCCCGGAGGACAATATTGCGTCCCGTTGCTTCATCTCCTGAGAGTTCCAATTCGGCCACTTTTCCGATGACATTGGCTAGGGCCGTACCGCCTCCGGCTACAATGCCTTCTTCCACTGCTGCACGAGTAGCGTTGAGGGCGTCTTCGATGCGGAGTTTCATTTCTTTCAACTCTGTTTCAGTCGCTGCACCAACCTTGATAACAGCTACCCCACCTGCCAACTTAGCCAGGCGTTCTTGGAGTTTTTCGCGGTCAAATTCGGAAGTGGTTGTTTCTAACTGGCTCTTAATCAGGTTGACACGGTTGGCAATGGCTTCGCCTGCGCCCGCACCTTCTACAATAACAGTAGAATCCTTGTCCACAGTGACTTTAGCTGCTTGACCCAGAGCGGCCATAGTAGCGTCCTTGAGTTCCAAACCCAGATCTTCTGTGATGACTGTTCCACCTGTCAGAACGGCGATATCTTCCAACATCGCCTTGCGACGGTCGCCAAAGCCTGGCGCTTTCACTGCTACGACATTGAATGTTCCGCGAATTTTGTTGAGAACCAGGGTTGGAAGGGCTTCACCATCCACATCATCCGCAATAATGAGAAGCGGTCGGTTAGATTTGAGAATTTCTTCCAAAAGGGGAAGAATGTCTTGGATGTTGGAGATTTTTTTGTCTGTGATGAGAATGAATGGATTTTCCAAATCCGCTATCATTTTTTCATTGTCCGTTACCATATACTGGGAGAGGTACCCTCGGTCAAATTGCATCCCTTCTACCACTTCCAGCTCGGTTTCCATACCGCGAGACTCTTCGATGGTAATAACTCCATCCTTACCCACGCACTCCATGGCTTCGGAAATGTAGTCTCCTACTTTTTCTGAACGGGAAGACACTGCCGCTACTTGGGCAATAGCATCCTTGTTAGCAACAGGTTGGGCGATAGCTTTCAATTCTTCCACAGCAGTGGCAACTGCTTTTTCAATCCCGCGGCGGATACCGATAGGGTTGGCTCCGGCGGTCACATTTTTCAGACCTTCGCGAACGATGGCTTGGGTCAAAACAGTGGCAGTGGTTGTTCCATCACCTGCGATGTCATTGGTTTTTGAGGCTACTTCAGAAACCAACTTGGCTCCCATGTTTTCAAAATGATCTTCCAATTCGATTTCTTTTGCAATGGTCACACCATCATTGGTGATAAGGGGGGAACCAAATGCTTTTTCGAGGACAACATTGCGCCCCTTAGGACCCAAGGTGACCTTGACTGTATCTGCTAGGATGTCCACGCCTCGAACCATAGCCGCACGTGCATCCGCTGAAAATTTAATTTCTTTTGCCATATTGATGATATAGAGGGCATAAGACGGACAATGGTAAAATAGGGAACTGACCGATGATAATGACATCTGAATCAGATCCAGCATTTTTTAGCCGTCCGTAGCCCGTATTTAATAAATCCAAATACAGGCTTAGCCCTGTCTCCCTTCTGTTTTCTATGATTATCCTAAGATCGCCAAAATATCACTTTCGCGAACAATCGTGACTTTTTCGTCACCATCTTTGACTTCAAGGCCTGCGCCACTTTCAACTAGAACTTTATCGCCAACGGACACGCTCGGCGCTACCAGTTCCCCGGTCAGGGTGCGAATGCCTTGACCAATGGCCAGAACAGTGGCTGCTTGGCTGGCTTCATGATGACTTCCTGCCAAGACAAAGCCTCCAGCAGTCTTCTCTTCTACTTCTTCAAATCTTACGACAACACGGTCGCCTAATGGTTTCAGACTCATGATTTCCTCCATTTTTTTCAAAATAGGTGGGACTTCTCCCTTTAGCACTCTAATACACCGAGTGCTAATTCTTACATTTCTTATTGTATCACTTGGTCAAAAATAGTCAAGGAATTTCTATTGATTTTTCTAAAATCCGACTGAGGACTGAGTAATAGATTTTCTTCCCCTTTTCATATTCAACTAAAGGCGGTTAGTTCTGAACAGGGATGCAGCATCCAATAAATAGAACAATAGAAAAACACCTCCATCTCCTATTTTAATAGAAGATGGAGGTGTTACCATGTCTAAATAAACGTACTTATGCATGAAAACGCACTAATATTGCAATGATGTATTATAACATTTTTTTATTTTTTTCCCCATTTTGCAATGACTTGATAGGTAAATAAAAACAATAAAGTAAATATAACGATTCCATACGCGATATCAGCTAGGTATTCTTGTGAAAATCCCAACTTGGAATCTGTATAAAGAAACACTGCTAACACGGTTAACAAAATAACTGTACAAATTGCATAAGTGTTTTTATTCATATTAAAACCTTCTCTAATTGTGGGTCAAAATGTTAAGCTTATTTTAGTAACTGTGCTGCAATACCCTTCACTATACTTAACCTGACAATTTATTAGGAATAATTATATCACGTTTCCCAGTTTTTGCAATCTATACTTATTTTT
Organism: Streptococcus sp.; assembly: GCF_041802885.1. Lineage (GTDB taxonomy): Bacteria > Bacillota > Bacilli > Lactobacillales > Streptococcaceae > Streptococcus. Next base: position 4,819 of record NZ_JBHCHN010000001.1, read on the forward strand.
TAGATAGCTTCGTCTCCATATAGTCCATAAACTGATTGAGATTTGCTCGGCCCTTGTAAATACCATATCCGAATAAAATCATGCCGAGAACACCTAAGATAATGAGGAGGGAACCGAAGAAAAACAGAGGAAAGATACGCTGATAAAAGGAGTAAGCTAAGACAACTCCGATGCTGGCCACTACGAATAGGAGCGAAAACCATCTGCCCAGATTTTCCAACATGTGCTTTTGGTAGGCTACTTCCTTTTCGAAGTTTTCAAAAATAGTTTGATCAATCATTTCTCTTTCCCCCTATTTTAAGATTAGTAAGACAAGCCTGGGTTGAAGAAACCGAGAAGAACACCGACAAAGGCAATGACAACTAAGAGTAGCATAACTTTGATTGGTGACAGATTTTTCTTGGCCATAAGATACCAGCAGAAGACGATAAAGATCCCTGTCAAAAGTCCTGGATACACGGCATCGAATTGGTCTTGCAAGACTAAGAAAGCTTCGCCTGCATCATTTTTCATCTGGAAGGAGGTTTTTACAGATACCCAGGTCGCTGCAACTCCACCGATAACCATACCACCGATAATGCCGATGGCTTTGCGAATCGCCTGACCTTGTGGTCCTACCAGAAATTCAACAGCCTTATCACCCAACTCATAACCCTTGAAATAGGCGAATTTCATACCAAAGTATGCCAAAAGGTTCCAAACAATGATGTAGAAAATGGCACCAACGGGTGAGCCGCCATTTGATAAGCCAAGAGCAACCCCGAGGAGAACAGGAATCAGCGTACCGACAATCAGGGAATCACCAATACCCGCGATTGGTCCCATTAGACCCGCACGCATGCCGTTGATGGTTTCATCGTCTACTGAATCTCCATTGGCACGTGCTTCTTCTAATCCTGCTGTTACACCGACAACGATGGAGCCCAGTTGTGGTTCTGTGTTAAAGAAAGCTGTGTAGGTTTGCATCGCTTCCTTTTGTTCTTCCTTGCTGTCATATAATTCCTCAACGATTGGTAGCATGGAGGTCAAGTAACCAAAGGTCTGCATATGCTCTTGAGAGAAACAGGTCAAGTGACCATAGAACCAATGGTGGAAGGATTTTGTTAATGTTTTTTTGGATATTTTCTTGCGTTCTGCCATCTTAAATGTCCTCCTCTTCGTCTTCATCAAAGTCTAAATCCGCACCAGCTGCAGCTTTTTTGATTTTTACCATATCAATTTCATAGAAAAGAAGGGCGAAAATCAGAGATACAACCGCACAAGCCACTAGATTGAGGCCCAGAGAGGCTGCCAGGGTGAATCCAACAAAGAAAGGGACGAAATCCGTTACTTTTTCAACAATCTGTTTCAAAAGAATGGCAATCCCCACACATGGAAGGAGGGCACCGACTGTAAAGAGGGTTTTCATCGCAATACCATCCATTGGCAGGGCATCTTGGATAGCTGTTACAGCTGATGCACCGAGTTTACACATGATAAGGGTTGGTAAAAATGAGAAGGCAAAGTGGGAAATCCAAGGAAGCCCCCAGTCAACAATGTACAATTTCTTAAAGTCACCTTTTTCAACAGCCTTCCAACCAATATGTTGCCAAGCAAGGTTGAGGGTGGCGGTTCCATAGAAAAGAACCGTTCCGACAGTCCCTACAAGGGTTCCCATTGATTTAGCCAAGTTAGCTGCCTCTGCTGAATCAGCTGCTAATCCCTGTGAATGAATGGCTACCATTGCCAAAGGAATACCGATATAGGAAACTGCACGTACATCGGCCGAAACTGTACCACCAGGTGTTACTAGTGCAATATAGACCAACTGCATGGCCACCCCGCAGATGACACCGGTTTGAATATCGCCCAGAATCAGACCGCAGACCAGACCACCAACTAAGGGGCGACCCAAAGTATAGTTCCCCACACTGGAACCACCCATACCTGGCATTGAAGACAGACTAGCAAAGAGCCCCAAAAGAGCAGCTTGCAACCATGATATTGTCATAAGAATCTCCTTTTATTAAGATACAAAGGCCGTCAAATGCACAGTCAAAATAGGAGAATGACGATGTGTGCCTTCACACAAGGAAATCTATCATTTTGACACAGCATTTAGGCCGTGTTCTTTTTTTAAGATACAAAGTGCGTTAACGGACAAAGCCAAAATAGGAATTTTGCCGATGGACAACTTCGTCCTAGAAAAAATTATCTTTTTGGCACAGTCCGTAGCTCGTGTTCAATTCACCAAGATACAATGGCCGTACCGGAGTCAGACATCAATAAACGGTAAGTCAGAAATCTTTGTGATAGATGCCTGTGATACCCATTTTTGCTCAACTCCTAGACCGTGCCGAACTTAAAATGTTTAAAAACCAAATTTCGCTTTGAAGTCAGACCAGTAACCGATTGAAACATCCGGCAAGAGTTGGAACCTCACGCGGTAACCGGCTTTTTCGATGGCTTCAATCGCTTCTGCCTCTTCTTGAGTGATGGACTGGTTATTGCCCAATTTTACAGCTCCAGGCCGGTCATTACATGGACCAACGATAATATCCTTTACATCGCCAGGTACAAAACCTTGGTCCACCAATATTTTTTTCATATCGATTGGATTTTTTGTAATCACGAAATATTTGGTATCCGAATCCAATACTTTCTGTGATTTTTCCCCGAAGGCCTCCACTGTCCAGACAAAGGTTTTCTTATCGGATGCACCTTTGTAAGCCTGGGTCAAAACCTTGTTGCTAGCTGCGGCATCGTTCACCGCAATCAGTCCATCACAAGGATATTCCTTTGCCCAGCGGGTCACGGTCTGACCGTGAATCATCCGATCATCAATACGTACAAATGAAACTGCCATTTCATCATCTCCTTTCATGATTTAAATATCGTCGTCTTCAGCGTCATCATCAGCTGATAGGACCGAAAATTCTTGCAGGGCTGCTTGAGCCTCTGGCAAAACAGCTGCTACCAAATCCGGCCCCTCCAGCAGATCTTTCATGACAGCTGAGGTAATGGCCATCGGCAGATTCATGCCGCCAAGAACGACTGCTGTGTGCAGCAAGGCCTTCTCTTCCAGTACGCCCAGTGCGGTTGTCAAGGGACTTCCGCCAATGATATCAGCTAGAACAACTACTGAGTCATTTTCAGTAAGTCCAGAAATAGCTTGTCGGAAATCTTGAGCAAAGTCATCAACCGTCTTTCCGTTCTCCAGACCGACTGCAATCACGTGGTCCATCTTGTCAGCTGCAAACATGGCCAATGAGGTTTTAAGCCCTGCTGCAAATCCGCCATGGCTGACCAGTATCAAATATTTCATATTCCCTCCTTTTGTCGTTTATGGGATGGCTTTCATCGCCATCTATCACTGTTTGCATGTTGATTTTACCATCTATGAAACCGCTTCACCATTGCCGATTGTCACCTTCTGAGCCTGATAAGTGTCATCTCGCAAGTGACATTTGTCAATGAAAAAGCAGAGACAAACTGGTTGCCTCTACTTTAATAAATCTTCTATTGTTCGCTGAATTTCGGCCAAATCACTATCCACAGCCTTTTTTTCCAAGGATTGGGTAATGAGATAGTCTGCCTTTTCTAAGACAGTATTGTATTTTTTAAATTTAGGTGAGACAATGGCCCCTGTCATCATCGAGTCAAGCGTTTCAACTGTTAAGGAGGTTGAGCCAAAATCATCATTTTTCAGAATCTCTTTGGTCTCTGCATTCTCCATCACTCCTTTGAGAACCGATATGCCTTGCGAGGTTTCAAATAGTTGCTGCTGCGTAGCCTTGTCATCGGTCAATAAAGTCAGAAATTCCCAGGCTAGCCGGTCATACTTCGTTTTAGCAGAAATCCCATACAGGGAGGTACTGATCTCTGTTGCATTGACGGAAGAAACGGCTGCTGGCATCTGAATGCAGGTCCAGGAAAAGGAGGAATATTTGGCCACATGGTAAGGATAGGGTTTGTAGGTCCGGTATTGGGCCAGAGTCATAGGCAAAAATGCGACCCTTCCTTTGTCAAAATCCTCTGTCCCTACATGGTAACTTCCATTAAGGGCATTCAATCTGACCAACATGGATAGGGCTGTCTTCACCTTTTCGGTATTAAAATAGGACTGGGTCCCATTTTCGTCAAAAAGTCTAATCCCATAAGAGGCTAGGGCTTGCTGCCAGGTGTAACCGGCCATTCCGTATTGATCAATGACCCCATCGCCATCCGTATCTCTGGTGACTTTCTTACAAATATTATAAAAATCAGCTAAGGTCCAGCCCTTTGTAGGCACTTCTATCCCTTCTTTTTCCAATAAATCTTTGTTGATGCACATCATAGTTGGATTACTCTCAAAAGGAAGGGCATACTGGATATTGTTGTAGGTTCCAGCTTGGTAAGCAGAATCATAAAAATCAGATACTTCTAGGTCGCGGGCGATAAAAGGGTCCAGCCTCTTTAAGGAACCAGAGGATGCCAGTAAATTAAAGTCATTTTCTGGTAAAATAAACAAATCCGGCTGCTCTCCGTTGACAATGGCATCGGAGAGCCAGGAGGAATAATCTTCTTTAGAAATCCCGCTTTCATAGGTCACCCTCACATTGGGATGGTCCTTTTCAAAACGCTCGATAACCTGATCTATCAACTCGTATTCCTTAGCATTTGGAACATCCCAGCTACCTCCTGAATAGATGCCCAGCCGTAACTCTATTTTTCCAAACTGGCTATCGTAATAAAACCAGCCTCCAACGGCCAAAATCAAACAGGCAAGCGTTCCCCATTTCCACCAACTGACAAATTTCACTTTACTCATGGTCCTCTCCAAAATCACGGGTTGTCACCCCTGTCTGAACTGCCCAGATAGCCAGCTGAGTACGGTCTCGTAAGCTTAATTTTGACAAAATTGTGGACAGATAGTTGCGGACTGTTCCTTCTGACAGGAATAACTTTGTCGCAATCTCCTTATTGGACTGGCCAAAGCCGACTTGCTGGATAATTTTCCACTCCACTTTGGACAAATCAGCTACATGTTGTTCCTCTACTTGAATGGCAAAATTTGATTGGGCCATGCGCGAGAAAATCTTGAAAACCTTGGTCGCAATATCGGGATTAATCATGGCGCCGCCACTGTTGACTGTGACAATGGCCTGGTATAAGTCATCCGTGGAGACTCCTTTGAGTATATAGCCCGAAGCCCCATGTTTCAAGGCACTAAAGATAAAATCATCATCATCAAAGGTCGTCAAAATGATAATCTTAATATCTGGATACTGGTCCTTAATCTGCTTGGTACAAAGAACGCCATCCATGTTGGGCATGCGGATGTCCATCAGAATCACATGTGGGTGATTGGTTTTTAGGAAGTCTAATACCTCTAGCCCATCACCAACAGTCCCCACCACTTCAATATCCTGGTGGGCAGACAGGACAATCTGCAAAGATTCCCGAATCAAGGCCTGGTCATCTGCAATCAATACCTTTATCATTCTTCTTCCCCCTTACTCTTTGGAATGGAAACGATGGTCTTAAAACCATGATCATTGACAAACTCGGCTTTTCCGCCAATAATGGCCAGCCGCTCTTGCAACTGGGTCAGGCCGTAGCCGTATTGTAAGGTATCAAAACCGACACCGTCATCCTGGATACACAGCCGATACACACTGTCACTGGTCATCTGAATGGTCACCTGTCTAGCATGGCCATGGCGCAACGAATTGGTGATAGACTCTTGAATTACACGAAAAATAATGTCTTCCTTAGTCCTATCCAAATCAACTTCGCCCCACTGATAATCAAAACGGATATCCAAACGCGATAGTTCTTGATAATCAGCAATCATCTTTTCTAGAGCATCTTTTAGCGTTCGGCCCTCCAGCGCCCCTGGCCTTAATTTTTCCAAGGAACGGCGCACATCGCTAATTCCTTCCCGGACGACATTGGAGACATTTCTGAGCTGAACCTTAGCACGACCGGGGTCTACGTCTACTAGAACAGTGACCGCATCAATCCCTGCAGAAATTCCTGTCAGGGCATGTCCCAGGGTGTCATGAATTTCTCTGGAAATCCGTTTCCGCTCACGGTCTTCTGCAATTTTTTCTGTAATGGCCACATAGTTGTTCAGCTCAGTATTGGCCTGAAAAGCCATCCGCAATTCTTCTTCTATCTTGTGATTTTCAGATACAGAATACATGATATAGGTGATGAGCGAGGTGATAAAGACAACAATATTCAAAGAAGCCAGAAGATTTTTAACAAACATGGTTGCAAACCGCACAGATGCCGGAAAAAATTCAAGATAAACTTCTAAGGAAGGAAGGTCCATCACTAAGGACAGAATATCAAAATTTGACACTAGCAGGGCACTAAAACTGAGTACAATAAAGAAGAGCCAATAGCGCCGTTGCTGCATGGTATAAAAGTCTGTATAGGTGTAAAAAACATCTAAAAAAACCAGCAATATTAGCCCATTATACGACGATTGCAAGGAGACAAATGTAACCAGCAATAAAAAGATCTCCAGAGCCAAGAGGCCGTCAACCATGAGTTTGGATGCTTTTTTGGCATGATTGCGGATTTGCATAACCAAAAGCAGCAGGGCAAAGGAAATTACAGAAGACCAGAAAACCACCGTTGGCTTGGTTGGAATGCTGCTTAGTTTTTCCAGCAAGGAATGGCTAAAGCCCAGGCTCACCACATACTTACTAGCAAAAAGGTATAGCGAGGCATTGTAGAGCACTGCAAAAAAGTTGATGACAACGAGCGCCTGACGTAAAAATCGAATTCGTTTGAGATGCATCTTTATTGCCACCCTTCTACATCGACGGTCTCTATATTGGTTTTATCCAGTAGGGCAACCGGGATGGTGATGACCATTTCAACCGGCTGACCGTCTAACATCGCATAGGCTGACTGGATTGTTTTAGCCCCCATATCTACTGGTGACTGAGCAACTGTCGCCGTGATGTCATCCGTATTTCGCAGGAGATTCTTCATATCTGGCGAACCATCAACTCCATAGATAAAGATTTTATGAGACAGGGCCTTTTCCTTGATGGCTGCTAAGGCTCCAATGGCACTCTGGTCATTCAGGGCCATCACCACATTGAAAGGAACCCCATCCTCAATGACTGCATGAACCGCAGGCATCGAAATCTCTGTCTGACCTTTAGACTCTCTTCGTGCCACAATCCGATACTGAGGATGCTCAGCGATAGTATCCAAGAAGCCATCAATCCGATCAACAGCTGATAGGGTATCTTTGTGTTCCAACAGCAGGATGTCTGCACGGGGGACGGTCGCCATCATGTGCTCAGCATCTAGGACCCCAGCCCGATAATTGTCTGAAACCACTGTGACATCCGCCACCTGACTATCCTGTAATTGGCTATCCACAACTATTATATGTATTCCCTTTTTGCGGGCCTTCTTAAGAGCCGTTGTAATTTTTTGGCTGCCACTATCTACAGGATTGATAATAATAGCATCTACCTTTTTATCAATAAAGGACTGAATTTGCTCGCACTGCTTGTTCACACTGAGGGCTGGGTCTCTGGTATACAGAATATCACCATGACTGGCCACTTCTTTCTCAATTTCGGCATTCACAATTTTATAAAAGGCATTGTTCATAGTCATATAGGTCGTGCCAATCTTTCTCTGTTCTGACACGATGGGCACCACTTTATACTGAATATAGATACCAAAAACCAGCAACAATCCAAGTAACAGGCTGACAAGATAACGACCGTTCATCTTCCGAAGCATGATTTCTCCCATAAATATCTTTCCAAAACTTTGGCAATCCCATCGTGATCATGATCATCTGTCACATACCCGATAGCCTCTTGAACAGCTAGAGGGCCATTGCCCATCACAAAGCCCTTCCCAACCGTTTTTAACATATCCAAATCGTTAAAATTGTCTCCAAAGGCAATGGTTTCAGCCAAAGGAACTCCTAGATAGGCTGCAAAGGTTCGGACAGCTTGCCCCTTTTCAATCCCTGCCGCCATGATTTCAATAAAATAAGGAGCGGACTGGGCGATAGACAGTTCTGGGAAGTTTTTCTTCAGTTCTTTTTCTAGGGAAGAAATCTGCTCCGGATCTCCCATCAAAAGAACCTTATGAACCCCATCCAACTGACCTAAAGCAGTAAGGTTGCTCTCTTTTGCATCTAGACCCACGATTTTTTCTTCGCGGACAATCCATTCATGTTGCCTGTCCATCGCATACCACTCGTGGTAACTGTAAATATTCCAAGCAATGTCTGGATAGCCTGACTGAACAAAGCCGCAAACTGCTAAAGCAAGTTCCGTCTGCATGGTCAAAGAGGCAATGACTTGATGGTCCCTATCTTGAATCAAGGCGCCATTGTAAGAAATGATGGGGCTATCAATCCCAATACTCGCAATAATTGGCTCAATAGCCTCCGGCATCCGGGCAGAAACCGGCACAAAGACCATACCATTTTGAACAGCTTTTTTTATTGCTATTTTAGTTCTTTCTGTTACCTGAAATGCACTATTGATTAGGGTGCCGTCTATATCACTAAAGATAACATGAACCATCTGATACTCCTTTTCCGTCTCGATTCCCAACCTAGGCGACTGGGCTATTCCCTTGTTTTACCTATAACTCGTCGCTTTTAGTATAGCATTTTGTCATGGTGTTTTCTAGACACTCCAGAAAGTGTTGACATTTGTCAACTCAGGCTACAAGCACAAAAAAAATCCCTGGTCCAACAGGGATTTTTTAGAAAGAAAGGAGTCCAGATTTGTCATCTGGGATTAGAAGGGCAAGTCTTCCCCTTCTAGGATAATGTCGGAGAGGTCCTCACCGCCATTGTTTTCCCGCATGGCCCGCTGGGCCCGGCTTTCGAGCAACTGGAAGGCTTGACAGAGAACTTCCGTCACATAGCGGTTGCTGCCATCTTTTTCATACTTGCGGGTACGGAGTTCGCCCTCAATGGAGATCAGGCTGCCCTTGCCAGCATAGGAAACCAGGGTTTCTGCCAACTTGCCCCACACCACGACGTTGAGGAAATCAGCCTCACGCTCGCCATTTTCATTTTTAAAGCGGCGATTAACCGCAACGGTCACATGGCTGACATTTTTTCCAGTCGGTGTCTGGGTCAATTCAGGCGTAGCCGTCAGGCGGCCAATCAATAAGGTTTTGTTCATTTTATATCCTCCTACTTATCTATTCGCAGAAATTAGGTAAAAAAGATATTTTTTTGCTACAATAGTTCAAAAAAGGAGTCAAAATGAACAACATCAGCCATTACAAGGACATGCTCCAGCAGCCCTGGGGCAAGATTCAGTATGAAATAACCTTCGCCCAGCTGGCACACCTGGAAAACTTAGATATCTTGGACTTCGGAGCTGGCTTTGGTTTGGTCAGCCAGTTTTTAAGCCAGAAAAATAGGGTCACTGCTGTTGAACCTGAGGCAGACATGCTGCTGGCGGATGACCATCAGACCTATACCAAAATCATTGGATCGCTGGAGGTCTTGAAAGACCTGCCCAGTCAGACCTTTGATGTCATCTGCTGTCACAATGTGCTGGAGTACATCGAACCCAGCCAGCGACCTGCTTACATCCATACCTTCGAGCGTCTCCTCAGACCCGGCGGCCGTCTCTCGATCATTAAGCACAACCTAGTCGGAAAAGTCCTCCAAAGCGTGGTCTTGAACAATGATATCGAGACTGCCCTTGGCCTGCTAGAAGGAGAGGTTTTCAAGAGTCTTTCTTTTGCCCAAGGAAAAGTGTACGGTTTGGAAGATCTGGAAAAGATGAGCCAGATGACCATCGACAACTACTTGGCTATCCGCAGCTTTTATAGCCTCCAGCCCAATCACTTTAAAACCGAAGAAGGCTGGCTCGAAAAAATGACCCAGATGGAACTAGCTGTGGCTGACTTAAAACCTTATAAGGATATCAGTTTTTTGCAGCATGTTTGGATGAAAAAGACCTTGTAAGGATAACGAATCCCCTTGTCAGATAACAAGGGGATTTTTCTATCTCATACTGGCCAAAAGAGCCTTGGTAAACGCCCAGACGCGGGCAAGAGAGTCAATTTCCAGGTGTTCCTTGGTGGAGTGAACATCGTAGATATTGGGACCGTAGCTGATCATATCACATTCTGGCAAAGCTTCCTTGAGAAAGCCGCATTCCAGACCAGCATGGACGGCATCATAGCGGGCCTGTCGGCCATAGACTTCCTTGTAAACAGCCAGACATTGGTCCCGTAAAGGACTATCCACCTCAAAATCCCAGCTGGGATAATCATTCTGGCGCAGGTAGCTTCCACCAGCGGATTCCGCTAATTGCTCCAACTGGTCCGCCAGCTCTTCCAACTGGCTGCTCTTTGAGGAGCGCAGCGAGGTCTGCAGGACAAGATGTCCCTCTTTTTCAAAAAGAACTGCATTGTTGAGGGAGGTCTGGACCAGACCCTTGATGTCTGGAGACAGGGCCTGAACCCCATTTGGCAGGAGGCTGAAAAAGCGAAGCAGGCGCTTGGTCAAGTCCTGGGTGTAGGCCTCATCCAGCTGGACCGATTCGACTGCTACAGACAAGCCAGGATCGCTGGTCTGAAATTCTGCTTGTAAGACTTGAACCATCTCTTCGATTGCAAGTTGAGCGGATTCCGCCTTTTCTACCCAAATGTCAGCTCTGGCCTGACTGGGGATGACATTGTCCCGGCTGCCTCCAGAAAGGCTGACCATCCGCAGGGCTGTTTTTCCCTGAATGGCTGATAGGATTCGAAAGAGCAAGATGTTGGCATTGGCCCTTCCTTTGTGGATTTCCATCCCGGAATGGCCGCCCTTGAGCCCATCGATAGCGATACGGAGGCCAGTACCTGACACGGCCTCCTTTTCAAGAGCAAAATGGCTGGAAATCGTCGCCCCGCCTGCGCAACTGGTAAAGAAAACTCCTTCTTCTTCCCCATCAATGTTGAGCAATCGAGTCCCTTGCAGTTGCCCAGCTTGGATAGCCGCAGCTCCTGCCATGGTCGTTTCTTCATTGGTGGTGACGAGAATCTCAAGGGCTGGATGCTGGTAATCCCCATCTAAAAGGGCCAGCTGCATAGCGACCGCAACCCCATCATCAGCCCCAAGGGTGGTCTTATTAGCCCGCAAGATATTGCCCTCCACCAGCATCTCAATGGGGTCCTTGCTGAAATCATGCAGGGAATCCTCTGCCTTGACGCAGACCATGTCCATATGGCCCTGAATGATGACAGGTTCCGCTTCCTCATAGCCAGGTGATGCTGGCTTGCGGATGATGACATTCCAACAGTCATCCTGTTCTACTTCCAAATTTCGCTCTTTTGCAAATTGGACCAGAAAATCGGAAATAGCTTTCTCATGGCCCGATTCCCTTGGAATCTGATTGATCTGGTAAAACCAGTCAAAAACAACTTGTGGTTCGATTTGTAAGCTCATCTTTTCCTCCCAGAAAGAGCCTAGGATATCCTAAGCTCTCATCTTTTTTCTATGCGTGCCAGTGTTTGGCCGGGTCAAAGGCTTCTCCGACTTGGGCCTCATCACCCAATTCGATAATACCACGGACTTGTGGGGCATTAGGCAGGGCCAATTCGCGAGGACTGCACATCATACCGTAACTGTCCTCACCCCGTAGTTTTCCTGAAAAAATCAGGCTGCCGCTTGGCATCATGGCGCCTGGCAGAGCCACGATGGTCTTGAGGCCAACCGCTGCATTGGGTGCCCCCGCTACGATTTGAACCCTTTTGTCACCCACATTGACCTGGCAAATGTTAAGGTGGTCGCTGTCTGGATGGGCTTGCATTTCCTCAATTTGCCCCACCACAAAGACCGGATAGGCTGTATTTTCCAACTTATCCGTAAATCCTTCCTTGGCCAATTCAGCATTCAGGGTCGCTACTTGCTCATCTGTCAAGAAAACCTGACCATTGCCAGTTAACGCGACCAAACTGGATACCTCAAAAATATTCCAAGCTAGGGTTTGCCCTGTTTCATCCGCAAAGATGCGGGCAACCTTGCCCTTGCGCTCCACACTGCGTTTGATATCCTTCTTATCCTGCAAAATGACCATGAGGACATCGCCCACATGCTCCTTATTGTATGTAAAAATCATGTCTTCTCCTATTTCAAGCCTGCTAAAAAGCTGGTGATTTCTGTCTTGGTTTTTCGGTTTTTATCCACAAAGCGGCCGATTTCCTGACCCTTTTCAAGGACCACAAAACTAGGGATGCCGAAAATGTCCCACTTCTGGGCCAAGGCCATATAGTCATCTCGGTCCACACGAACGAAGGTAAAGTCCGCAAAGGCAGCCTCAATTTCTGGAAGGGCTGGGTAGATAAATTGGCAGTCTGGGCACCAGTCCGCTGTGAAAAAGAGGACGATTTTCCCCTCGCCTTCGATGCATGCTGCTAATTCTTCGTAGCTTTTTGGAACAATCATTGTCCTTCCTCCTCATAAGAAATCTGACCAGACCGATTTTCAAAGAGGTAGACAGGGCCCGCTTCCATGACCACACCTCCAACCAAGTGGCCCTTGCTGGATTGACTCTCATCCACAAAGACGGTCGCGATAGGCCCAAAGTCCGCAAAAAATGCCCGAACCTGCTTGAGGGCCGCTGCTTTTTGACGGTCTTCCCGAACATCCATATAAAACTTAGCGCTAGCTGCGAGCACACCAGCTCCCAACAAACCCGCTAGCAAGGCTGTCTGTTTCTTATTCATACCCCATATTGTACCACAAAGAGGGCCATTTCAGCATAGATTTTGTCAGAAATTTTCAGGACTTTTCACCAGTCAAAGAATGCCTTTTGCCCTAGAAAGTGATACAATAAAATGGAAATTCATTGATAGAATCGAGGACAAGATGACAGATTTATTTTCAAAAATAAAGGAAGTAACCGAATTGCAGGCCCTGCCTGGCTTTGAGGGACCTGTGCGCAACTACCTGCGTCAACGCCTGACCCTCCATGTGGACCGAGTGGAAACGGATGGCCTGGGCGGAATCTTTGGAATCAAGGATAGCCCAGCAGCTGACGCCCCCCGCCTCATGGTGGCGGCCCATATGGATGAGGTCGGCTTTATGATCAGCGATATCAAGGCCGACGGCACTTTTCGGGCGGTCGAGTTAGGGGGCTGGAACCCTGCTGTGGTTTCAAGCCAGGCCTTTAGCCTGATTCTGGAGGATGGCCGACAAATTCCCGCTATCTCAGGCTCCCTACCGCCCCATCTGAGCCGCGGCAGCAATGGTAGCCCTGGCCTGCCTGCCATCAGCGATATCGTCTTTGATGCCGGCTTTGCCTCAAAAGAAGAAGCCTGGGAATTCGGAGTCCGGCCAGGCAACCTCCTAGTGCCAAAAAACGAGACCATCCAAACCGCCAATGGCAAGAACATCATTTCTAAGGCCTGGGACAACCGCTACGGGGTCCTCATGGTAGCGGAATTGGTGGAACATCTGGCTGGTCAGAAGCTGCCCAACCAACTCATCGCGGGAGCCAATGTCCAGGAAGAAGTTGGCTTGCGTGGCGCCCTTGTCTCAACCACAAAATTTGACCCAGAAATCTTCCTGGCAGTCGACTGCTCTCCTGCGGGTGATGTCTTTGGGGACCAGGGAGCCATCGGCCAGGGGACTCTCCTTCGTTTTTATGATCCAGGTCATATCCTCCTGCCCAATATGCGGGATTTCCTGCTCACAACAGCCGAAGAAGCCGGTGTTAAGTACCAGTACTACTGCGCCAAAGGGGGAACCGATGCTGGAGCAGCCCACCTGAAACAGTCTGGTATCCCGTCCACCACCATCGGAGTCTGCGCCCGCTACATCCATTCCCATCAGACCCTTTACAGCATGGATGATTTCCTGGAAGCCCAAGCCTTCCTCCAAGCAATCGTCAAGAAGCTGGACCGGTCAACGGTGGACCTCATCAAGGGGTATTAAAGCAAAAAAGAACCGCAATGGTTCTTTTCGAAGCTAGACAAAGATTTTTAGGGGATAAATGCTCTGCCAGTAAGGCAAAAAATTGATATTACTTGTGAACAAAGCAAGTTCTGCAAGAGACTTTCCGCCGTGATAAAAACGCCTGAAACATCTTGTTTTCAGGCGTTCGGAAGATTTGAGACCTTAGGCTCAAATCTTAGGTATGGAATTCCGAAGGAAGTCGCTACCGTCCTCTATCACTCAAGGAAAGTCACAATAGCTTCAACCTCCAAGAACCGCAATGGTTCTTTTTTTATTAGACATTTTTCAAGCGTTCTACATCACGGGCGATGACCAATTCTTCATTGGTAGGAATGACCAGGACACGAACCTTCGATTCTGGGGTTGAAATATCCCCAAAGTTGCCAAAGACATTCTTGGCTGGGTCGATTTCGATACCGAACCAAGACAGGCCTGCAATCACATCGTTACGCATGAGTGGCGCATTTTCACCCATACCTGCTGTAAAGACGATGGCATCTGCTCCATTCAGGACGGCCATGTATTGACCGATAAATTTCTTGATGCGGTCAATGAAGATATTGTAGGCCAAAACCGCATCTGGGTTTTTCTCTTGGAGACCAGTTTCAATATCGCGCATGTCGCTTGAAAAACCAGATACTCCGAGCAAGCCAGACTGCTTGTTGAGCATGTTGACCACATCTGCCGCATCCTTCAATTCAGGAACATTTTCAATCAAGTAAGGGATGATGGCCGGATCAATATCACCCGACCGAGTTCCCATCATAGGACCAGCTAGCGGTGTGAAGCCCATAGAAGTATCCACAGACTCACCGTGGTAGTTGGCTGTAATAGAGACACCATTTCCGATATGGGCTGTAATTAGCTTCAATTCCTCAATCGGACGCCCCAACACCTTGGCTGCTTCGTGGGCTACATAGAAGTGGCTGGTTCCGTGGGCACCGTACTTGCGAACCTTGTTTTCTGTGTAATACTTTTGAGGAATAGGGTAGAGATAGGCATGCTTTGGCATGGTGGTGTGGAAGGCTGTGTCAAAGACCGCCACATTCAGAACATCTGGCAAAACATCTTCGAAAGCACGAATCGCTGCCACATGGGCTGGATTATGAAGTGGTGCTAGCGCACTCAAATCCTCAATTTGTTGAATTTCCTTTGGACCAATTACTGCAGATTCCTTGAAAATCTCACCACCAGCCACAACACGGTGGCCAATCCCTGTGATTTCATCGTACTTTTCGATAATATGATGCTTGAGCAAGTCTTCCAACAAAATTTTCACTGCGACCGTATGGTTAGGAATATCTAGCGTTTCACTTTCTTTCTTTCCATCATACTTGACAGTTGAAATGGAGTCCTTGAGTCCGATACGCTCGATAATCCCTGAAGCCAAGACTTCTTCTTCTGGCATTTGATACAGCTGCCATTTCAAACTAGAGCTGCCTGCATTGATTGCAATTGTTTTTGACATAGTTGTTCCCTTCTAAGTATAAAGCGTTTTCTAAGTTAGTATAACAGATTTTCACTTAAAATGCATGTTCAGCTTTCCAATTTTTGAAATTGTTTACAAAGTCTTGCAAATCCTCACTATTTTGCAAATCTTGAAGGGCATAGACAAAGGTTGGCCTTGTCAAATCCCCCTTCTTTTGAAGGATAAAAATGGACTTGGCCTGGTTAGGATTGCCAAAGAGATTGACTGGGAGGGCAATGGTGGCCACCACGCTGGCCTGATCTTGTAGCCAGGCCTTGAGAAGCGGACTCTGCTCACTGGTCAGAAGGTCATTTGGTGCCAGAAAAATAGCGTAGCCATCTTTGGACAGGTACTTGAGAGATTGCTCCATAAGCAGATGATGGGCGTAGGTATGGCCCTTGTCGCTAGCCACCTGATAGCGCTGGGCAATGGCATCGTTGGGATAGTAGCCGACCGGCAAATCACTGATGATGATCTGGCTCTCCTTGAGAATCTGAGGCCGCACCGCATCCCCTTGGACAAAGCTAATGGCTGAATCCATGACCTCCGCCATGCTGGCTGACAAATCAATGAGGAGGTCATCCACCTCGACACCCAGATAATCCAGCTGCTTCTGGCTATGGTGGAGGATGGTCTGGGCCAGGTTGCCTGTTCCCGAGCCGATTTCGAGCACACTGGCGGTTTGACCAGCAACCAACTCATCCAGCAGGAAGGTCAGAAGAAAGCCAATGCTGTCCGGTGTAAACTGATGGTTGTGCTGCATGGGCTCGGTCTGATTGGCCTTGATAAAGAGGAATTGGAAGGTCCGCCGCCACTCTTCAGCGGTCAAATTCAGCTCTCTCAAACGCTGGTTATTTTTGGCAATCAGCTCATCTTCCGCCTCGCCCAAGTAGGCCGCATTTTGCTCAATCAAGGCATCATAAAAGTTGGTCCCCAGCTGATTCTGGATAGTTTGTATATTTTCTAACAGGAGGCCAAAAGCCTCTTCAATCTTTTCAAAATTCATGTTTCTATCATAACAAAAATCCCTAGTTTTCGCTAGGGATTGGGAATTGGTAGGTGTAGGCTTGGCCGGAATCCAGCTGGACCTGGACTTGGAGATGGGAATCTTGTTTGGTATAGGTGGCCTGACCGGCTGTAAAGGAGACCTGGCCAGAGGTTGGCACTTGCACCTTTGACTCAGTTGCTTTTGTCTGGTCTTCCTCGTCTTTGGTCTCCTTGTTTTCGGGGCTTTGGTTCTCTTCTTTCCCTTCCTCCCAGACCTTCAGGTACTCATCTCTGGCCATCTGAGCCATGAAATAAGCCTGGCCTTCCAGCTTCTTGGCCTGCCAGGCATGGCCAGCCGCTAGCTGACTTTGCAGATAGAATTGAACCAAGAGACTAAAGATACCCAACATCAGGAGGGCATAGAGCAGGGTGCCAGCCTTAAGGTTTTTCCGAAAAATCATAGAGAAAGGTCCTTTCTAGGCCATCATCAAAGCTCAGGTCTATCTGAACCAGCTGGCCCGACTGACGAATCTGACTGGAGGCCAGACCATAGATCATGGGCTGATAACCCTGACCCTTGTCATTGGTTTTGCGAAAATCGTCTGACTTGGACTGGCCAAAAGCCAGGGCCTGGCCCTTTTTGTCGACATAGAGGCGGTTGTTTTCAACCTTGACCAGCCGCGTTTCTTCCAGTTCCAGCCGCAGCTGTTCCGAAAAGACCAGCCAGTCCTTCTGCCTGGCCTGGGTCTGGTACTGGACCTCCTGCCTGACCAATCTGCTGAGTCCATCAAAGACCAGCAGACCTCCCGACAGGATGAGCAGGGCCAGGAGACATTCTAAGAGGGTAAAAGCTGCGAGCTGTTTAGTCTTTTTTAACATGCAAGATTTCCTTATTTTCATGATAGACCCGGATTTGCTGGCTGTCGCGGACAAGACGAACCTGAACGCCATTCAATGATAATTCTTCCTGACCTGTCTGAACAGCCATCTTAGCCAGATTGAGGACTTCCTGTTGCTCATAGTCCTGGATTTGCTGCCGCCGGCCCTGGTTGATGGCGGAAAGGAGCAGGCTGGTCACCAGGGCAAAAACTGCCAGGGTCAAGAGGCTCTCCAGCAAAATATAGGCTTTAAGTTTTTGTCTTTTTATAGCGACCACTCCCTAGATATAGTTGATAGGTGACCAGGCCATCCGAGCTTTGGAACTGGACCTTGGCCAGAGAGGAATTGCCTCCCATCTCTTGAAAATGCAGGGTCTGGGGCTGGACCAGCTGGATGGAGGCTGGCAAGTTCAGCTCCTGATACCCATTGGAAACCTGATGCCCTTCCAGCTCCAGAAAAATATCCTGCCTAGTTGAGAGAGCCAGCTTTTGACTGTCCACATAGACCTGCTCAAAGCTGAGGAAAAAGAGGGTTTCCTGACTCTTGCGAAAGAGGTCCTGGACCGTTCCTGACAAAGATAGGGTCAGAAAACTAATCAAGACCAGGGTCAGGAGGCTCTCCATGAGGCTAAAGGCCTTAAGGCGCGACTGCTGGAGTCTTGTCTGTATGTTTGGCATAGTATTCCTTATAGGTTTGGGATTGTTCTGCAGTGATAGAGCCCGCTTCGACCAACTTGGACAGGCTGACACCTCCAGTATGGTTGAGTTCAAAGAGTTCAGCCTGGCTCTCCACCACCTTGACCACAGCTGCCCCGCCTGTATCCTTGACCGCATCCTTTTGCTTGCTCAAGTTGGGTACAAAAAGCAGCAAGAGAATGGAAATGATCACTAAGGTAAATAGCATTTCTACCAGAGTAAAAGCTTTTGTTTTTATCTTCATCAATTTTTTCATTTTAAATCTCCATATTTTGGTAAATCGGCAGCAACATGGCTGCATAAATCAAGACAATCATCAGGGCCACAAAGAGGAAAACTAAGGGCTGAATCAGCTGCATGGCGCGGTTGATTTTGCTGAAAAATTCCTCCCAGCACTCGTCCGCATAGAGGGAAAGTTCCGCACCCAGCTTGGACTTGACCTGGCCGTATTCGATGATGAGGCTGAGCTCCCTGCGAAAGAAGGGATAGGTTAAAATCTGGTCGCAGAAACTTTGGCCCCTGGTCAAGGTCTGGGCCAGGTCTCGACCAATTTCCTGAAAGAGGGCTGATGGCTGCTCCTGCATGATAGTCACAATCTGCCCCAGCTCCAAGCCCTGACCGATTAAACTTCCCCACTCACGCGCATAATAGGCTGTCAAATAGATCTTGACAAAGTTCCCAAGGAAGGGCAGCCTAGATAGGACACGGGCCACCTTGATTTTACTGGTTTTTCGCACCCAGATTAGGGCCAGCAAGCTGAGACATGCCAAGAGCAAGAGGCCTCCTAGAAAAAGTTGCGGAAAATGGTTGACCAGACTGGTCGCTAGATTGCCCTCCTCCAACTGGGGCAGGAGGTAGTTTTTCAAGCCCAACATAATGGCCATGAGAAAGACCAGCAGGATGATGGGATAGGTAGCGACTTCAATCAATTTCTTGCGGACCTGGGCCATCTTGGCCAGATAATCCTCGATGTGCTGTAAACTGAGAGCGGTATTGCCGTGAATTTCGGCTAGAGAAACCTGAGTCACCACCGTATCTGAAAAGGATAAATCTGATAACAGGGCGGAAAAAGCTTTACCGGCCGTCAGGCCTTGCCGCAAAAGAGAAATGTAACTTTCCGCCAAGAGCTGGCTGCGCTGGAGGAAATCGACAATTTCTGCGAGATGGAAGCCGCTGGCAAAGAGGTTGTTAAAGAGCTGGATGACCTTACGCTGGCCTAAAATCGATAATTTTTTCGGTCTGCGCCTGCCGAGCATCGATATGTCCGTCTGCAAGAAGCTGATCAATCTGCTCATTCCACTTGCGGTTGGAGTGCTCTTGGTAGTCCCTGTTTGCATAATCGACAATCCCCCTTCCCTTAATCAATCGCTGGTAGGCAATGCCTTGGAGGGCATTTTTCAGCTCCTCCTCACGAACACCCAGCTCCAAGAGGCGGGCATAGACGCCTGAGATGGACTTGGCGTGGACGGTTGAAAAGACCGTGGCCCCTGTTAGGCTGGCCCGAATAACCGCTCTTGCGGTCTCTTGGTCACGGATTTCTCCGATAATGAGCAGGTCAGGCCGGTGCCGCAAGGACAGCTTGATCAAATTATCATAAGTTGCCCCAATGGCTTCATTGAGCTGGAGCTGGAGCATATCGTCCTGCTTGATTTCCACAGGATCTTCGATAGTCAGTACTTGCTGTTTGGGAAATTTCAGCCTGGCAAGATGATACATGAGGGTGGTTTTGCCAGAGCCGACTGGGCCCGAAAAAAGGTAGAGCCCTCGTCCCTTGATTTCTTGAGAAACCTCCTCTAAGGCGTTGAACCAGTAGCGGAGGTCGTGAACGCCCTCATACAAGAAGCGGATGACCAAACTTTCCTTATTGCGGTAGTCCCCCACGGTTGAGAGTCGCAGGGAAATGGTGCCCTTGCCATAATCGTAATCGCAGGAGCCCTGTTGACTGCGGCGCTTTTCTCCGACATTCATGCCCGCCATAAACTTAAAATGGCTGATCAGGGCTGCAAATTCTGCCTCATCATATTCTCCGACAAAGACCCGCTCATCATCATAGCGCTCGTACAACTCATAGGATTGGGCACGAGGAACCAGATAGAGGTCTGTCACATATTTGTCCACCGCATCTGCGATGATTCTTTTTGCTAATTCTTGAACCATAAAGCCTCCTTACCTAGTTTATTCGCAACTGCCTTTGCATTTGGAAAAAATTTCTGCTAAAATGAGAAAAAGTTTTGGAGGTTCCCCATGAAAAAATTAAAAAAAGGTGACCACATCCGCGTGATCAGCCCATCCCTATCTATCCAAGCTATCGGTGGTTTCAATGCAAATGTGAGCGCCAAGGAAAAATTAGAAGAACTTGGCTTTAACCTTTCCTTTTCCAGTAACTATTTCGAACATGACCTCTTTGATTCTGCCAGCATCGCCAGTCGGGTAGAAGACTTGCACGAAGCCTTTTTGGATTCGTCTGTCGATGCCATCCTAGCAACCATTGGCGGTTTCAACTGCAACGAACTCCTACCCTATCTGGATTATGACTTGATTGCTCAAAACCCTAAGATTTTCTGTGGCTATTCGGATACGACCGCCCTGCTCAATGCTATCTACACCAAGACTGGCATGCAAACCTACATGGGCCCATCTTACTCCAGCTTCAAGATGAAAGAGGGTCAGGAATACCAGAGTCAAAGTTGGCTCAATGCTGTGACGCAAGATGACTATGACTTGGTCCCCAGCAAGGAATGGTCCAGTGACCCTTGGTATGACCCGACCCAGCCTCGCCACTTTATGCCAACCGAGTGGAAGGTTTACAATGCAGGAAGTGCTTCGGGCACCATCATTGGCGGAAATCTGTCCACATTTTCTCTCCTACGCGGTACTCCCTATGCTCCCCAAGCAGAAAACTATATCCTCTTTATGGAAGAAGCCGAAGGTTACCCTCCTGAACATTTCTTGCGAGAGTTAGCAGCCCTTCTCCAAGCCTACCCAAATCCACAGGCTGTGATTATCGGCCGCTTCCCCAAAGAATGTGAAATGACCGAGGAAATCTTGCTGGCGATTTTGGACAAACATCCCCTTCTCAAGACCATCCCTGTCCTCTATGATGTAGACTTTGCCCACACCCAGCCCCTCTTTACCATCACCATCGGAGCCCAGGCTACTTTGGATACAAATGAGATGGTCATTCATGTCAAGACAAGATAAAAAACGCCAGCTGGCGTTTTTTAATGCTTTATTTGACAAGAACGGATACGCTGGCGAGGCCTAGAGGACTGCAAGCCTTTGGGCATACTCTCATCTATTTCCAGCAGGAGGATGGAGTGGTATTGCTGCAAATACTCATCACATTCCCCACACCATTTCTGGTCGGTCGGGTCCCAAAAAGCCGTCATAAAACTTGTCTTACTCTTTTTTTGCGGATAGGTTTCTGAAAGGTGAACCCATTCTTTCTGAAAGGCCTTCAAGGCATCATCGTAGGAATCAAATGCTGTACTCGTTACAATATCTTCTTCCCAACCATCTAAGAACCACCAGGGTTCCGAATCCCCATACATCTTAATTACACGATACATACTCATACTTCCTCTATTAAGACCATTATAGTGGAATATGGGGGAATTATAAAACAATCAGCTTATGAATCTTTTCACAAATTATGACATATTTAAACATGCTTGATCGATTAGACCCAAAAACCCAGGCTCTATAATTTCTGTAGTGGGTAAATCCACCATGGAGATTATGGAGCTTTTTTGAGTGTATACAAAAAGTCCCATATGACCTATAATGAAAAGCGACCAAACTATCATTGGAAAGACTCATATGGAACAACTAAATTTTATCACAAACTTACTAGGAATAAAAGACCCAAACATCACTATCTTAGATTATCAGGACTGCGATACACATAAGGAAATCAGCGCTAGCTTGGACTATCCAGCACCTACATGTCA
>NZ_JBHCHN010000002.1:0-56940 GCF_041802885.1 Streptococcus sp.
CAGGACAAACCGACTATTTCTGCCAAAAAAATCCATTCAAGCAGTAGAAAAAACGGCCCAGAAGATTGCGGATAATTTCCAGCAGGGGGATTTCC
The DNA here is from genome assembly GCF_041802885.1 of Streptococcus sp. Classification (GTDB taxonomy): domain Bacteria; phylum Bacillota; class Bacilli; order Lactobacillales; family Streptococcaceae; genus Streptococcus. Next base: position 96 of record NZ_JBHCHN010000002.1, read on the forward strand.
AATTCCAATCCAAGGTCAAATCTGCTATCTTTAATCATCTGGAAGAAGATGGGGAATTGTCACCTGAAAAGTTAGCCAACCAGCTTTTCGACCAAAACTTAACAGCTCGCCTCAGCTTTGTGGATGAACTGAAAGAGGTTGTTCCTGAGAAGATTGTCTTCGAGGAGATTGATGCCAGCCGCCAGCTCAAAAAATTTGAAAACCAGAAACTGTCTCTTTCAAACGGTATCGAACTCATCGTACCCAATAACATCTATCAGGATGCAGAGTCTGTTGAATTTATTCAGAATGAGAACGGAACTTACTCTATCCTAATAAAGAATATCGAGGATATCAAAAACCAATAGTATGAAAAAAATAACAAGAACGATCCTTCTTGTCGTCCTTGTTTTTCTAGCCTATCAAACCTATCAGACTTGGCGCAATGTCAAACAAGTCATGACCTACCAGTCCTTGGTGCAAGAGGTTTTGGCAGAGAATGATACCAAAGCCAATGAAGAGCTGATCCTGGCCATGATTTACACGGAAACCAAGGGACAAAAAGTAGATGTCATGCAGTCTAGCGAGTCTGCAACAGGCTATATCAACAGTATCACAGATAAAAAAGAAAGCATCCGTCAAGGTGTCCAATATTTGAGCAACAATCTGATTTTGGCTGAAGAAGCTCAGGTCGATGTGTGGACAGCTGTTCAGGCATACAACTACGGCCCAGCCTACATCAACTATGTGGCTGAAAATGGTGGAGAAAATACCATTGAGGTTGCCAAAAAATATTCAAAAGAAGTAGTGGCACCAAGTCTTGGAAACAGTTCTGGTGAAACCTATAACTATTTCCATCCCATTTCTCTGATTCATGGAGGAAAACTCTATGTCAATGGTGGAAATATCTACTATTCCCGCCAAGTACAGCTCAATCTCTGTATCTTAAAACTGATGAATATATTCTAAGAAAATCAATCAAACATCACCTGATTGGTTTTTTATTGGTCTAAAAATGCTATAATAGTCATAGAAAATGAAAGGAAGATTTGCTGAATGAGTAGAACCGTATTGATTACTGGAGCAACAAGTGGTATTGGAGAAGCCATTGCCCATACCTTTGCCCAAAATGGGGATAAACTGGTGCTGACAGGCCGCAGAGAACAACGTCTCGCTGCAGTTCAGTCAGACTTGGAAAAAAACTATCAGGCAACTGTCTGGACCTATCCTATGGATGTGACACAGATTGATCAGGTTACAGACATTTGCCAAAAGATTCTAGCAGAAGTGGGGTTTGTTGATATTTTGGTCAACAATGCTGGTCTAGCCCTCGGTTTGGAGAAATTTCAAGATTATGTGCTAGAGGATATGCTGACCATGTTTGATACAAATGTCAAAGGCTTGATGTTCGTAACTCGCCAAATCCTGCCACAAATGGTCGAGAGAAATAAGGGACATATTATCAATATTGGCTCTACTGCGGGTATTTATGCTTATGGAGGTGCTGCTGTCTATTCAGCTACTAAGGCGGCTGTCAAAGTGCTCAGTGATGGCATACGGATTGATACAGTTGCCACGGATATCAAGGTCACGACCGTTCAGCCTGGTCTGGTCGAAACAGATTTTAGTCTGGTTCGCTTCCATGGAGATGAAGAGCGAGCTGCTCAATTTTACAAGGGGATTGAGGCCCTTCAGGCCCAAGATATTGCGGATATAGTCCTCTACATTGCTAACCAGCCAAGACGAGTACAAATATCTGATATTACTATCATGGCCAATCAACAAGCTACTGGCTTTACCATTCATCGCGAAAATTAGAAGGATTAGATATATGAAAAAGATCAAACTTATTGCTGCGACAGTTCTTCTCGCAACGCTTCTTGTTGCCTGTGGTAAAAAAACAGGTACATCACCTAGCAGTAGTACGAGTACAACAAACCAAACGAAGCAAACGCAGACAACCCCAAAATCAACGGTTTCTACAACTGAGAGTCCGACTTCTAACGAGAATCCTTTAACTGTGATATTTGCTAAAATGGATATAGAAGCCATCTCACAGGATGATTTTTCGAGCATTATCGGAACATGGTGCAGTGATGATGGCAGACTGCTCACTTTCAATTCAGTTGGCTTAGTGGCTGATAGCAATCCAGAAACTGTTGATGGCTTTAAGATGGTAGAGGGAGCATTAGAGACTGTTGTCAAACCTAAAGATGGTAGCCAAGGTGGTTATCGTTTGGTCATGATTCCCTCAGAAGTCAAAATTCCTGGTCAGTATTTTAATACAGGGGATGACGATACTGATATACACCAAGATCGGATGATAGGCAGTCAGCAGAATCTTAACAAAGCAAGTGATTACAAACCATTTTACCGCCTTCCACCGAAAACCAATATTGAAAGTAACCCATTAACAAATGATGATACTGGTGTTCGCTTAGAGAGTGGACAAAATACAATTGATTATGCAAATTCTATTTTAGGATTGCTCAACTGGAAAATTATCGAAAGCAATTACAATCGAACAGAGAGCATTCCATTTGAACTTCTTCAAGGAGAAAATGGTTCCCTATTCCGTGTTTATCGCAATGGCGTTATCCTTTCACAAATTAAAAATGTAATTGTCTATATGCCATAGAAAGATTGAACAATAAAATCCCTTTGAACTTAATGATTCAAAGGGATTTTTAATAAATGCGGATTTATTCCCACTCCACCGTTGCTGGTGGTTTGCTGGTGATGTCGTAGACGATGCGGTTGACGTGGTCAACTTCATTGACGATGCGGACGGAAATTTTTTGGAGGACTTCCCAAGGGAGTTTGGCAAAGTCAGCTGTCATGCCATCGATCGAAGTGATAGCACGGATGGCAATGGTGTAATCATAGGTGCGGCCGTCGCCCATAACGCCAACGGAACGTACGCCTGTGTTGACGGTGAAGTATTGCCAGACATCACGATCTAGGCCAGCTTTGGCGATTTCTTCACGCAGGATGGCATCTGATTCGCGGACGGTCATCAATTTTTCTTCAGTGATTTCACCCATGACACGGATCGCAAGCCCTGGACCTGGGAAGGGTTGGCGCCAAACAATCTCATCTGGCATGCCCAGAGCAGTCCCCAAAGCCCGAACCTCGTCCTTGAACAGCGTGTTGAGAGGTTCGATTAGTTTGAACTGCATATCCTCAGGCAGGCCGCCCACATTGTGGTGGCTCTTGATAGTCTGAGCGGTTTCGGTTCCCGATTCGATGATGTCAGTATAAAGGGTTCCTTGAGCCAGGAAGTCCACATCCGTCAGCTTGCTGGCTTCATCGTCAAAGACATAGACAAATTCATTTCCGATGATTTTACGCTTTTTCTCTGGATCTGATACGCCAGCCAGTAGGTCAAGGAAGCGCTTGGAAGCATCTACGCGAATGATGTTTAGGCCAAACTTGCCGCCCAACATTTCCATGACCTGATTGCCTTCATTTTTACGAAGAAGACCGTGGTCTACAAAGATACAGGTCAGCTGGTCACCAATGGCCCGCTGCAAAAGAACGCCGACAACTGAAGAGTCAACCCCGCCAGACAAACCAAGAAGCACCTTCTTATCACCAACGGTTTCCCGAATTTTTTGAATCTCAACATCGATGAAGTTTTCCATGGTCCAATCTCCACGGCCACCGCAGATGTTGATAGCAAAATTTTTCAAAATATCATTTCCATACACAGAATGACGAACTTCTGGATGGAATTGGATTCCAAAGATTTTCTTGTCTGTGTTTTCAATCGCAGCAAAAGGACAGTCTGATGACAAACCAACCAAGTGGAAGTCGGCTGGAATCTCAGTTACCGCATCTCCATGGCTCATCAGAACCACTTGCTCAGCAGGAGTCCCAGCAAAGAGGGCTGAATCAGCTTTCAGTTGAAGAGTGGATTGACCATATTCACGGTTTCCTGCCTCACCAGCTGGCACCACCTTCCCACCCAATTTATGGGTGATGAGCTGCATTCCGTAACAGATTCCGAGGATTGGAATCCCCAATTCAAAGATTCCTGGGTCAATATCAAAAGCATTCTCAGCATAAACAGAGTTTGGACCGCCTGAAAGAACGATACCAATTGGATTGAGCTCTTTCACCTCGGCTACTGAAATCTTATGGCTTTTCAACTCAGAAAATACGCCGAATTCACGGATACGGCGAGAAATCAGCTGGTTGTATTGACTACCGTAATCCAGAACGATAATCTTTTGCACATCTTGCATTGTCATTCTTTTTTCCTTTCAAATCGAAAATCTTACCTTTTCTGCTATTTATTTTAACACAAAAGCGAACTATTTGCAGTAGGAATGGATAAAAAACTAGATTTTTGATAAAATAAGGGAAGAAGTTGCGAGGAAAATTCATGAAAGCTGCCTATATAACTATCCATGATAAGATAAAAGATGACATTGATTTGGGGATTTGGAAAATTGGTCAACGCCTGCCCAGTGAACGGGATTTGGCGGATGAGTTTGGGGTTTCAAGGATGACCCTCCGCCAAGCCATCACTCTTTTGGTAGAAGAAGGAGTGCTGACCAGGAAAGTGGGCTCAGGCACCTATGTTGCCAGCACTCGGGTCCAGGAAAAGATGCGGGGCACAACCTCTTTTACCGAAATCATTCAGCTTCAAGGGAAGACACCGTCGAGCCAGCTCCTTTCCTATATCAAGACCCAGCCCAATGAAAAGGAAAGGCAGATGCTCCACTTAGATTCCAAGGAAAATATCGTTCGGATGGAGCGGGTCCGTTTTGCAGATGGTGTTCCCGTTGTCTATGAAGTAGCCAGCATCCCAGAGCGCCTGATTCAAAATGTCAAGAAAGAAGATGTCACCAATCACTTTTTTAAAACCCTAACAGACAATGGCTACCGCATCGGTAAAAGCCACCAAACCATCTTTGCCAGATTGGCCAATGACAAGGTTGCTCGACTCCTGGACATCAAGAAAAACCAGGCCATCCTTGCACTCAGACAGGTTTCTTATTTGGAAGATGGACAGCCTTTTGAGTATGTCAACAGTCAGTATGTCGGTGAGCGCTTCGAGTTTTATCTGGAAAACAATTAGAAAGAAGGTAAAATTATGAACCTAGATGAATTAAGAAATGACATCATTCTCAAGCAGAAAAAAGGGCTCCCTTTTATTGCTAGTTCTGTTCTTATTTGGCTTTTGATTTCCATTGTTACCTCTCTTGGTTTTAAGCAGACAATGGAAAATATTCTTGTTTTCGCTTGTTCCTGCCCCCTCTTGCCTTTGGCATGGCTGATTGGCAAGCAGTTGAAGGTGGATATTTTTTCAAATGAAAATCCTCTTGGTAAACTTGGATTTCTCTTTACCCTCAACCAAGTGCTGTATTTGCTGATTGTTATGTGGGTCTTCAATGCCGTTCCTGATAAGATGGTCATGGTCTATGCCATGGTGTTTGGAGCCCATCTTTTGCCTTATTCTTGGCTGTACAAATCCCCAAGCTACCAACTCTTCGCCATCCTGATTCCAGTTTTGGCACTGATTTTGGGGAATCTTTTTTCAGCAACCATCTTGGCCCTTGTCATGGTTGGCATCGAAGCTCTCTTTACCTTTTTATTGGTCAAAGAAGTGAAAGCAGCAGCTGTGGCATAAGTGCCCTAATATCCGATAAAAGTCCGACTTTACTCTATTAAATTGCGGGCTTTTTTGGTATAATGAAGTTTATGGAAATCGAAAAAACCAATCGAATGAATGCCCTCTTTGAGTTTTATGCAGCCCTCTTGACCGACAAGCAGATGAACTATATTGAGCTCTATTATGCGGATGATTACAGTCTGGCTGAAATCGCTGAAGAGTTCGGTGTCAGCCGCCAAGCCGTCTATGACAATATCAAGCGGACTGAAAAAATTCTTGAAGATTACGAAATGAAGCTGCACATGTACTCAGATTACATCGTTCGCAGTGAAATTTTTGATGCCATCATGGAAAAGTACCCAGAAGATGCCTTTCTTCAGGAAAAAATTTCCATTTTATCCAGCATTGACAACCGCGATTAAATTCAAATAAAATAACTACTTTAGGAGAAGTGAACCATGGCTTTTGAAAGCTTAACCGAGCGCCTACAAAGCGTCTTTAAAAACCTACGTGGAAAGAAAAAATTATCCGAAAAAGATGTTCAAGAAGTCACCAAGGAAATCCGCCTGGCCCTTCTTGAAGCCGATGTTGCCCTGCCAGTCGTAAAAACCTTCATCAAGCGGGTTCGTGAACGGGCAGTTGGTCATGAAATCATTGATACCCTGGACCCAACCCAACAAATCGTTAAAATCGTTAATGAAGAGTTGACGGAAATTCTGGGTTCAGAAACGGCTGAAATCGAGAAGTCACCAAAGATTCCGACCATTATCATGATGGTAGGTTTGCAGGGTGCAGGTAAAACCACCTTTGCAGGCAAGTTGGCCAACAAGCTGATCAAGGAAGAGAATGCTCGTCCCATGATGATTGCGGCCGATATTTACCGTCCAGCAGCCATCGATCAGCTCAAAACCCTGGGTCAGCAAATCAATGTACCTGTCTTTGATATGGGGACTGACCATTCGGCGGTCGAGATTGTCTCCCAAGGTCTTGCTTTGGCGCGGGAAAACCGTAATGACTATGTCCTCATCGATACGGCCGGCCGCCTGCAAATTGATGAGAAACTCATGGAAGAACTCCGTGATGTCAAGGCCCTGGCACAACCGAATGAAATTCTTCTGGTTATCGACAGCATGATTGGTCAGGAAGCAGCCAATGTCGCGGCAGAATTCCACAAACAGCTTGAAATCACCGGTGTCGTTCTGACCAAGATTGACGGGGATACCCGTGGTGGTGCGGCACTCTCAGTTCGTGAAATCACTGGCAAGCCGATTAAATTTACCGGTACCGGTGAAAAAATCACTGATATCGAAACCTTCCACCCAGATCGGATGTCCAGCCGAATCTTGGGTATGGGTGACCTGTTGACCCTGATTGAGAAGGCCTCTCAAGAATACGATGAGAAAAAATCATTGGAATTGGCCGAAAAGATGCGGGAAAATACCTTTGATTTCAACGATTTCATCGATCAGTTGGATCAGGTTCAAAACATGGGACCGATGGAAGACTTGCTGAAGATGATTCCAGGTATGGCTGGCAACCCAGCCTTGGCCAACATCAAGGTTGATGAGCGTGAAATTGCCAGAAAACGGGCTATCGTGTCTTCCATGACCCCAGAAGAAAGGGAAAATCCTGATATTCTGTCACCGAGTCGCCGCCGCCGCATCGCAGCAGGTTCTGGTAATTCCTTTGTTGATGTCAACAAGTTCATCAAGGACTTTAACCAGGCCAAAACCATGATGCAGGGCATGATGTCTGGCGATATGGATAAGATGATGCGCCAAATGGGCCTCAACCCCAACAATATGCCTAAGAACATGCCAAATATGGGCGGTGGAGCAATGCCGGATATGTCTGCTCTCATGGGCGGAGCAGGAATGCCGGATATGAGCCAGATGATGGGGGGTGGCATCAAGGGTAAAATTGGTGAATTTGCCATGAAACAAGCCATGAAACGCCAGGTCAATAAAATGAAGAAGGCCAAGAAAAAACGCAAGTAAATAATATAGCTGAGAGTAGAGTAATGGAGGTAGCTATATGGACAATAATGTCATTTCTTATTATCTATTTGAGCATCTCCCTTTTACACTGGCTCTCATAGCTCATTTTTTAGGAGATTTCCATTTCCAAAGCCAAGCACTGGCCAATGAGAAAAAGGTAAGCTTCAAGGCACTCTTGAGCCATCTGTTCTGGGTAGGATTGCCTCTTCTGATGATCGCTATCATCTTTCCTTTCCGAATCAATTCTTTCTTTTTTGAAGTTTGGTTGGCGCATTTTGCTATTGATTTTATCAAGTATTTCCTGACCAAGAAGAGCTTTATCAAGCCTCTTTGGGAAAAATATGTTTTTCTGATTGATCAAATCCTTCATCTGGTAGCAATCTTTCTCATTTATGATCAATATGCCTACACAGCAGCTGTACTAGATGCACCAAAAGCTGAGTATCCAGCCTTTCCAATTTTTAATATTCTCCTCCTTTTAGTGCTCATCACCAAGCCTGTCAATATTGTCTTTAAACTCTTTTTCAGCAAATACCAGCCAAAAGAAGGAGAAGAAGCACCGAAAACAAAGGCTGGAGCTGGTGCCCTGATTGGTCAATTAGAACGTTTGACCATGGCTATCTTTCTGATTTGGGGTCAATTTGCTGCCATTGGCCTGGTCTTTACTGCCAAATCCATTGCACGTTTTGACCGTATTTCAAAGGACCAGGGATTTGCAGAATATTACCTGATTGGTTCCCTCTTTAGCATTATCAGTGTTTTGCTGCTGTATGCCTTACTAGTCTTATAATATTAACCAAGTTCAACTTGGTTTTTTAATTAATGTTACATAATATATATTATGTAACATTATAAAAGGAGTTCGAATGATTATCTGGTTAAATGGTCCCTTTGGTGTTGGAAAAACAACTCTTGCAAATCGTCTCGATCAAGAAATTCCGGACTCAATCCTCTATGATCCAGAGCATCTCGGTGATTTTTTTCAAGAAAACCTCCCAAAAACTGTCTGTCCAGAAGATTTTCAGGATTATCTAATTTGGCGTCAGACAACGGTTCAGATTATCCGAGATTTAGCCACTAAAACAGGTAAGGTCATCATTGTGCCGATGACGATATTTAAAAAGGAATATTACCAGGAAATCATCGAACAAGGGCTGAGAGAGGACATGTGTGTACAGCATTATATTTTGGTTGCTGAAAAAGAGACGATTTTGGACCGTTTAGACAAACGAACCCAGGAAAATAATAACTGGGCATTAAAACATCTAGATAACTGTTTGCAGGCATTTGAAGACCAGATTCCAGGACGAAAGATAGATACAGGTGGCTTAACAGTCGATGAGATTGCTGAAATAGTCTTAGAAGTATCTGAAATAAGTAAGGTTGATTAAACTGGGTTCATATTATTTCCCATAACATCTTTCCGAAAAACTGTAATTTTCTTGAAATACATGTAAGGTTGTGATATACTGCTATTATAGAAAGATTTGGAGAAAAAGATGAGACGCGAATTACTTTTAGAAAAAATTGAGGAACTGAAAGCTATTATGCCCTGGTTTGTTCTGGACTACTATCAGTCCAAGTTGACGGTCCCTTACAGTTTTACGACCCTGTATGAATATCTCAAGGAATACAGACGATTTTTTGAATGGTTACTGGATGCTGGTATCTCAGATGCGGGTTTGATTGCGGATATTGACCTCAAAACTCTTGAAAACCTCAGCAAAAAGGACATGGAAACCTTCATTCTCTATCTGCGTGAACGGCCATCCCTCAATACCTATTCGACCAAGCAAGGGGTCTCTCAGACCACCATCAACCGGACCTTGTCTGCCCTATCCAGTCTCTTTAAGTATTTGACAGAGGAGGTGGAGGATAAAAATGGTGAGCCCTACTTCTATCGCAATGTCATGAAAAAGGTGGCCACCAAAAAGCAAAAGGAAACCCTGGCGTCACGGGCCGAAAATATCAAACAAAAACTCTTTTTGGGTGATGAAACCATGGAATTTCTGGAATATGTCGATAGTGAATACGAGGTCAAGTTATCCAATCGGGCCAAGTCTTCCTTTTATAAAAACAAGGAACGTGACCTAGCCATCATTGCCTTGCTGCTAGCTTCAGGGGTTCGTTTGTCTGAGGCGGTTAATCTGGATTTGAAGGACCTCAATCTCAAGATGATGGTCATCGATGTCACTCGTAAGGGCGGTAAACGGGATTCTGTCAATGTTGCTGGATTCGCCAAGCCCTATCTGGAGCAATACCTGGAAATTCGAAAAGCCAGATACAAGGCTGAAAAACAGGATACAGCCCTCTTTCTCACAGAGTACCGTGGCATACCTAACCGTATCGATGCATCCAGTGTTGAAAAAATGGTTGGAAAATACTCCCAGGACTTCAAAATCCGCGTGACACCCCACAAACTCCGCCATACCCTGGCTACCAGGCTCTATGATGCCACCAAATCACAAGTTTTAGTCAGTCACCAACTGGGTCATGCCTCTACGCAGGTAACAGACCTCTATACTCATATTGTCAATGATGAACAAAAAAATGCCTTGGATAAATTATAATTTACATAATATATGTTATGTAAACAAAGGGTTATTTATTACACTTTTTGAATACCAAAAAGACACCAGTTCGGTGTCTTTCATTTTATTTGGTCTCACCAATGAAGGCAATCATTTCATCCAGAACTTCCTTGCTGTCAGTGACTAGCAGATAGGCATCGTTGCCCTGTAATTCAGCAAAGGCTTCAGGCATGCGCTTGGTTGTCTTGAGATGGGCTGCGTAACGTTCTTTAATCTCATCCGCTGAGTGAACATAGTCAGTTGCATCTCTGCGAGTGGCAACCAGGCAGTATTGAGACGGGAAGCGGCGCTCTTCTACTTCTTGTCCTGTGACAACATTGGCGTAGTCACGGAAAAGGTCAATCGAGTGGGCATAGTTGTAGGCCTCAACAGTGAAGCCACCTGCCATGCGGTTGTTGTATTCGAGGGCGATGTAGTCATCACCATCCTTGAAAAATTCGATATGGAAAAAGCGCTCCTTCATCCCAAAGGCCTTGATAACGGCACGGCCATACTCAACCAATTTTGGATCCAGTTCCTTTTCGATAAAGTAGGCATTGTCCTTTTTAGACAATAAGAGCTCCAGAGGGGTATGGACATAGGCCAGGCTGGTCTCAAAGACCACATTTCCCTTGCTGTCGACCAGGCCATCATAGGTGACCAGTGTATTGGTGTCAATGAATTTTTCAAAGAAATACGCAGTCTTTCCGTCCCAGGCCTCTTTGAAACCATCCAGGTCAGCTTTTTTCGTCAGTTTGAAGGTACCTGATGCTCCGACACCATTATCTGGTTTGGCTATCATTGGGAAACCAATTTTCTTGACAGCCTTGGCAATATCTTTTTCAGATTTGACAATCTGGCCAGGGGCCACTGGAACTCCAGCCTTGGTGAAGTATTTCTTCATTTCGGACTTAAACTTGGTCTTTTTCAGCTGGCTTGGTTTAGCCCCAAAGATATTGAACTGCTCACGCAGTTGTGCATCAGATTCCAGCCAGTGTTCATTGTGGGATTCCACACGGTCGATTGGGCCGTGTTTGTAGATAAGAAAGGCTGCCGCACGCTTGACCTCATCCAGGTTTTCCAGGTTTTCCACACGGAAATACTCTGTCAAGGCATTGCGAAGGTCTTCTGGCAGCTGGTCATAGGGCTCTTGACCGATACCCAGTACCGTTACTCCTTCTTTTTTAGCCAATTCAATGGTAAAGGGTTGGAAGTTTTCAGGATAAAAGGGGGAAATAACAAGGTAATTCATAAGTCTTTCCTTTCTTTATAGATTCATTTGTGCCAAGAAGTATGGCATTTGCTGACGCCACCAGACCCAATCGTGGGCAACATCGCCGCCCCATTCATCAAACCAGGCAGGGATTTGCTTGCTTTCAAAGGCATGTTTGAGGTTGTAGAAGCTTGGGAGGCCATCTTGTTCCCAGTCCCCTAGACCTGTACACACGATGATTTCTGCTTGTCGATAACGGTCGATAAACCAGCCATCGTTTTGATTCCAGATATAATCAGCTGGGGAATTTTGATAGACAGCATCGTCTTGTCCATAGTCTTGATTGTTATTGAAAAAGCGGGCATCGTAGATACCAGAGAGGGCTACAACCTTGGTAAAGACATCTGGATGCTGGAGGAAGAAATTGACGGCGTGGTAGGCCCCCATAGAGCAGCCTGTCGCCATCATGCCATCAAACCAGTTGGTTTTGTGCTTGATAAAGGGAATGGCTTCTTCGATAATATAGCGTTCATAGGCTCTGTGGGCTTTTGCCTTGTCGTGAATGGATTTCCAATCCGCTAACCAGCTTTCCTTGTCATAGCTGGTCAGGGTAAAGAATTGAACCTTACCAGCCTCGATAAATTCGCGGCAGGCCTCAATCATGCCGAAGTCAGCGTATTCGCTAAACGAACCGCCTGATGAGGCAAAAACGACAACTGGTATCCCAGCATGACCATAGCGGTTGAGGTTCATTTCACGGCCAAGATTACCAGACCAGTGACTTAAAAATTCTACGTGCATATTATTCTTTTCTCCTTACCATTTTTCACTCAAGAAACGCAGGCAAGCCGGTAGGTGGGCTGCCCAGGCCTCTTCATTATGCAGTGCTCCTGATGTGATTTCAAGGGCTAGGTTCTCCAAAGCCACTCCTCCTGCTATCAACTGGCGATAGTAGGAAAGGGAGGAATCCAAGTAGGCCTGTTTGATATTGCCTGCCATGAGGGTCTTGTCCGTATCATCTGCTTCTTCTGTGCCGACATAGATGTAAACCCGTTGGTCTGGGTCTAATGCCTGACGCTCGATGTAGCGGTTAAAGGCCTCCTGATGCAGCCAGTTGGCGGATGAGAAAACACCTAGGCAGCCAATCTGATCCTGGTAGGCCAGGCCCATAAACTGGGTGATATTTCCTCCCAGCGAGGAACCAATCATGGCTGTGTGAGCCTTGTCTGGCTTGGTTCGGTATTCCTTATCGATAAAGGGTTTGACCACATCCATGACAAATTCGGCATAGAGGGTTCCCTTGCCACCAAATTGAATACCTGGAATCCCCATTTCGCTGTATTTCCAGGCAGCATACTCGTGCATCCGCTCCAAGCCGTCATTGTCAATAGCCACGATAATCATCTTAGGGATGTCGGGATTGCGCTTGATGGTTGGAATGGTTTTCCAAGAATGTCCTGAATAGGATTCCTTGCTGTATAGGACATTTTGCCCGTCATGGAAATAAACAACGGGGTAGCTGGTGTCGGTGTCTTCTTCATAATTTTTCGGTAACAAGACACGGACGCGGCGGTTCTGATGGGTATAGGGAACCTGCAATTCATGGGTTTTCATGTCAAGGTAAAAATAGGATTTATTCACTTACAAACTCTCTTTTCAACTAATATTAGACTATTATAGCATATTTTCAATGAAATATTCAGAAAATTTAGTTATTTAATGTCAATATCCGATTATTCCGAACAAATCAAGGCAACTTGGCCTGGTAGGCTTGCCTGTACCCTTCCAACTCTTTCAACTCAGAACTGGTCAAGTCTTCAAAAACATCCAAAATAATGTCTTTCTTATCCCGCTTCCAAGTGGCAACCAAACGTCCCTTGTAAAAGACAGTCGGTTTGATAATGCCTGTCAAGGTATAGATTTGGCGGATGTGCTTGGGGTCAAAAAATGGATTGGCCTTCTTTTCATAGCCTAGCAAGAGTTGGTCAAAACCAGCTATGAAGAGACAATCTGGCAATTCTGCTTCTTCCAAATCCCCCAGATAAAAGCGCTCCTCACCAGCAACTTGGATGGTTTTTAAGTCCAGCTGCTTCATCCAATCAAGTACAGTTGACTTATTTTCTTTGAAATAATAACGGGCATCTGCCAGACTGACTGGACCAAATCCTGAAAAATATCGGCGGGCAATTTCCAGCTCTGCTTCTTTCTTGGGCAGGGGTTGAAAATCCTTGAGCAAATGGAAACGTTTGGCCCCATATTCCTGGTAGATTTCCCCCCTTTCAACCATATAGCGCAAGAGTCCGCCCCAAGCATTGAAAATCCGCTTTTCATCTTCTAGGCTAATTTTCTCTGCCCGACAGAGGTCCTTTATCTGGTCACGGGTCAAAGATTCCTGACTCAGCCCCTCCAAGATAACATGGTGGAATCGCTGCTTGGTTTGAGGACTTAATTCATCCCGGTACTCAGTCTGTAAATAGGCGGTATCAGCCATACGCCCCTCATGGATGTAGAGAGGAATTTCAGATTTGAGATAGGCATGAACTGTCCTGCGTATGGACCATTGGCGGGTCAGCTTTTCCTGCCAGTCTGCCTGCTGAAATTCCTGTTCTGTCATCCGATTCTGAAAACCGATATGGACATAGGGCTGGAACTGGGCCTGTAAACCATTGAGATTTTGACAGATTTTTTCAACAGATTGCCCGTCCAGCAGCCCTTGTTTCTTGAGAATAATTCCCTTCCAAGTTTCCTGATTCATCATTTTCCCCTTTCACCTTTACTAAGTCCAGTATAGCATAAAGACACCCGAAGGTGTCTGGGAATTATTTCAACTTCTTATAAATATCTGAACGATGGCCTACATGGAGATTGAGCAATACTAACTCTCCATCGTCCACAGCAGCAATGATGCGATAGTTGCCAACGCGGAAACGGACATAGCCAGATAGATTGCCCGTCAGGTACTTTCCGGGAGAACGGGGAAAGTCGACATCTACCAAGTGCTTATCAATCCAGTTGGCAATCTTCCGACTAACGCCTTTATCAAGCTTGTCCATGTCTGCAAAAAAACTAGGAGCGTATTCAACCCGATATTTAGCCATAGCGCTTCATCATCTCATCGTGACTGAGGGTTTTCTTACCAGCCTCTACCCATTCTTTATAGGTGTCATCTGCCTTGGCAATATCGTACATATCTTCCAGCTTTTCTAAAACAGCCTCTCGAATAAAATCAGTTTTGGTCATATGCTGACCAGAAGAAATTTCCTCAATCAGTTGAACCAAATCTTCATCGAAGCGCACTGCGATTGGTTTTGATAGTGTGGACATGCCTCTCACCTCCAAATGTTTACTATGTAAACATTATAATCTGAAATGTAAAAAAAGTCAATGATGTACACAAAAGACACCCGAAGGTGTCTGGGAAAACTGATCAACTTAGTAGGCCAAAAACTCTTCCAAATCCTTGAGGGAACGCTCTGCTATTGCTTCGTAGCGTTCCTTCTTATCGCGGATACGGGGGCCGTCCAGCTCCTTGATGATGCCAAAGTTGACATTCATAGGCTGGAAGTGCTTGCTTTCGGTATGGGTGATGTAAAATGGCAGAGCGCCGATGGCTGTGGTCTGTGGGAAAATGACTGGCTCTTCGCCACGGAAACGGCGAACAGCGTTGATACCGGCCACTAAGCCAGAGGCGGCAGACTCGACATAGCCTTCTACTCCTGTCATTTGACCTGCAAAGAAAAGATTTGGATTTTTCTTGGTCGCAAAAGTCTGTTCCAATAAGTTTGGCGAATCCATGTAGGAATTGCGGTGCATAACGCCGTAGCGGACAAACTCCGCATTTTCAAGTCCTGGAATCATCTGGAAAACCCGCTTCTGCTCACCCCACTTGAGGTGGGTTTGGAAGCCAACGATGTTATAAAGGCTACCTGCTGCGTTGTCCTGACGGAGCTGGACAACTGCATAAGGTGTCTTGTATTCTCCGTCACGTGGTCCCTTGTAGTCTTCTGGGTATTCCAGACCAACTGGCTTCATTGGACCATAGAGCATGGTTTTGATACCGCGTTTGGCCATAACTTCGATTGGCATACAGCCTTCAAAGTATTTTTCTTTTTCAAAGGAATTGAGTGGTGCTTCTTCGGCAGAAATCAAGGCCTCGTAGAAAGCAGTGAACTGCTCCTTGTTCATCGGTGCATTGAGATAGGCAGCCTCGCCCTTGTCATAACGGGACTTGAGATAGACCAAGTCCATGTTAATGGTCGAGCTGTCCACAATCGGTGCTGCCGCATCGTAGAAATAAAAACCATCACCACCATTGAGATCGTGAATCTTTTCTGCCAAGGCGTCAGACGTCAAAGGCCCCGTCGCAATAACTGTAATAGCATCTTCAGGAATCTCAGTAATCTCACCACGGATGACCTCAATCAGGGGATGATTGTGAATCTCATCTGTCACTGCCTGAGAGAAATTTTCTCGGTCCATGGCCATAGCACCACCAGCAGGCACTCGGTGAGCCTCGCCAGCCCGAAGAATAATGGAATCCAGACGACGCATTTCTTCCTTGAGCAGCCCAACCGCATTGGTCAAACTATCACCACGGAAGGAGTTGGAACAAACCAACTCAGCAAACTTGTCGGTCTTGTGCTGGGGAGTGGGTTTGACACCCCGCATCTCGTAAAGTTTGACGGGAATGCCACGCTTGGCAATCTGATAGGCTGCTTCAGAGCCAGCAAGACCAGCTCCGATGACGTTGATATAAGTTGCTTTAGATTGAGACAATACACTAATACCTCTTTGTTAGATGAACTAACACAAATCTTTCTAATTCTCTTCGAAAATCAAAATGATTTCTTGTCGATATCAGCTTGCCGTACACCAGTACAGCCTGCGCCTCATCTCCTAGATAATTTTTAATTTTCATAGAGTATTCAATATTTTACTGACCTATTATACCAAAAAATCGGGATTCTGGGTCTCTTGAGGGCCTGTTTCTCCATTAAGAATGCTAGCTTGTAGCAGTTTCAAGGCTGAATTCCTGGCCCGTAAATAGACCTTGATGCTGGAACTTTTCAGGCGTTTGGACAGGGCACTGGAGTTGAGCTGGAGGGCTTGAGCTAAAGCTTGCTGTTCAAAGCGTTCCTCGTAGATGCCCAATTCCAGAAGGGTTTGTAGCAGGACCTTCTGACTGTCTCTCCAGCTAGCCTTGATGGCCTCACTGGCAGCAAGCAGGCTGTTGATTACTTCTTCTGCTTCTTCTTCATCCATCCGAATGGCAAGTTGGGTATTGCCGTAATCATTTTTCTGGTGGATGTAGTTGATAGCCTCCCTTGCATACCAGTAGGCTGGACCATCTGCTCCAAGACTGACTGTTGGATCGATGTCTGTCAGAATCTTTCCCAGACCAATGCCAAAACGCAGATTGATCCCCTCCATCGATTGGTTGATTTCATCAATCATCTGGAAAAGAGGAGCTTCAGCCATGAGCAAACCCTGAAATTCATCTCCCAAGGTAATGGAAAACTTGGAAGCCAGGACAGCCTGATACTTTGTGTTTAGCTTGTCCAAGCAGGCTTTGAGCTGCTGCTGGCCTTCAAAACGATTTGCAATATCTTTTGAATCAATCATATCTCCAATAATAGCTATGTAGTCCATATGAAGCCTCCTTTTAAGTCCATTATAACAGACAATTTGATAAATGTCTATTATAACGGAAAGAGTTTTGATTTTCTATTAGAATAGACAAAAAAAGTTTACATAAACAATCTTATGTAAACTCAATTCTTTATTTCACTTTTTCTTCTTCATAGTCACCATTGGGGCAGACGACTTGCTTACCACCGCCTCGGACCTTTTTCTCGACCAAGTAATGGTCGCATTTTGGACAAGAACGGCCGACTGGCTTGTCCCAAGAAGTAAACTCACAGGCTGGGTAGCGGTCACATCCATAGAAGATGCGGTTTCGTTTGCTCTTGCGCTCGATGACCTGGCCTTCTTGACAAAGGGGGCAGGTGACGCCGATGGCCTTGACAATCTGCTTGGTATTGCGGCAATCTGGGAAATTGGAGCAGGCATAAAACTTGCCGTATTTGCCCAGTTTGATAACCATTGGCTGACCACAAACATCACAGTCAAAACCAGCTGGCTCGTCCTTGATTTGGATTTTTTCCATTTGGCTCTCGGCCTTGGCCAATTCAAGTTTGAAGGGCTGGTAAAAGCCATCGATGACCTTCTGCCACTGCTCCTTACCAATCTCGACATCATCCAATTTCTGCTCCATTTCGGCAGTAAAGGTGACGTTGACAATATCAGGGAAAAATTCCACAATCAGCTTGTTGACAATTTCGCCCAGCTCCGTTGGCTCGAAGCGTTTGGAGGCCAATTTGACATAGTAGCGTTTTTGAATGGTTTCAATGGTTGGGGCGTATGTGGATGGACGTCCAACTCCATTTTCTTCCAGGGTTTTAATCAGGGTTGCTTCTGAATAGCGGGCAGGTGGCTGCGTGAAATGCTGTTCAGGATTGGAGCTGGTCCGTGTGACGGTATCACCCTCTTCCATATCTGGCAACATCTTGTTCTTATCGGAGTCGTTGTAGACAGCCATGTAACCGTCAAATTTGACCTGGCTTCCATTGGCAGTGAAGATGACGCCATTTTGTCCCAGACGAACATTCATGGTGTCAAAGATGGCGGCTGTCATTTGGCTAGCCACAAAGCGGTTCCAGACAAGAGTATAGAGCTTGAGTTGATCCTTGTCCAAATACTTGGCAATAGAGTCAGGTGTCAGTTGGACATTGGAAGGACGGATGGCCTCGTGAGCATCCTGAGCTCCAGAAACATTTTTAACCCGACTGCCATGCTTGGAATACTTTTCGCCAAACTTGTCTGTGATAAAGTCTGCCGCCTGGGCCTGGGCAATAGGGCTGATACGGGTAGAATCCGTACGCATATAGGTAATCAAACCTTGTGCTCCACCTGTTCCAAGACTGACTCCTTCGTAGAGCTGCTGGGACACCATCATGGTCTTACGGGTTCTGAAATTGAGCTTATTGGCCGCATCCATCTGCATGGTTGAGGTGGTGTAAGGGAGGGGAGCATTGCGTTTGCGCTCCTTGCGCTCCACCTGATCCACATTGAAGTCATCACTCTGGATACGGGACAAGACTTCCTTGACCTGGTCATTGGTTTCCAGCTTGACCTTCTTGCCATCTAGGCCATAAAAGCTAGCTTGGAATTTTTTGTTGCCTTTTTTGAAAGTGGAATCAATAGTCCAGTATTCTTCTGGTTTGAAGTTGTTGATTTCATTTTCCCGGTCAATGATGAGCTTGAGGGCCACTGACTGGACACGACCTGCTGACAAGCCTTTTTTGACCTTTTTCCAAAGAATGGGCGAAATGGAATATCCAACAATCCTGTCCAAAACGCGGCGGGCCTGCTGGGCATCAACCAGGTCTTGATTGATGGTGCGGGGCTCCTTAAAGGCGTTTTTGACCGCATCCTTAGTAATTTCGTTGAAGACGACCCGATTGGCCTCGGACTCATCCAGGTTCAGAATGTGGGCCAAGTGCCATGAGATAGCTTCTCCTTCTCGGTCCGGGTCACTTGCCAGAAAGACTTTTTTGGCCGTTTTGGCTTCTTTTTTCAAAGAATTGATCAAGTCACCCTTGCCACGGATGTTGATATACTGCGGTTCGTAGTTGTTTTCAAAGTCAATGGACATGGTTGATTTTTTCAAGTCACGAATATGTCCGACAGAAGCCACAACCTTGTAGTTGCGGCCCAAATATTTCTCAATTGTCTTGGCCTTGGCCGGTGACTCCACGATAACCAGGTTTTTTTGACCAGCTGTTTTTTTGCTGCTTGTTTTCTTTTTGCTTGTTTTCGTAGCCATTTAGATCCCTTTTAATAGTTTAACTTCACAAAGGATATACTATTTTCAAGCAAGTGTCAAGAAATTTCTTTTTCCTATAGGAAAACACGCTTTATCCCTGGTACTCTGAAAGGATGTCAAAACCTGATACGACGCACTTTGCGCCCTCTTGGATCAGGTGATGACAGCCATCTGATTTTCCATCTAAAATGGAGCCTGGTACGGCAAAAATATCCCTACCCTCCTCAAGGGCCCGTTCGCAGGTGATGAGACTGCCAGACCGCATCTTGGCCTCCGCCACTAGGACTCCTCCAGCTAAACCAGCGATGATGCGATTGCGCTCAGGAAAATGGTATTTGAGGGCGGGTTGGTCAGAATTGTATTCGGATAAGAGTAGGTGATTTTTGGCGATATAGCGCTGCAGTTGACGATTTTCCTTAGGATAGGTATGGCTGAGGCCTGTACCGATGACGGCGATGGTCTTACCGCCGTTCTTGAGACTGGCAATATGGGCTGCGGTATCAATCCCCCGAGCCAATCCGCTGACAATGACAAAGCGGTTGTCTAGCTCCTTAATCAGCTTTTGGACAGACTGAACGCCAGTTTTACTAGCATTTCGGGTACCGACAACAGCTAGTTTTGGATAGTCTAGGAGTTCTAAATTTCCTTGATAAAACAAGAGTGTCGGCGGGTTGTAAATTTCTTTCAGAGCTTGCGGATAGACCTTGTCTAGGATGGAAAAGGAAGGAAAACGATTAAATTCTTCGCGGCAGGCCTTGACATCCAGGGCCTTGTATTGCTCCATGAAGAGGGTGGGCTTGCTGGTTTCGGAAACCACGGCAATATTGCGCAGACTGAGTGACTTTCCAGTCTTTTCACGATATATCAGGACCTTATTGACCTGCAAATTGGACAAACCAGCTTTCTTTAATTTAAAAATTTCAAAATTGTTCATAACTACCTCCACTTAATCTATTCGAAAACCGCTCAGCTTGTGACTGAACGGTTTGAAAGTTTAGGGCAAATCCTTATTCTCTTCTTTTTTCTGACTCCATAAAACTATTCCAATGGAGAATGAAAGGAAGGAAAGTAAGATACAGATGACTACTCCAATCCAACGTGTTGTCGGATCAGGGGTAGCTTCAGAAAAAATATTCATCATTGCAACAACCAGCATGAATAGACCAAAGCCAAGTAATCCTATTATCAAAATAAGATTGCGATGTTGACTTTTCTCCACTTTTTCTACAGCCTTTTCGGCAATTATTCTTGAAAATCTTCTTGGATACATATTTTATCTCCTCTAGCTTCAACGATTTCTCATCATAGATTTGATAGGTTCAAAAGTCTTACGATGAATAGGGGTAATCCTGTATTTTTCCAGTCCTTCCAGATGCTCTGCGGTGCCATATCCTGCATTTTTGGCAAAGCCATAGCCTGGATAGGTTTGGTCATAGTCGACCATCAACCTGTCCCTGGTCACCTTGGCCACGATGGAAGCCGCTGCGATCGATAAGGAATTGGCATCGCCCTTGATGATAGACTGCTGAGGGATGGGGGTGTCCAGCTTCATGGCATCAATCAGGAGGTGCTGAGGGGCTGGGTTTAGCTTGCCCAAGGCCTCCAGCATGGCCAGCTTGGTCGCCTCGTAAATGTTCACTTGGTCGATAACCTGTGCATCTTTTATGCCAATTCCCACTGCTACTGCTTGCTCCATGACTTCGTGATAGATGGCTTCGTGCTTGGATTTGGGGATTTTCTTGGAGTCGTTGAGGTGCTTGATTTTGCAGCCCTTGGGCAGAATGACTGCTGCTGCCACCACTGGACCTGCTAAGGGCCCGCGGCCCACTTCGTCAATACCGGCAATCAGCTGAAATCCTTGTGCGTAGATTTCCTTTTCATGGCGAAGCATGGACTCAAGACGCTCATTTTCTGCTTCTTCAGCCTCAATCGCTTTTTTTCGCTGTAAAATGACTTTTTGTACACCACTTCTGCTATCGGCTTCAAAGTCTACCCAGCGCGGGTCTGCTAAGTCAGTTACATCTTCCAAGGTAGCTTTTATTTCCTTAATCGTTGCCATCCAAATCACTCACCTTGTCTAATGTATAAGTTCCTAGGCGCCCGTCTCGAACCTCCTTGACAAAGAGCTGGTAAAAACGGTCATAATCATCTCGGAAGCCTAGTTTTTGTGTCCAAGTCATAATCAACTCTGGTGTATCCTGCTCCAAGTCCATGCCCTTAAAGCGCTCCAGTAAGCGCTCTGGATAGTTGGCCTTGAAATAGTCCAAGCCAAAGATAGTGACTTCATCCATGGGCAGGAGCTGGTCCTTGATGGCACCTGTCAGCGCCAGTTTGAGGCCGACCTCTTGGTCTTCAAACTTAGGCCAAAGGATCCCTGGTGTGTCCAAGATTTCCAAATCCTTGTTGGTCTTGAGCCATTGCTGGCCCTTGGTGACACCTGGTTTGTTGCCGACGACAGCGATTTTCTTGCCTGCCAGTCGGTTCATGAGGGTGGATTTGCCGGCATTTGGAATCCCGATAATCATGGTTCGCAGGGTTTCTTTTTGAATACCTCTTTGGCGGAGACGCTCAATCTTGTCTTTCATGAGGCTTTTTGCTGCCTCAGTCATCTTTTTCACCGTCGCCTGCTCTTTTGAGTTGATAGCCAAGGTTTTAATGCCCTGTCCTTCAAAGTAGCTCTGCCATTCCTTGGTCCGAATAGGGTCTGCTAAGTCCACCTTGTTGAGAATCATGAGTTTGGGCTTGTCGCCTACGATTTTAGTCAGCATGGGGTTCTGACTGGACAGGGGCAAACGGGCATCAACCAGAATGGTCACAAAATCAACATGTTTGAGGTTTTCCTGGACCTGACGGCGGGCCTTGGACATATGGCCCGGAAACCATTGGATTATTGCCATGTACTTTCTCCTTCTTTGAATATTCTTTTTTTGTCATGTACCTTTCATTCTACCATTTTTGTGGGTAAATTGCTTGCCATTTGTCATATTGATTGGGTTTGAGACTTCTGCTTTCTTTCTGATTTTGGAGACTTCAAGCTATATTAAATAGCTGGAAAGGAATTTGATTACAAAATAGGTCTTGGCTAGGCACTTAGTCATTCAGAGCCGCTACATAACGTTGAGTGATTTCCTTTGGTCTTGTGATGGCACCGCCGACAACAATGCCCTTAACACCCAAATCATGGATTTTTTTGGCCTGAGCTGGTTCATGAATCTTGCCTTCAGCAATGACATCTACCCCGGCCTGGCACAGTTGATCAATCAATTGAATATCCGGTCCGTCCTCTTGGCGACTATAAGAGGTGTAGCCAGACAAGGTGGTTCCAACAAAATCAACACCAGCTTCAAAGGCCTGAAGGCCCTCTTCCAAGGTAGAAATATCGGCCATTAACAGTTGGTCTGGGTATTTTTCCTTGACCCGGTGGATAAAATCGACGATTTTCAAGCCGTCATGGCGTTCCCGATTGGTACAATCCAAGGCAATGACTGCAATGTCCAGGGCAGCCAATTCATCCACTTCCTTCATGGTTGCAGTGATAAATGGCTCTTGGGGTGGATAGTCCCGTTTGATAATGCCGATAATCGGCAACTTGGTGACTTCCTTTATCTCCTTTATATCTCGGACACTGTTGGCACGAATCCCAACTGCGCCCCCCTCTTCTGCTGCCTTGACCAAAAGGGGAATCACTCCTCCCTCCTCAACATACAGGGGCTCACCAGGCAAGGCCTGACAGGAAACGATGATGCCATCCTGAATTTGAGAAATCAATTGGTCTTTCTTCATTGAAAGCCTCACTTTCTTGGACACTGTCCCTTAATAAGTTTTTTACATTGGTAACGTTTACATTTAATATTATAATGTACTAAGTATTCTAGCGCAATAGCTTTACTGCGTTTAGAATTTATATTCAATCCATCAAAGTTTCCCTCTTTCTCCTGAAAGTACTTTCAGAGATAAAGCTATCCCATTCTCTGGCTAAGGAAAACATTTCGAAGTCAGTCAAGTCCATGATTTGTTTTACAGACTTTCTAAAAAATAGTAAAATGGCAGTAAAAGAAATATCTGCTTTGGCATGGAAAGGAGTTACCATGATCAATCTCCAGCTCCTTGAGCAGCTTGTGACAGTTGCTCAGGAAGGAACCCTCTCAAAAGCTGCACAGGTCTTGCTGATGTCGCAGCCCTCACTGACGCGGAATATGCAAAGCCTGGAAGAAGATTTGGGGGTTCAGCTCTTCGAACGAAGAAGAAATCGCTTAGTTCTGACGGAAACAGGTCACTATACGGTTCAAGAGGCCCAACTCCTTCTTGCAAAAAGTCAGGAATTTGTGGAAGGTGTGCAGAATTATTACCAACACCAAATCAGTCTTTTTGCTGGCATCTGTGCCCCCGCTGCCGAGTGGGAGTTGAAAAATCGTCTGATGGAAAGAGACCAAAAAAACCAGCTGCAAATCAAGCTGCTGGCAAATCCTGCTCTCAAAAAAGGGTTGCTGACAGGAGAATTTCATCTGATTGTGACGAATCATCCGATCGATGAAGAGGGTATTGTGACAGCTGGCCTCTTTATGGAGCAGTTCTATCTGTCTATCCATCCCAGCCACCCCCTTGCAGCTAAGGACGAGATTGAATTGAAAGACTTGGCTGATTTGACCATGCTGATTCGCTCCGACTTGGGTATTTGGCAGTCCTTGGTAGAGACACTGACCCAGACCAGATTTATCGTTCAAAAGGACTGGGAGACCTTTGAAGAACTGATTCAGGCCTCCAACCTGCCCAGCTTTTCAACCAACATTAGCCAAGACCTCTCAGAAAATAGTCAAGGCCGAGTCCATATTCCCATCAGGGATCCAGAAGCCACCAAAAGCTTCTATCTCTCCGTCCTTGAAAAAAACAGGCAGCTTCTCTCCCTCTTTGGTTGCAAGTAAAAAACAGCACTGGTGCTACCAGTGCTGTTTTCATTAAAAGCTTTTTCCTAAAAATCCTGCCAGAGTTTCAACCGATGATGGTGAATGGTAGTCATCAAAGAGGGTGGTGTGAGGCAATCTAGTTCCACAAACTTGATTAAATATTACCCCGTCTTTACTGGATGAGGTTGACAAAGAGATCGACTGTCGAAGCATCCTGGTGATTAAAGAAGAGACTGGTTTTGGTGTCGAGGCCAGCGATGGCCTTCATATCTTCATCTGACAGTTCAAAGTTAAAGACATCCAGATTTTCCTTCATCCTTTCTGGTTTGACCGTTTTAGTCAGGCAGACAATTCCTCTTTGAACCTGCCAGCGAACCATAATCTGAGCTGTACTTTTTCCATACTTGCGGCCGATTTCCTCCAGAACTGGATTGGTGAAAATGCCATTACGCCCTTCTGCAAAGGTCGCCCAGGATTCAATCTGAACCTTATTTTTCACCATGTTTTCCTGAGCAAAGATTTGCTGGTTAAAGGGATGGGTTTCAACCTGGTTAACCTGAGGTGTAATTTCAGTAAAGGCTGCCAAATCACTGAGGCGGTCCGGATAGAAATTGCTGACCCCGATAGCCCGAAGTTTGCCCTCCCGATACAGGTCCTCCAAGGCCCGATAGGCCCCGTAGTAGTCTGAGAATGGCTGGTGCAAGAGCATCAGATCTAGGTAGTCCAGCCCCATTTTTTCCAAGGAATCAAGGACAGACTGGCCAGCTTTCTCATAGCCATAATTATCCAGCCAAACCTTGCTGGTGATGAAAAATTCTTCCCGTGGAAGTCCAGATTCGGCGATGGCTTGACCAACTTCTCTTTCATTGGCATAGGCCTGGGCGGTGTCAAAATGGCGGTAGCCCGCCGCAATGGCATCCAGCACAGCCTGCTTGGTTTCTTCAGCTGGAATTTGGAAGACACCAAAACCTAAAATGGGGATGGTAACGCCGTTATTTAAGGTGATTTCTTGCATACATAATTCCTCTTTTATTTTTCTTATAGGGCCCCTACAATGGCATGAGGGCGGTACAATTCATCTAGGAAGGCCATTTCCTCAGTTGATAATTCAAAGCCAAAGGCCCCAACAAAGTCATCTAGGTATTTTTCCTTGGTCACACCGACAATAGGAGAATCAATCCCCTTTTGCCATAACCAAGCCAGAGCCACCTGTGCACGCGATTTGCCGTGTTTTTCCGCCAGCTGAGCAACCCGCTCCACAATCAAGCGATCCTCAGCTTCTGTTGCGTCGTACTTGGATTTTGCCACTTCGTCCGTCTGGCTACGGGCGGTTTCTGCGGACCAGTCCCGAACCACACGACCTGCTGCCAATGGGCTATAAGGCGCCAAGCCAACTCCTGAATCCTTACAGAAGGGAATCATTTCCCTTTCGTCTTCACGGTAAAGAAGATTGTAGTGATTTTGCATGACAGAGAACTTGGTCCAGCCATTCTTTTCAGCTATGTATTGGGCCTTTTGGAACTGCCAAGCATACATGGCAGATGCTCCCAGATAGAGAACTTTTCCTGCACGGACCAAATCATTGAGGGCTGCTATGGTTTCTTCAATCGGAGTATCATAGTCCCAGCGATGGATGTAAAGTATGTCGATATAATCCGTCTGCAAGCGTTTGAGGCTAGCCTCCACTTGGGCAAAAATAGCCTTACGAGACAACTTGGTCGTATTGAGACCAGAACCACTACCATCGCCAAAGAACAGCTTGGTAGCAATCACCACTTCCTCCCGATTTGTAAAATCTTTCAGGGCCTGGCCCAAGATTTCTTCACTTGAACCATAGCCATAGATATTGGCCGTATCGAAGAAGTTGATACCCGCATCCAGTGCCTTTTTAATGATTTGTCTGCTGGCTTCCTCATCGAGGACCCATCCGGCATGAAAGCCACGATTTGGGTCTGAAAAACTCATGCAACCCAGGCATAATTTAGATACTTCCAACCCTGTTTGACCTAATTTTGTATATTCCATCTTTTATCCTCCTACAAAAAGCGATAATCCGCCAGCTCAGTAGCGATTCGTGTGTAGCATTCTGTAACCAGCTGCCATCCTTGCTCTGTTTTTGAAAAAATTTCTGTGACGACAAAGGGGTTCTCAACTGGAGTACCCTTGACCACAGCCTTTAAGACCAATTTCTTGTAAATCACGGCTGTTTGCCCAAAATCCTCTAGGACTTGTTCCAAAACTTGGACATCCTGATAGACGAATTTTCGGCTATCAAATGCCTCCAACTCTCCCTCCTTGTCTAAGGTAATACCCATGTGAACAAAGTGAGCTTTGTCAGCAATCAAATCCTTGACAGGCTCCATCGCGTTTGCCAGTTTGGCCTGCCAAATCTTTTCAGATAAGTTTTCTATCATGTGAACCATAAACTACCTCCTTTATCCCTTCTTTAGAAATAGTATACTCCTGGAAAAACCTTCTGTAAAATAGTGATTTCACATACCAGTATTTATAAAATGAATACTGAGCAAAAAAAAAAAAAACCAATCTCCGAGGAGATTAGTCAAAAATATTTTTTAAAATGCTTACTGCCTGATGGATTTGGTCATTAGTAATGGTCAATGGTGGTAAGAGGCGGATGACATTGGTACCAGCTGTCAGAATAATCAAGCCCTTGGCACGGGCTTTAGCAACCAAGTCAGGCAAGTCTCCAGTCGTTTCAATTCCAATCATGTAACCCAGACCACGGATGTCTACTACTGATTTTTTATCGTGCATGGCTTCTTTTAATTCTTTCATCAGAAGCTGGCTCTTTTCTTGAACCGCCTCCAGAAATCCATCTGCTTTCAGGAGATCCAAACTAGCGGAAGCCGCTGCCATGGCCAGCTTATTCCCCCCAAAGGTCGAACCATGACTACCATAAGAGAAGGCAGAACTTAGCTGACTACGGCCTAAAATGGCCCCAGCAGGTACACCACTGGCCAAGCCCTTGGCAAGACTGACAATATCGGGCAGAATGCCATAATGTTCAAAGGCAAAGAGTTTCCCAGTCCGCCCCATTCCCGTTTGAACCTCGTCCACGATGAGCAAGATTCCCTTTTCTTGGCAAAAGGCTGCCAAGCCTTTCACGAAGTCAGATTGGGCAGGAAGAACCCCTGATTCACCTTGAACCAGCTCCAGCATGACCGCGGCTGTCTCATTGGTGACCAAAGCCTTGACTGAGTCTAGGTCGTTGTAGGTCGCATAGCTAAAATGCGGAACCAAGTCGCCAAAGCCCTCCTTGATTTTGTCCTGACCTGTGGCAGACATGGCTCCGAAAGTCCGGCCATGAAAGGAATCGATAAAGCTGATGATTTCCTGCTTGCCAGTGGCCTTGCGGGCCAACTTGATGGCAGCCTCATTGGCCTCCGCCCCGCTATTGCAGAAAAAAGCCAGGTAATCATAGGTCCCAATCAGCTTTTCAGCTACTTCCTCCTGCAGGCTGCTTTGATAAAGGTTGGGACTGTGCCAGATGGCATCCACCTGCTGGGCCAAGGCAGCCTTGATCTGGGGATGAAAACCTAGATTAGTAACCCCAATGCCTGATGAAAAGTCCAGATACTTCTTCCCATCCTGATCAAACAAGTAGGCCCCTTCTGCTTTGACAAACTCCAGGTCAGCCCGCTTGTAATTTTGAAATAATTTGCTCATACTCACTCCCTAATAATGGTGCCCGTGCTGAGGTTGTCTCCGATGAGCACCTGCCCCACTCCTGCTAAAACTGTCTCTACTGCGGCTTGAATCTTTGGAATCATCCCGCCAGAAATAATTTCTTGATCAATCTTTTCCTGCACATCTGATACCCTCAAGACATCTAGGACTTGCTTATTTTCCAGGACTCCAGGCACATCCGTCATCAAAATCAAGCGGTCCGCCTTGAGGGCACTGGCCACTGAAGTTGCCAAATAGTCCGCATTGATATTGAGCTCCTGACCTGCCTTATTATAGCCCAGCGATGCTAAAATCGGTACAAAATCATCTTCCAAGACCAGGTCAAGAAATGTGGGATGGATTTGACTAATTTTGCCAACATAGCCAAGTGTTTCTTGGTCTAAAAATTCCGCTTCTACAATTCTGGCCAAACTAGCCTTGAGCTGAATGGAATCAATATCCATCTTCAGCAATTTCTTACTGATGTCAAGCCCAACCTGCTCTACCAAGGCATGGTGAACCAGGGCCATATCTGACTGACTGGTCACCCGCAACCCATTGATTTTCTTGACAGGAATGGACTGTTCTTTCATGAGTTTATTGATGGCATAGCCACCCCCATGGACAATAACCAGCCGATGACCCTCATTCTTCCAAGCCTTTACTTGGTTTAGAAAATCCTGACTCAGCTGCTGACTGGCAACACCGCCAATTTTGATAACAATGGTTTGAGACATAAGAACATTCACTTCTTTCAAATAAGATAATAAACACTGGTTTTTCGAATTTGTGGACAAAAAACTCTACAAAATCACTACATCCAAAGAGCAACAAGGCAAACTGACGCAGACAAAAAAATGTTTGCATGCAGGGCTTAAGACAAAAGGTTAGTAGGCAGTTTCTTGCAGGCTGTACTGGGGTGGGCCAAACGAAACTAAGGCCCTCACCTGAAGTCTGATTAACCACTAAATCCAAAGAGCAACAAGGCAAACTGACGCAGACAAAAAATGATTAAATGCAGGGCTTAAGGCAAAAGGTTAGTAGGCAGTTTCTTGCAGGCTGTACTGGAGTACGCCAAAAGAAACTAACACCCTAACCTGAAGTCTTAAGTGCGATAAAGAGCATTGATTTTGACATAATCATATGACAAATCACACCCCCAGGCCTGACCAAGTGCCTCTCCAGCGTGCAAGTCGACAGTGATGGTCACTTGATCAGCCTGCATAACATCCGCCATTTCCTCTTCGTCAAAGGATACTGGGCTGGAAGCTAGCATGACTGGAAGATCGCCCAGTTTGATATCGATATTTTCAACCGGAACATCTACACCAGCATAGCCTACTGCTGCCAGAATCCTTCCCCAGTTAGGGTCCTCTCCAAAAATGGCGGTCTTCACAAGACTAGAACCCACCACTGACTTGGCCATCATCCGCGCATCCGCTTCATTGGGAGCATTGACCACATTGACCTCAATAAGCTTGGTCGCGCCCTCACCATCTCTGGCAATTTTCTTGGCCAAATCCTGCATGACAAAGTTGAGCATGGCAGTGAATTTCTCAAAATCAGCCGTATCTGGCACTATTTCCTTGTTGAGGGTGCAGCCATTTGACAGAACCAAAACCATATCATTGGTAGAGGTATCACCATCCACCGTAATTTGATTGAAGGTTTTTTCAACCGTCTTGGCAAGGGCCAGTTGTAGGGTTTCGCTGGAAATAACCGCATCACAGGTGATAAAGGCCAGCATGGTAGCCATATTGGGATGAATCATGCCTGAACCCTTGGCAACACCTGCCATGGTGACCTCGTCTCGTCCAAACATTTCCGTCACCGCCACGGTCTTGATATCCGTATCGGTTGTCAAAATGGCCTTGGAAAAATCATCCGCATTGCCATTGACCACCAACTTGGACAAGCCCTTTTTCAGGGTATCCATTGGCATTAGCTCTCCGATAACCCCGGTCGAGGCCACAGCAACGGTTTCTGGCTCCACACCCAATTTGTCCGCTGTCCATTGTTGCATGGTGTAGGCATCTTCCAAGCCTTGCTGACCCGTACAGGAATTGGCGCAGCCAGAATTGACCACAACTGCCCGCATCTTCTGGGATTTCTCTACTGCTTCCTTAGTTACAAGGAGCGGAGCCGCAATGACCTTGTTGGTCGTGTAAACTCCAGCTACGCTGGCAGGTACTTCTGACACAATCCAGCCGAAATCCATTTTTTTCTTTTTAAAACCAGCATGGAGCCCATCTGCTGAAAAGCCCAAGGGGCTGGCAATATTTCCATTAATCACTTTCATCTCTACATTTCCATTCTATAAATAATTTGGAGCCATAATAAAGCCCTCGGTTTCAGGCCATCCCATCATCAGATTGAGATTCTGAACAGCTTGGCCAGCCGCTCCCTTGACCAAGTTGTCAATGACTGCGATAACTGTCACAATCTGGGTCACAGGATTGTAAGCAAAGCCGATATCCGTAAAGTTTGATCCGATGACATTGTACAATTCTGGCAGTTCCTTCTGGATACGAACAAAAGGTTTCTTTGCATAAGTTTGGTTAAAGGCAGCTTCAATATCATCTACCTCAACACCTTCCTTGATTTTTGCATAACAAGTCGCCATAATACCGCGATTGACTGGCAAAAGGGAGGTGGAAAATTGAATATAGTTTAGCTGATGATTGAAGGTTTTCAACTGCTGAACAATCTCAGGAATATGCTGATGGCGGTTGAGTTTATAGGTCACATAATTATCATGGACATTGACAAAATGGCTGGACTCGCTAAGGGCCTTGCCTGCCCCTGTCAAGCCAGATTTAGCATCCACGATGATGGAGTCAGGCTCAATGATGTCCGCATGCAAAAGAGGGGCTAGGGCTAAGCTGGTGGCTGTTGCATAACAGCCTGGATTGGCGATGAATTTCTTGCCCTTTACAGGAGTAAACTCAGAAAGCCCATAAACAAACTGGTCCAAAATCAACTGATTGGCAGCTGCTTTCCCATACCATTTTTCATAGCTCGCAACTGGTAAGCGGTGGTCCCCCGACAAGTCAATGACAGGAAAACCAACAGTCACAAAATCTTGACTCAAATCCTTGGCAACCCCACTCGGAGTGGCCAAAAAAACCAAATCGGACTGCTGCATAATAGCAGATGTATCAAAGGCCTCAATGACCAAATCACAAATCCCCAGCAAATATGGATAGAGATCAGATAATTTTTTCCCCAAATCCTTGGTTGCATGAATAGAAACCAGCTCAACTTTTGGATGATTATGCAAAATACGAACCAGCTCCAAGCCACTATAACCTGTTATTCCAACAATCGAAACCTTCATTCTATTCACTCCGTTTGTATAAATATACACACCATTCTAAAGGGTTTTGAATGAAATGTCAAGGATTTTATTTAAAAATGTGCAATTTATGCGTTTTCATAAGCAAAATTGCGAAATTTTTGCAAAATCATCTAAAAACCACCATTCTTGTGAATAGTGGTCTTATTTAACATTATAAAACATTCTTTCTGATGAGCTTTGTCTATTCAGAGGATGTGGACACAAAAAAACATCTCCTTGCAAATCAGGAGATGCTGTCAGTTAGTTTTCAATACAAATGCCTTGGCTATCCACTGTCAATGGACAAATCTGGCCATCGAATTGTTTTGCCTCCAATTTCTCCACCATCTCATCCAATTGATCTTTTGGCAACAAAGTCATAACAGTCGGACCAGCACCTGATAAATAGGTGGCATAGGCTCCTACTTCTCTTGCTAGCTGCTTGATTGGATAAAATTCTGGAACCAATTTTTGACGGAATTGTTCATGAAACATGTCCGATTCAATCGCTCTTCCAGCAGTGACCATATCCCCCTTCATCAGGGCCGCAATCGCAACATTAGCTATAGAACTAGCAGCAACAGCTTTCTTATGGGAAAGTTGGTTGGGAAGAACATTGCGACTATCACTAGTTCTCAACTGATAGTTTGGAATAAAGGCCAGAAAAGCTACATCAGGAAAATCCGCCACAACAGCAGATACTTGCTTGTTAACATAACTTGCAATGACAAGATTACCAAAAATAGCCGGTGCAACATTATCAGGATGCCCCTCAAAAGTCGTTGCGAAACGTAACTTTTCTTCATCAGATAGGTTGAGCTGCCCCAGTTGATTGGCTAATTCAATCCCGGCAACAATGACCGAGCTTGATGAGCCCAGACCACGCGCCAAGGGGATATCTGATGTCATTTTAACCCGATGGGGTTGGAGGTTTTTGCTGACCTTAAGAGCCGTTTTGATGAGGAGATTGCGCTCATCATTTGGTACAAACTCCAAATCATGCTCAACAACCCATTTATCCGTTTTTTCCAAGACTTCAATGGATAGGTATTTAGACAATGCCACACCAACTGAGTCAAATCCTGGTCCAATGTTGGCACTGGTTGCAGGTACAATAATTTTCATTTTAGTCCCCCAATACCTTAAAGACATTGGAGACACGGAATTCTGCTGCCTCTTCTAATTGCTTTGTGACATTTTCAAGCTGGTTTTTGCTCATCGAGTGGGTCACAATAACCAAGCGGGCTTCTTTTTCATCGGAAGGTTGTTGCAGGATTTGCTTAAAGGAAATAGCCTGAGCGTTAAAAATTTCAGCCAAGCGTAGCATTTTCCCTTGAACATCCGGCGTCAAAATAGAGAAGTAATAATCACTCTTCACATCTTCTGCAGTTGCCAACTGGAGCGGACGAGAAAATTCATTGAAATCCTTGCCAATTGTATTGTCTTTCAAACGACGGACAATGCGGATGATATCAGCTGTCACGCTAGCTGCAGTCGGCTTTTGACCCGCACCCGGACCATAAAACATAGACTCACCAATACCGACAGACTCTACAAAAACAGCGTTCATAACACCATTAACACTGGCAAGCGGATGATCTTTTGGCAAGAAAGTCGGTGACACCTCAGCAGAAATACCAGATGCTGTTTCTTGGATATCACCGACAAGCTTGATGACATAGCCCAATTCTTGAGCAACAGTTACATCTTCAGGCGTAATTCCTGTAATCCCCTTGTGGCTCACCTGATCAAAAGCAATGGTCATACCAAAGGCAAATTGACTCAAAATCACAGCTTTATAGGCTGCGTCAATCCCTTCCACATCATTGGTTGGGTCGCTTTCCGCATAGCCCAGTTCCTGCGCAGTTTTCAACGCTTCTTCATAGGTCCAACTCTCATCCACCATCTTGGTCAGCATGAAGTTAGAGGTTCCGTTAAGGACTCCCAAGATACGAGTGATTTTATCGGAAGCAAAAGAGTTTGCTAGGGTCCGCAAGATAGGAATCCCACCCGCTACCGCTGCTTCATAGTAGAGAGCAACGCCATTTTCCTTGGCGATAGCCCGAAGCTCGCTTCCATGAACAGCCAATAAGTCCTTATTTGCAGTAACGACATGCTTCTTGGTTTGGAGTGCCCGTGAAATAAACGTTTTTGCAGGCTCGATTCGGCCCATCAACTCCACGATAATGGAAATCTCTTCGTCCAAAATCAACTCATCAATGTCAGTAACAAAGTGATAATCATGACCTGCAGCCAAGAGACGCTCTTTTTCTGCATCATCCTTGACCAAAATTTTGGTCACTTCAATGTCATCTTGGGCAGCTTGCTTAATTTTTTCAGCGTTTTCTGTCAATAAAAATGGCACACCGCTGGCTACTGTACCAAATCCCAATAATCCAATCTTGACTGTCATGATGACTCCTTTTAAATATAATTTTTTCTATTATATCAAATTTTCTGATATTATTCCAAAGAATGTTATGATATAATAAGCGTAGTACGCAAAAAAACAAATCAATCAAAATAACTGACCTGTTTTTACTGAAGGAGGAAATGATGGCAACTGCTCATCGTAAAGGAAAGAAAAATAAAAAGGAACTGCTTCTACTGATGTTGACCTTACTGATGTTAGTTGCCTTGGTTATTGGGGTTATCTATACTCAAAGTGAAAGTTACCTAG
Source organism: Streptococcus sp. (assembly GCF_041802885.1). GTDB lineage: Bacteria > Bacillota > Bacilli > Lactobacillales > Streptococcaceae > Streptococcus. Next base: position 33,968 of record NZ_JBHCHN010000002.1, read on the forward strand.
CTAATCTTGGACACCAAACAACAAACAAGCAACAACCAAAGAAAGTAGCTAATAATTCGGAAGTTCCAGTTACAACTGAAGCGGCAACTCTTTCTTCAACAGAAGAACAGGATCCTGCTCCTACAACAGACATTGTCTGGGAAAAACAAGAGAAACCAGTCCAGCTTCCTATTCTAATGTACCATGCGATTCATGTGATAGCTCCTGGTGAAGAAGGGAATGCAAACTTGATTGTTGACCCTACAACCTTTGAAAGTCATCTTCAGGCGCTTCAGCAAGCTGGCTATTATGCGGTATCTCCAGAAGAAGCCTACAAGATGCTGACCGAGAATGTTGTACCGAAAGACAAAAAAGCAGTCTGGTTGACCTTTGATGATAGTTTATGGGACTTCTATGATATTGCCTATCCTCTTCTCAAAAAATATGGGATGAAAGCCACTAACAATGTCATCACAGGTACAGTTGGACACGAAGCCAATCTCAGTTTGGACGAGATGAAGGAAATGAAAGAAAATGGTATTTCACTCCAAGGTCATACGGTCACTCATCCGGCCTTGGGCAATACGGACCCAGCCTTGCAAAATACTGAGCTGGCAGATTCAAAAAGCTATTTAGATAGCAACTTGGATCAAGACACAATCTCCTTTGCCTATCCATCAGGAAGCTATACAGAAGAAACTATTGCCATTGCAGAAAGAAATAATTTTAAAATGGCTTTGACCACCAATGAAGGAATTGCTTCTGCAGCCGATGGCCTCCTATCACTCAACCGTGTCCGTGTTCTTCCTTCCATGACAGCGGAACTACTGCTTCAAACAATTGCAACTCCATAAAAAATACGGAATTTTTTCCGTATTTTTTCTTTAGTTTAAACAATCATTTTCAAGGATAACCTTTATCCGCAGACCATCCCCATCTTCCATGAAGTAATAAGTATCTGATCGTTCTAGGATAGGCACCGAATGGAGCATTGCCTTTTTGAGAGAAGCCTTGAATGGGATAGGATTGTTAAAAGCAACAGTGAAATAATTCAAACCTGGCCGATATTTCTCACGCTTTGCTAAATTTGGACCAGCCCATTGATTGAAAGCTAAATGATGGTGGTAATTTCCTGAAGCAATCCAGGAAGCCGATGGAATGGTCATCTTGTCTCCTAGGTTAAAGATTTTCTGATAGCGTTTGGATGAGGCCATAGCATCCCTCACACTCAGGTGAACATGGCCGATGACTGTCTCTTTGTTCAAGTAGTAGGTATTCAAATTCTGGCTGCTGGCCAAAAGGCCATTGGCATCCAACTCTTCTGTCACTCCTATGATTCTGTCATCCTTTCGGATATCCCATTCTTCGACTGGCTTATCACAATAGATTTCAATCCCATTTCCCTCAGGATCATCCAGATAAATAGCCTCACTATAGCCGTGGTCTGCACCACCTGTCAAGTTGACACCGGATAACAGCAAGTGTTTCAAGGCTGCTCCTAATGCTGGACGACTTGGAACTAAGATTGCTATATGAAAGAGACCATAATTTTTCTCAGCTGGTAAATCTGTCTTCAGTAGGCGGATAAGAACTTGCTTTGACTCCTTCAAGCCCAGTTCCGCTTCTGAATCTGTCTGACTCAGGATGGAAAAACCAATGTATTTACTATAAAACGCTGCTTGGCTTACCACATCATGTACATTTAGTGTCACCTCGCCTAAACTTATTTCGGATTGGTAGGGATATCTCATCTTCTTCCTCCTTTTCTATAAAAAAATTATAACTAAATAGTGACAAAAAGACAAAAATATGCTATCGAATCTTAAATTTGAACAAAAAGAAAACGGAAATCATTTTCCGTTTTCCTCACTTAATCCACCAGCAACATCGCCTTTATAGCCTTTCTATCAGCCATATCTTGGTAGGCTTGATTGACATCATCCAGGTGGTAGGTATCTGTAAAGACACGGCCTGGGTTAATATCCCCGTCCAGCACTGCCTTGAGCAAGACTTGTTTGTCATAGGTTGTGACGGATGCAGCCCCACCACCAACTGTGATGTTTTGGGCAAAGGTTGATCCCAGTGGATGATTATTATAGTGGGGAACCCCAACAAAACCGATTCGGCCACCATTGTGGAGAACGCCGAGGGCTTGGTCAATGGAACTTTCTGTTCCGACACATTCCAGAGCAGCATCCGCACCGCCTCCGAGAATTTCACGTACCTTTGCAATCCCTTCTGGGCCTCTTTCTGCTACTACTGCTGTGGCTCCTGATTCTAGGGCCATTTCTTGGCGGTCCTTATGGCGACTCATCATGATAATTTGGGAAGCTCCCATCATCTTAGCTGCGATGACTGCACACTGGCCTACAGCCCCATCACCAATGACCACCACCTTATCTCCACGTTGGACATTGGCCACACGGGCAGCGTGGTAGCCAGTCGGCATGACATCTGCCAAGGTCAAGAGGGATTTGATCATCCCTTCTGAATAATCGCTCGGCTGGCCTGGGACCTTGACCAGTGCCCAATTGGCATAGTGGAAACGAAGATATTGAGCCTGGTAACCGCCACCCCAGTTGCTATAACCAGGGTGATTGTCACAGGTTCCATCAAAACCTGCCCGGCAGGCATCACAGTGACCGCAACCATGAGTAAAAGGAACAATGACAAAATCACCCGGTTTTACCGTTGTAATGGCAGATCCAACCTCTTCGATAATGCCTAGGGCTTCATGACCAGAGTTGATAGAATGACCTTCCTTGTTATCACCGTGGGAATAGGACCACAAATCGGATCCGCAGACACAGGCCCGAACAATTTTGATAATAACATCATCATCAGCTTGAAGGCTTGGTTTGGCAACCTCCTCCACAATCATAGAACCTGCCTTTTCAAAAATTGCTGTTTTCATAGAAAAACCTTTCATATCTTTTGAAGATATGCCTTTCCACTTCTTTTACACTAGTATAACACTTGAAGTCAACTCCAAGTCAAGTAAAAATATGAAAATAATGACAAATCGAGCATAAATAAAAGACTAGCAATGAACCGCACCCCAAAAGTTAGACAGACAAAATCTAACTTTTGGGGTGCGGTTCACATATGGTAGCTAGTCTTTTATTTATTTCTCATCTTTATGATGGCTTCTATCACATCACGGTAAGATGTTTTAGAAAGGGGGGACAGGTTGATTGATTTTTCCGCTAAATAGCGAGCCACCCTGTTCTTGTGTTTATTTTGATAACCCTTGCTGGTAACAATAAGGATATAAATAATCAGAATCAGTAAAATCGGAATCGCGATAAATGGTGCAATAAAGATAGCCTTGATTTGAACGGCATCTGAAATAACTGAAGCGTTTCCGTCCACATTTTCAATCCGATGTCCACGAACTAGTAAACGATGGGAATTGATACCATAAGGCGTACAGGTCACGAGAGTTACCAAATCTTGCTCAGGATTTGCCACCAAGGTAGATAAGTCTGTTGGCTCTACTACACGGATCTGGTCCACTTGATAGGTCAAGGTTTCGTTTAGGATATGAAGTGTAAAAATATCTCCCTCTCGCAGTTTGTCTAAATCTGAAAATAGACGAGCTGACGGGAGGCCGCGGTGGCCTGATAGAACACTGTGCGTCCCAAGTCCACCTACAGGTAAAGACGTTCCTTCCAGGTGCCCAATTGAAGTTTCCAGAACTTTTTCATCTGTCCCATGAAAAAGGGAGAGCTTCACATGGATTTTAGGAATTTCAATATAACCCATGATGCCATTATTGTTGAAATTGAGCTCCTGATTATACGTTTCTAAATCAGATGCCGAAACATTCCAATTAAGGGGATGGCTGTCATTGTAGCGATGGGCACTATCAATGATTTTCTGATATTCCTCATCTGTCATATCCGATACACTTTGTGAATAAGACATGATAGCCTCAGATTGGTGGAAAGAATTCCAGTAATCACTGACAGAGGGGTAAGCTAATAATCCCAGACCAACAAAAAAGACGAGAGGCATAACAAAAGAAGGGGCTTTCTGTTTAAGCCACTTGAACATGCAATTCCCTCCTTTCTTCCTTGTGTATCACACTTTTGAGACAGAAATTCCCTATCCCAAAAGTCTAAACACAAGTGTTTAGACCAAAGAAATACCTTCGGAAATACTTCCAACAGCTGCTTCCGCACTTCCGAAGATAAGTTCTTTATGAACGATGTATGACGCTTAGATATTGTTCATACGACGTTTTGAAATAGTATAAACCAGTGCTACCAAAAGTAGAATTGAACCAACTAAGTAGAATAACGTTGTTCCGATTGCACCAGTATTCGGTAATACACCACCTTTTTTGTTGATAACATTTGCTTGCGCAGTGTTGTCAGCAGTCACTTCGATAGCTTGACGTTCAGTCAATACATTGTAACCATTTGGTGCCTTAATTTCTTCAAGGTAATAAGTTGTACCACCTTTAAGGCCCTTAATAACCACTTGACCAGCTTCAATCGCAACGCCTGCTTCATTAGCTTCTGCTACACGGTAAGTTCCATCTGCATCTTTGACAACCTTGATTTCAGTACCACCAGTTGAAGCATCATAGAGTTTGAATTCTGCTCCAGTAAGAGTTTCACCTGCATCGTTTGTTTTCTTCAAAGTGAAACGGTGAGTAGTCACTGTAGTCTTGTTATCGTCTGGATTCTGAGGATTTACTGGGGTTGGATCTGTTGGAGTTGGGTTTGGATTGTCAGGGTTATTTGGATCTGTTAGATCTGTTGGATCAAAAGAATTGTATCCAATAGTTGCAGTATTGGTCGCTTCTCCTTCTTTAGCATCTTTCGTTACTACAGCGGAATAAGTTACTAATACTTCACTTGGTGAATCGTAAATAGTTGACTTATTATCTTGCATCCAATCCAAGACAACAGTCATTTTGCCGTTAGAGTCAAAGCTAACAGTGTAATCAGTATCCTTAACAAGTGTTTTAGTACCAACTTTGACAACTACGGAGGTTTGGTCAATTGCTAATGCTGTAGGCGTATCGGTAACAGTGTAAGATAGGATTTGCTTGGTCACACCAGCAGTAGTTACATAGTTAGTAGCATTAAACTTAATTTGGAATGGTACTGTATCACCAATTTTAGCAGTTGTTGTGGATGTAGTTGATCCATCTGCTGCTAAAATTTTCTTACCACCACCATTTGTACCATCTGGAATAGTTGGTCCTTGTTCGTTCTTGTCAATAACAGTTGCATTCGGAGTTGTACTGTCAACAGTAAGCACTGCCCCAAGTGAAGAAGTTACAAAATAGTAACCAAATGTTAAGTTTGTAAATACTAGAGTATTATCTGTTGCAGTCGAGCTAGTAACTTTTGTTCCGAAGCTTTTTGCCCATGCAGCAAATTCTGGAGTTGACACATCTGCATTTTGTTTTGCAGTGATATTGCCTTTGCTATCCACATCAAACCAGGTGTCACCACCAAAATCTGCTGCAGTTTTACCACTTGGGAGTTTATAAGAGATACCAGAACCATCTGCTGTTACAGTTGCATCAAAGAGTTTGTAAAGCTCATAGGTTTGACTTTGCGAAGCATTGCGTACAGTAATTGTTCCTGTACCACCTGCGTTTGTATCCACCTCTTGCGCACTAGCGACAGTGGTAGGCAAGACCATAGCTAGCACTGCCAACACGGTCATGAAAAGACTTTTTAATTTATTCATGATTTTCTTTTTCCTTTTTCTTTTTTTACTACGGAGAGGCAGACATGAAATCCTGCAACTCGCATTGCGAAACTAGTATTAAAGTAAGCGGAAATTCAGCCCTAGGACCTCTTTTTCCGATTACGTTGAACAAATAGATGCATCAGATAGGAGGAGACTATGAGAACAAGTCCAGAAAGGATAAACCATTTCTGTCCACTTCCGCCAGTGCTTGGCAGAGCTCGGCCTTGCTCATTAGCAACCTTGATGCGATGACTGGCATCACCCGTTGTTCTTTCTAACTGGGCCCTTTCTGGAGTAGCATCGTTACCCATTTCATCAGATAGGGAGACCGTGTAGAAGGACATTGTCTGTTCTTCATTGAAGTTATCCTTAATGGTAAAGTAGATAAAGCTGTCTAGGATAATGAAGCCATCCGGTGCTGCCAACTCCTGGAGTCGATAACGACCAGGTTCCAAGCCCACAGGAATATTGCTGCCATCTGTGCTAGTTATAGCAAAATATTGTGCACCATCAACCTGAGCCCAATTGAGACCATCCCACTTAGTCAGTTCAAACTTACCACCTGACAAGTCCTGCCAAGTTAAGTCAGTCTTCTGAATTTTGATAACTTCATTAACTTTCAACTGACCAAACTGACTATCCAACTCATAATTGGCCAGATTGGTTCCGTCCTTAGGCTGATAGTTGAAGTAATTCGGCATGAAACCTGGTTCGGTTGGTCCGCCTAGGAAGGTTGGAACAACTCCTTCTCCATCGACAAATCCAGTATAGTCAACTCCAGTTGGAACCGAAATAGCGATACTGTCAGCACGGAGCTCACTACCATCATAATCCTTGCTTGCTGAATCAGATGTTAAAATCAAATGACGTTTATCGATAGTTAGTTTTCCATCTAAAATATGGAAATCAACTGAGAAATTTGGACTTGAGCTTGAGAAACGATTTTGAAGACTGAGGATATATTCACCTGCATCAGTTTTCGTAAGCGTCTTGTCGGTATCTGAACCATTGAACACAATCATAGATTCTTTAAAGAGGCCGCTACTATCTTCAATACTTTTAATACTATAGCCAATTGTTTCCGCTTTGCCGTCGTAAATCTTATCCTTGATTTCTCCCTCAATGTAGACAACTACTGGTTGTGGGGTTACAGTCAGAACGCCTGGAATGTACTGAATATTGTAGAAGTAATTTCTATCAGTAGTACCGGATTTCAGAACAGCATCTTTCGGAGTTGTTGCACTTTGACCAACATCCGTTTGGCTTCCAGCAAATGCGATGCTTTCAAGTGTGTCTCCTGGTTCTAAGTAAGCCTGATAATCTGTATTGATATCTGTCAAATCTGTACTTTCAAGAGCTTGACCATCATAAATTTTGCTCTTATTTGTAGCCGTTAAAGTCAAATTTTTCTTATAGTAGAGATCAATGACAATATCATTAGTATCAGAAATTCGGTAGAGTTGCTTATTGGCAACATTGTTGTTATCCAAAGATTTCTCATAGGTATAGCCAGCAATACTTGGACGAGTAACTAGATAAGAACTCGATTTTTTACGATAAGCAATGGTTGGTTTTTGACCAGGAATTGGATTTCCATCCATGTCTAGATAATTCACGGTAATCTTAGCGGTATCATAATCCCGATATTCAAAAACTAGAACATTGTTGGCATCATTGGATGATAGGGTCAAGGTTTTGAGATTGACCACTGGATAGTAATCCTTGGCAAGCATGTCTGCAGTAACATTTGGCTGAGTAGCAAAATACTCTTTATTTACCTTGGTGGCCGTTTCCTTAACACGAATCGTGCTTCCTGGAACCGTCTTAGTTACTGATGGCGCCACTTCGATAGTTGGATCTGTTGCTAAGACATATTTGATAGTATAGGTAATGTCAGCCGTTTTGCTCGCATAGTAGAAGATAATTTCATTGTTGGCATAGTCCAACACAACATCTTTACTTCTACTGTCTGGTCGATATCCTGTGATAGCTAATGCATCTTCAGTAATCGTTTGACCTAGTACAAAGGCTGGACTAGTAACTACCTTCTCTGTTGCTAGTGCTTTATTTGTGCCCGCTTCTAAGTATTTGACAGTATAGGTCAAAGGCTTCAGTTTCCACCTTGCATAAAGGGTGACAGGACCTGTTACAGGTTTGCTCCAGTCGTAATATGTCCCTCCAGTTGGCTGAGTATACCAACCAACAAAATCATAATAATCACGGGTTGGATCAGATGGCACTGTCGCAGTTTTGTATTTCTCTACCATCTGCGTTGGCGGTGGTGTTCCGCTTCCCCCATTCAGATCAAAGGTAACTGGATAGGAAGGAGCAACCCAATTGGCATATAAGGCTAGATTGTTTGGCGGCATTACCCCGAAGGTGTATTTACTTCTTAGGTCAGGATCTGAGTACCAACCTCCCCAAGTATAGTCCGCATCGACTGTTGCAGGCCGCGGAGGTATGTAATCATAGGTCGGAGTGTTGATATTCTGATCAAACCGAACTGTTTTTCCTGTCGATTTAATCAAACTATCCTTGTAGAAATAGTCGATGGTATAGGTTTCGCGTTGGTAATAGAAACGGTAGGTTGTTACAACATTTCGATAACCGTAATAACTATTAATCCAGATTGTAGAGGTTACATTACCTGGCTGACCTGGTGGCACCGAAATTGGAATAAAACCAGCAATGGACTTCTGGCCAAGACCTGAATTCCAACGTGACTTGAAGGACTGACTGAGGTCAGACAAGTCATAAGTATTTGGATTATCAGCAGACTGTAAGTAATATTCTACTTTTTTATCAATTAAGCCAGCTTGCCACTGTGCAGTAAATATCTTAATATTGTTACTGTCTGCTCCATTGATGACATCCTCTGTCACCTTATCACGGTCCGTTAGATATAAGGTATTATTCGGATTATTTATGTTATACCAACCAGTGAAACCATAGGAGTTCCCTGAGTCAAAAATTTCATTTGTAGAAGACGGCCACTGCGGTGCCATATATTGACCAAGAACCACATCTTTAATCTCGTAGTATGTTCCACTTGTCTTGGTATAGGTCTGTCCATTCATGACCAGACGGAGACGACTGTCTGCCCAATAATCACCTGTTGAGCCTAAGTCAAATCGAAGAGTATAGCGCTTCAGTTTATAGTAGACATTGAGCACAGAAGAACCATCCGGTTTAATGACAACTGATGAGTTAGCATTAGCTACGGTATCTGTTTGGTGGTAAGGCAAGGTAGAGGCTATCGAATCTGCAGAACTTGCCTGAACCGTCGTTCCGACAGTTCCAGATTTGCTAGCAGTGGTTTGATAAACATAGCTAAAGGTCCCTGTACTAGTATCATAAACCTCTTTAAAATAAACTACAGTGTAAGGAACAATTTTGGGTTCCCACTTGGCGTATAGTGTTTGATCTCCATCTAACTCGATTGACCCAGTTACAGGGCTGCCTGACAGGTCTTTGTTTGAATACCAACCAGCGAAGGTATAGCCTTCTTTTGTTGGAATAACACTGGAAATTGACAGCTTCTCTTTATAAAGCCCTGTTTGGGGTTCTACATAACTTCCGCCATTAGTTTGATAACTTAAGGTATATGATTTTCGAGTATAATAAACCTTTAATTCTTGACCATCTCTTTGAGTGATTTCTACAGAATCTGTTTTTTCAAAATCAGCATAGCTATAATTGAGGATTTGAGCAGTAACAGTCGATCCTAAAATTCCATAAGCATGGACTCGCTCAATCTCAGTGTAGCCATCACCAGTCAAATCTTTCAAAAGATAAACAAAGTCATATTCTGCTGTATAGGGTACAAACTCCAAATCGATTGTGATAGTCTTATCTTCTTGATTTGCCAGTGTTGCAATTTGATCCTGGGTGATTTCAATAAGAGGCTGCTGAGGATAGTAGATTGCATCTGCTGGTAGGGACGGATCATCACTTCGGTAAACCTTTGTAGAGGCTGGAGGTGTAATTCGATATGGAATATCACTATCATCCAATTGGAAGGTTTCAGAGTCGAAAACAACGTTTTGATTTGCACTCTTATTCTGATAGAAATAATTGACCTTAATCGTATAGATGGAAATAGGTTCAAAAACAGCCTCAACAACCATATCTTCGGTAACAGGTGTGTCTGCTGTCACAATATTTCCTGTTTTCCGATCCATCCAATGCTTAAAGGTATGGCCAGATTTGAATGGTTCTTCAGGAAGGTCTTTGATGGTAGCTCCCTCAGCAATGTCAACCAGTGTAACAATTTCCTGCTCTACATCATCTGAATCCAACATGACAAATTTTACCGTATAGAAATCAGCTGCAACGTCTCCATAGACGGAGAAAGAATCTGCTTGGAAGGAAACTTCTGAAACTTGTTTGTTCTCTTCCTTTGTATTTGCCTTAATGACTTCTACTTGGTTAGCATCTTCAAAGTGAACAATTTTAAGTTTGCTGTCTTCACCGAGTTGAAGGGCCTTGTCATTTTTTATACTAATCTTGACAGGTGAAGCTGGTTCTACTTCATTTCCCTCAAAAAGGAATTGAATATCAAAGAATCGTGCATAGCTGAGACTGCTTGCTCTCAAGGTTTCCTTGGCTTTATCATAATGAGCTTTATATTCCTCAGACTGACTATCCAGCTCTCTAACTTTTAGCTCGACACCTTTTGGAAATTGGGCACTTGCATCAAATTCTGCAGTCAGCTCGTAACCATCACCCTTTTGCACCATGGTGGTTGGCTCAGTAATCTTTTCTTGGTCAGGAGTAGATTCACTATTAGCTTCTGTCGTTGCTGGCTCTTGTGAATCAGTTGGAGCTGGGGTATCTGCTTGTGGTGCTGCAGGTACTACTGGTGCCTCAAGGGTCGTTATCTGCCCACTGCCATTTTCTGTTGTTGATGGGGCCAGCTGGGTATTGATACCCGAAGTTTGATCTACCTTATCTTGGTCAAGCGTTAAGGCCGGTAAAATTAAGGCATAGGTTGTTGCAAATACAACTAAAATAGCAATTAGATTGACAATTTTACTGTATTTTTTTCGCCATAATAGAAATTTCTCAAACTTAAACGGATTCCACATAGTCTCCCTCCCTTCTTCTTAAATTTTTTATTCCAATTCATTCTATTCAATGCCTCCTAACTTTTGCAGAGGCCAGATTTTAAAAATTAACTTTCCGACAATCTGTTCATCAGCAACCGTACCGATGGCATTGTTTCGCGAATCGATGGATTCTTCTCGGTTATCTCCCATAACAAAAATCCGGTTTTCAGGTACCTGGTAGGGAAATGTAATATCTGTATGACCATAGGCTTTATTGGCCAAGTAAGGCTCATCTAACTTCTTCTTATTGACGTAGACATTGCCTTTCTCGTCCATATCCACCCAATCACCAGATTCGGCAATCACGCGTTTAACAAGAATATTGTTATTATAGTAGAAAGCAACTACATCACTGGTTTCGAAATCAGTACTTTTCACAGAAACAACGATATCACCGCTGTCCAATGTTCCCTTCATGGAATTGCCATAAATTCTCAAAATAGGAAGAAATAAGACAGCGATAAGCACAGCAAAAGCAGCAACCACTACGAGCATAAACACGGTACTTCTGATGGTTTCCCAAAAGGTCTTTTTGTATTTGGCTTTTTGGTACGCTGCTTTTATTTCTGATGTTTCAGGAAGCTGCCTTTTCTGGTAGTTTAGGCTACTCATCTGCATCTCCTGTTTCTTTTTTTATATTGGAAAGGTAGAGATCTGCTGCTTTTTGAGCTTCTTCGAAGATCTTCGTCAGTTTAAGAGAAGCTTCTGCAATTGATCCTGATTGTTGAATATCAATCCTCTTATTTTCCAGTTCTTTTTTGGCTGTTGCCAGCTGGGCTCTCAAGTCATCAATTTCTTCAGCCTGTGCCAGCATAATTTCGTATAGTTCCACTCGCTTGAGCTTCCGAAAATCTTTTTCGTTCATTCTAATTTATATAACCTTTATGTATGATGAAAACTAAGTGTGAGTATATCAGAAGAAAGTTAAAAAAACAAGTGGTTCGCTTCACATTTCAATGAAATAATATGGGCCTTGTTTATTTTATCACAAATTGTCCATAAAGTCTATGACAATGACGGTTTCTGACACCAAATTATTGCGCTACAACTTTCAAATTATCAGCGTATCATTCCCATCAGATGCTGTAACAAAAGGGACACTAGGGTGATACCGATCCAACAGCAAAATCCAAGCAAAAGTGCTTTTTTCCCTCTTTGTAAAAGATGTAAAAAATTTGTTCTCAGGCCAATTGCTGCCATAGCCATTGTGATGAAAAATTTTGACAGATTTTTTGCTGGGAGAAAGACTTGGTTAGAAAATCCCAAACTAGTCCAGACAGTTGTGAAAAGACTAGCTAGAATGAAAAAGAAGATAAAGGTTGGAAAGAGACTTTTCACTGAAAATTTCCGCTCTACTCCTACTTCTCTTTTGGTATAAAAAATAGACAAGACTGCTGTAATAGGGATGATAGCAAGTGTTCTTGTTAATTTAACGGTCACCGCTGTATCTAATGTATGACTTCCTAAGTGATAAAGACTATCCCAGGTCGAAGCTGCCGCCGTTACAGAGGAAGTGTCATTGATGGCTGTACCCGCAAAGAGACCAAAGTGCGCTCCGGTTTGCGTAGAAAAACCCAAAAACTGACCTAAACTAGGAAACAAAAGAGCCGCTAACAGATTAAAAAAGAAGATGACTGAAATAGCCTGAGCAACATCCTCTTCCTTGGCATTTATGACCGGAGCTGTCGCAGCAATGGCTGAACCTCCACAAATGGAGGAACCTACACCAACTAAGGTCGCAATGTCGCTCTCAATGTTCAAAAATCGGCGTCCAATATAAGCGATGAAGAGAGCAGCTGAAATAGTAGAAAGAATGATTGGTAAAGACTGCTTCCCAGTTTGCAACACAACTCCCAGATTTAGACCAAAACCAAGTAGCACAACAGCAGACTGTAAAATTTTCTTAGAAGTAAAAGTCAATCCAACATTCAATCGATCACTTTCTTTTACAAGAGGGACCAACATCATCCCTATCAACAAGGCAAAAACAGCCCCACCAACAAGGGGAAAATACTGCCCTAACCACTGGCTGACAAAGGCTATTCCTAGACAGATTCCAATTCCTGGTATGTATTTACCTATCGTGACTTTCATGTATTGCCTCCTATGTATACCTCCCTATTATACTCCTTTTTCAACATGTGGTCATCAATTTACAAGAAAAATCCTACATGATAAAAATCATATAGAATTTTTCACTGTTTATTTTGCTTTGCTTTTTTTGAACCAGAGTACCAGGCCTAGACCAAGTCCGACCACTCCTAAAATGGTTAAGAAAAGACCTGCTTGTTCACCAGTAGCTGGAAGAAGAGCTTTCTTTTTAGCCTTAGCTGCTGGAGGAGTTGGTTCTTCAGTTGTTGTCGGAGTTGGAACATTTTGACCAGGCTTGGTTACTTTTTTGGTTCCAACATGAATCACTTCGGTCACTGGTTCTACCAAGACTGTTCGACTGATTTCCTTACCAGTAGCATCCTTGACTACTTTGGCTTTGCCATTAACACCTTTGGTCACCACTTTTTCAGTTCCTTCTGGTAAAGTAGCGTCTTCCAAACGTTGGGTTTCAAATGGAATCTCCACTTCCTCAGTGGTTGTTTGCTCAGCTGCAATTTGTTCAGCTGACTTGTAAGTTTTAACGCCGGTGATACTTGCTGAAACTGGCTGACCAGCTGCTTCCAGTCCCTTGATGTAGGAAACAAACACTTCTGTATCAGGCTGGATAGCACCTACAAATCGGCCACCTGTTAAGGCAGAAAAGCTATCGCCACCGCCAAATAAGAAATCATTGATGACAACTGTATAGGTGGCATTTGGGTCCAACTCTGTTCCATCCGCCTTATAGGCCTTATAGACTTTATAAGGATTTTCAGGTGTAGGGTTATCTGCATCTGTATAGACATATTTAAGGCCAGACATCTGAAGAAAGTACCGTTCGGACTCATCATACTGCTGGTTGAGAGCATCATAAATCTGCTGACCAGTCAACTCAACAACTTGCAAGATATTGCCGAAAGGTTGCACTGCTTGCGCCGCACCCCAAGTGATGGATTTATCATCACCGACAATTAAGTCTGAGCGAATTCCGCCATTATTGGTGATGGCAAAGTCTGCATGGTAGCCTTCCTTGCGTGCAATTTCAAGCTGAGCAGTTGTAATCAGATTACCAACTGGACTTTCCTTAAACTCATTAACATCACGCGTAATATCATCAGATGAAACGGCTGTTCCGATTTTAGCCTGAGTCACGGTTGAAACAATGCTATCTGCTTCATCAACAATAGCCTGAATAGCTGGATCTTTTTCAACACCTGGTGCAGTTGCTGTAACTGTCGCTGTTGGAGTTGATACAAAGTCCTTGGTTTCCGTGTCAAGAATACCGCGCACATCGGCATAGGCCTTCCCTTGAGAAACTGCCTGTACGATACGGGTATTACCTGATAAACCGTTAGTATAGACATGATTATGACCTGCAAAAACGACATCGACTGAATGATTTGGGTCAATCGCCGCCACACGGGCCATCATGTCAGCAGCTTGGCCACTAGCCACATCTCCTTGACTGGTCGATGGAACATGGGCCAAGACCACAATAGCATTTACCTCTTGCTCACGCAGCTGTTTCGCATAGGTCGCAATAGTTTCAGCTTCATCAAGGAAATTGTAGCCTTCGTGGTGCTGCTTCAAAACCAGACTCGGAATCTCTGTAGTAACAACTCCGATAAAACCAACCTTGACAGTTTGACCGTTGACTGTTACATTTTCAATGGCATAAGGACTCCAACCATAAGGTATTGCACCCGTAGCCTTATCTACGACATTAGCGATGACAGTTTTTTGTTGAGAAGCCTCACGTGGATAGTTGTTTACGATATCATAAAATTGACCTGGGGACGGAGCCTGGCCATTGAGAATCCGATAAAACTCTGGCAGACCTTCGTCAAATTCATGGTTACCAAGTGTACCATAGTCAAAGCCCATAGCATTGAGAACACGGATCGTTGGCTCATCCTGCAAGAGACCGGAATTGGCTGGACTGGCTCCAACCATATCACCAGCCTGAACACGCAGACTGACACCATTTGGATTAGCCGCCAAAAATTCATTCTCTGCATTTTTCAAATAGGTGGAAAGTACCGCAGCAGATCCTGCACCTGAAATCCGACCTTCTGGCATATAGGCCGAACCAGTCGTATTTAGGGCTCCATGAAAATCATTGATGCCCAAAATTTGAATCGGTGCTTGGTCAGCTGATACGGTGCTGGCCAGCAAACTTCCCGAAATCAAGAGACCTAGGGCACTTGATTTTAACCAAAATTTTTTCTTCATAGTTTCCTCCAAACTAAAAATACTTAAAACTACTACTCCATTTTACAATATTTGGAAACCGATTTCAATTTCAAACCTATTTCTTGACCTCTTTTCATCTTCGAGTTTTTGGTATAATGATTGCAAACCACCTGGAGGTTTCTATGTATCTGCTCATCACAATTTCATGTCTTGCTTTATTTACCAGTTTATTCATCTATTTTAAAGATCCCAGAACACTGCTTCTCGGGCTCAGTTTCTTGACCTTTCTAGTAACAGCAGGTATCAGCTTTTTAATCATAACCATCCGCTATATCCATACGAATGGACAAACCTTTTGGAGTGCCCTTCTTCTAATAATCATATTTATATTTGCTGTTTTGCTTGCACTCAGCCCAACTATCCTGATTATTGTCTTTATTTTCAATGGTCTTAGGTTACTGAAAAGAGAAGGACGTTCCCTAAAAAATTTTATGCTCCTAGCTTTGGGAATCCTCTTGTTTCTATATCCCATCATCGGCAACACTTATCTCGATACCTTTTCAGATCAGCCTCTGATGCTCTATTTTTATTACCTTGGTACTCTGATTATCTTCTACCTCTTTATCATGACCATTGTATATACTATTTCAAGTTTCCTAAACCTTTTCCATTGGAAAAACCAGAAATTAGATTATGTGGTGGTATTAGGGAGTGGCCTGATTGGAGATAAGGTCCCCCCCTTGCTGGCCAGTCGCATTGAAAAGGGCATCCACATCTACAAATCTAACCAAAATTGCAAACTGATTTTTTCTGGCGGGCAAGGTCCAGATGAAAGAATCTCCGAAGGTCAGGCCATGGCTCTCTACGCAGAGAAACAAGGTATTGCTGCAGAAGATATCATTATCGAAAACAAGGCTCGAAATACAAGAGAAAATATCCTTTTTTCCAAAGAACTGATGACAAATGGCAGCCGATTTGCTATTATCAGTAACTATTACCATCTTTTTCGCGCTCTCTTGCTGGCCAAGGAGCTAGAAATTTCCTGCATTGGATTTGGTGCCAAAACTCGTCTTTACTTCACTCTCAATGCCTACATTCGAGAATTGGTTGGTTACCTCTACCTCAAACGCAAACTACATATCACACTTCTCAGTATATTGGTAATACCACTCACTATTTTGATCACAATATTATATCTGTTGAAGCAGCCATTGTAAGTAAGCAAAAAAAGCACTGAAATAGTGCTTTTTGTTTTATCTCACTTGTTCAAAATGAAGGTGGACAACAATCTTGTCTCCATAGCCATTGCGTTCCAAATCCCGTTGCAAACGATAGGAAATATAGTGTTCTGCAATGGTGATATAGCCAGCGTCCAAGAGACGGTGCTCTACCTGTGATTGCACCATGCTGATGGTTGGGCGTTCAGTATGGGCTTCTTCCAAATCCAAAACCACTTTTTTGGTCACCTGGGCCAGATTTTGTCTCCAGGTATCATCAATAACATAGACTGTTTGGGCTGCCTTGATGATGGCCTGATAAATCTTATCTGGATCAAACTCTACAATTTCACCACTCCGTTTAATAACTTGCATATAGACTCTCCTTTGGTCAAGTAGTCAGGCCAGAAAAGATAAGGGATGATGGATGGCCAAATTCCTATCATCTACAAAAACCAGATGAACCAGTTGTTCGGTGTTCACATGTTCAAGCAAAAAGCTTGTTTATCTTACTTTTATTATCCAAGTATATGGACCATTTGTCAAGTTTTTAATCCAATATGATATAATCAATTTTAGAGTTTTATTTGACAAATCATATAAAGGAGAATTTTATGACAACTGTTATGCCCAAACGGCAAGAAATCGACAGCCAACTGACCTGGGACACCAGCCTCATTTATCAACATCCAGCTGACTACCGTCAAGCCCTAGAAGATTATAAGGAAATGATTGGTCAATTTGAGTCCGAGTTCAAGGGAAAATTGACAGATAGCCAGACCATTGCCTCAGCCCTCAAAGACTATGAACAAATCCTCATCATCAATAGTCGCCTCATGCACTATGCCTTCCTCAACCTAGATGTGGACAAGATGAATGTGGACCTAGCTAGTATGGCCAACGAGTGTCAACTGGTTTTTGCTGCCACTGCTCCTCGTCTTTCCTTTTTAGAAACTGAACTTGGTTTGCAAGAGGATGACCTGCTGAGAACGGTTATTTCTGAGCAGCCTCAGTGGAAAAGCTTTTTGGAAAATATCCTTCGCCAAAAGCCTCATCAATTAACAGCTGATCAGGAAGAGTTGTTGGCTAATTTCGCTCCGACCCTCCGTCAGGCCTATGATAGCTATGAAACAACCAAGTTTGAGGACATGACCTTTGCTGATTTTGAGGCCAATGGTCAAAGCTATAAAAATAGCTATGTTCTGTTTGAAAATGACTACGAAATCAGTCATGATACAGAACTGCGTCGCGCATCCGCAGCCAGCTTCTACCAAACCCTCCATGCTTATAAAAACACAACTGCTTCAGCTTACCTAGCCCAGGTCAAAAATGAGCAAATTCAAGCCAAACTTCGGGGCTTCGACTCGACTATTGACTATCTCCTTTTTCAGCAAAATATTTCCCGCGACCTCTTTGACCGTCAGATTGATGTCATTATGAAAGAGCTGGCTCCCCACATGCGTCGTTTTGTCAAACTCATGGCCAAAGCCCATGGCTTAGACAAGATTACTCATGCCGATCTGAAAATTAGCCTGCCTTCTGACTTCAACCAACGGATTACGCCAGAAGAATCCAAGCAATTTCTCATGGACTGCCTGGGAATCTTGGGCGAGGACTATGTGCGGATGATTGAAGAGGCCTTTGACCAGCGCTGGATTGACTTTGCCCAGAACGAAGGTAAGGCAACTGGTGGCTACTGTGCTACTCTTTATGATGGACCTTCCTACATCCTCCTTTCCTGGACCGGTCTCATGAATGAAATCCTGGTACTGGCTCACGAGTTGGGACACGCAGGACATTTCCAACTTGCCAAGAAACAAAGCATCCTCAACTACGAACCATCTCTCTACTTTATCGAGGCGCCATCCACTGCCAATGAAGTCTTGACCTGTAACACCCTACTCAAACAGAATCAGGACCCTGGCTTCCAAGCCTATCTCATCAGTGAGCTGATTAGCCGTACCTACTTCCACAACATGGTGACCCACCTCCTGGAAGCAGCCTTCCAACGGGAAGTCTATACCCGTTTGGACAAGGATGAATACCTCAATGGCGATATTCTTTGCCAGATCAAGCTGGATCTTATCAAGGAGTTCTGGGGAGAAGATTTTGAAATCGGTGAGGATGCAGGTCTCATCTGGATGAGACAACCCCATTATTATATGGGACTGTATCCATATACCTACTCAGCTGGCTTGACCATTGGTACGGCCATGGCCAAACAGCTGGAAGAAAAACCGGAGCAGGTTGTTGAAACCTGGCTGGAGACCCTGTCATTGGGAGCTAGTTTGTCTGCCCAAGACTTGGCCAAACATGCTGGCATCGATGTCTCAACAGACCAACCACTTAAAGAAACCATCGCCTATGTAGGCTCATTGGTGGATAAGTTGGAAGAATTAGTTTAAATACCATAAAAACCAGTCCACAAAAGTGAACTGGTTTTATCATTAAACACTGCGTTTTAAATGAAATTTTCTCTGGGCATGAGAAGGGTCACGGCTTTCAGTTGCAAAGTCGAAGACAAAGCCACTCTTTTCGTAAAAGGCCTGTCCAATGCGATTCCCTTCGGTGAGAGAGGAGACCCATTGCTCTTTAATTCCATAAGTATTTTTCTGGTAGGCAGTAAACTCCTTGAGCAGAGCACTTCCCACACCCTGGCGCTTGAGTTCTGGTCGAACATAGAAAACATAGATATGGCCAGCATTTCCTTGGTCTATGCCTCCGCCAATACAGCCCACGACTTGACCGTCCATCTCCGCCAGCCAGTAGCCATGAAAATAGGGCGTGTTTTCAGCACATTATTTGGCGACACGCTCAAGGGAATAATAATCCGCAATCACCTTTTCAATGTAGGACTGGGGCAAAATGTCCTTGTAAGTTTGACGCCAACCATCGCTACAAATAGAAGCAATGGCCTCCACATCTTTGGCTTCTGCCCGTCTAACAGCTAGCAAGTCCATTCCTCCCTATCAATAATCTGGACGAATGACGCCTTTGACCGTTTCGCGGGTGGCGATAATGTCTTCTTCCAACACAACCTTGATGATGCGCTTGGCCTCTTCTGGAGTGCAGGAAACCAGTGGCAAACGCAAGGGACCAACTTCGTAGCCAAGGTGGTTGAGTACAGCCTTGACTGGTGCAGGACTGACTACCGAGAAGAGGGCGTGAACCTTGGCCAGATATTGGCGCTGAATTTTAGCTGCCTTCTTGATATCACTGGCCTTAATGGCCTCAAACATCTCATAAATTTCATTGCCACAGACATGGGAAGCGACACTGATGACCCCATCTGCTCCCAGGTTCATGGCATGGAAGGCCTCACCATCTTCCCCTGTGAAAATCAGGAAATCATCTGGCTTGTGTTCAATCAGATAGGCCATATTATCCAGCGTCGTACATTCTTTAACACCAATAATATTTGGATGTTCTGCCAAGCGCAGCATGGTAGCAGGCGCAACCTCTACTACGACCCGGCCAGGAATATTGTAGATGATGATAGGCAAATCACTGGCATCCGCAATAGCTTTGAAATGCTGATACAGGCCCTCTTGATTGGGCTTATTGTAATAAGGAACAATGGCCAAGCCAGCTGCAAAACCACCAAAGGCTGCCACTTCCTTGGCAAATTCAACTGAGTCCCTGGTATCATTGGTTCCAATCCCTGCGATAAGGGGAACACGGCCTTTGACAATTTTTTGAACAGCCGCAAAAAGCTCCAATTCCTCCTCGTGGGTCAGGGTTGGACTTTCCGCAGTCGTACCAGCCAAAAGGATTCCTTCCGTATGCTGCTCCAGCAAAGCCTCAATCAGCTTTGGCAAAGCCTCAAAATTGATGGACCCATCCTCATGAAAAGGGGTGACCAGTGCTGTGATGATATGGACATTTCTTAAATCTTGAATGGACATAGGCTTCTCCTATCCTTGTATAGAAGGATTGGCTAGAAATCATTCTAGCCAATCAAGGTTTATTATTTCAATTCAAATTTTAATTCTGCGGTTGGGCGGACCAGGCCACGTTCGTGCAGGGTTTCTGCAATCTGAACAGAATTCCAGGCAGCCCCCTTGAGCAAGTTGTCTGAAACAACCCACATGTGGATACCATTTTTCTTATCCAAGTCCTTTCGGATACGGCCCACAAAGGTGTCGCGGCTGCCGACAGCATTGATGGCCTGAGGGTAGATTTGGTTGGCCACATCATCTTCCAGGACGGCACCTGGAAAGGCTGCAATGGCTGCCTTCACTTCATCAATTGGTGCAACTTCCTTGGTTTCGATATAAACGGATTCAGAATGGCCAGACAAAACAGGAATACGCACACAGGTCGCAGAAACAGCAATAGAATCATCTTCCATGATTTTCTTGGTTTCCTTGGTCATCTTCATCTCTTCGTAGGTGTAATCATTGTCTGTAAAGACATCGATTTGCGGAAGGGCGTTAAAGGCAATCGGATAATGCTTCTTGTCCCCACCTGAAGGCAGAATATTGGCTTCCACATCCTTTGGATTAACCCCATCGTTCAAGACAGAGCGGAGTTGAGCCTGAGTCTCCAAGATAGCCCCCATACCTGCTCCAGATACAGCCTGATAGGTGGATACGATAATGCGCTCCAAGCCCCATTTTTGACGAATCGGCTCAAGAGCTACCATCATCTGGATGGTCGAGCAGTTTGGACAGGCAATGATACCATTGTGCTGATCCAAGGCATGGGCATTGACCTCTGGAACGGCCAAAGGAACTTCTGGATGTTGACGGAAATGAGAGGTATTGTCCACCACCACTGCTCCAGCTTTGACAGCATAAGGTGCGAACTTAGCTGAGGTAGAACCACCTGCAGAAAAGAGGGCAATATCCACTCCTTCAAAGGCCGTTTCCGTTGTTTCTTCAATCACGACATCCTGACCCTTGAACTGCAAGGTTTTTCCAGCAGAGCGTGCAGAAGCCAAAAAGCGAATCTTGTCAATTGGAAGACTGGATTCTTCCAACATCTTAATCATCTGTGTTCCAACAGCTCCAGTAGCTCCAACAACAGCAACAGTATATCCCATATCTACTCCTCATCTCCAGCATCACATAAGACACTTTCGAAATTTTCTAAAAATTAATATTTTCACTATTATACTATTTTACGCCAAAATTGTCAGCCCTCTTTCTTCTTTTTTTCTAAGAAAAAGGAAAATCAGATAAAATCTCCCAAAACTAGTCTTTGGTCAATAGTTTTTGATAACTGGCATCCATCAAGATAGCCCCCAAAGGAGCCGTCAGAGCGATGCCGATGACCGCCACAGACAAAATGAGTTTGCCTGATTCCAAACCAGCTGCTAATGGAACCGAGCCGATGGCAGCCTGGACAGTGGCCTTGGGCAGGTAGGCGATGATGGCAAAGACTTTTTCCCTTGCATTGAGCTGACTTCCTGACACACTGATGTAGACTCCCAGAGACCGAACTAGCAAGGCCAAGACAATCAAGCCAACCGCTGGCAGACCAGCCTCTCCCAGATAGCGAACATCCACTGCTGCCCCCACCAGGACAAAGAGTACCACTTCAGCCCCTATCCAAATATTGCCAAAAGACGAGGCCAGGTGCTGAATGTCCTGATCGGGCCCCTTCATCTTGAGAACAGCAGCCATAGCCATGACAGCCAAGAGCCCAGAAAGAGCAACTTTTCCATCCAAGATTGTTTCCAATGCTACCAGGAAGAAAGAAACGCCCAGCATAATCAGAATTTTATGGACCGGATGCAGGATTCGGACCTGCTGGAAAAAATGTAGCAGGCCCAGCCCACAGAGGCCCCCGACTAAGAGACCCAAGAGGATGGAAATGGGAATATTGAAAAAACTGAGCAGGTTGACACTGTCTCCGCTGGCCATGGACAAGAAACTAGTAAAAAGAACAATCACCACAATGTCATCCAAAGAGGCTCCCGCAAGAATGAGCTGGGGGATGGATTTCTTGCTGCCGTAACCCTTATCTATAAGGTTCACCATTCGAGGAACCACTACTGCTGGCGATACGGCCGCCATGACAGACCCCAAAAGGGCCGCATCCAGTAGGGACATGCCCAGCAAGATGGGGGCAAAAAGGAGGTAGGCTAAGATTTCAAAACTAGCTGGCACAAAGGACATGAGGAAGGCAGGTCGCCCAACTTTTTTCAAATCCTTAAGATCAATGGTCAAGCCAGCCTTGATCAGAATGATGATGAGAGCCATCCGACGAAAAGTAGCTGAATTGTCCAAAAGACTGGCATCAAAGAGGTCCAGCAAGTAGGGACCAAACAGCACACCAGCCAGCAACATACCGATGATACGCGGCAATTTCACTCTTTCAGCCAAGAGAGCAAAAAAAAGTCCACCCAAAAACAGGAAAGCAAAAGAAAGTAACATCCTATCTCCATTTCTAATCAAATCCAAGGTCATGAAAAAAATGACTTCCATGACAGCACAAAAAGCGTCATAGAAGCCATCAGCGTAAATCGCGGTTCAAATTCAAGCATGAATTTAGGGAGTGCCTCATTCCCTTATAATGCTTTAGTATATCAGGTTTTCAAGTTTTGTCAAGCCCTTCACAAGTTTTTGGGCTCAAAAAAACCTCCCTTCCTAGGAAGAGAGGTTAGGGGCATGTTGCCATGAGATGAAAAGGTTCACACAAATCATCAAGGTCCGCTCCTGCGTTA
>NZ_JBHCHN010000003.1:0-6705 GCF_041802885.1 Streptococcus sp.
CAGGAAGAAGTCTTGGATGGCGAGATTGAAGCCCTGATTGCGGAACGCCAAGAAGCGCGGGCCAATCGGGATTTTGCGACAGCAGACCGTATTCGAGATGAATTGGCTGCTCAAGGCATCAAGCTTTTGGATGCCAAGGATAGGATGAGGTGGATCCGTGGCTAAAGCAGTGGATGTCAATCTCATCAATGGCATTGCCCTGGCTTTTGAGGGGGATGCGGTCTACTCCATGTATATCCGCCGCCATCTGATTTTTCAAGGGCAAACCAAGCCCAACCAGCTCCACCGCCTGGCCACCCACTATGTGTCCGCCAAGGCTCAGGCCATGCTGATTACGCTTATGCTGGAAGAAAACCTTCTGACAGAAAAAGAGCAGGAAATCTATAAGCGGGGCCGAAATGCCAATGCCAACACCAAGGCCAAAAATACCGACATCATCACCTACAAGATGTCCACAGGTTTCGAGG
The DNA here is from genome assembly GCF_041802885.1 of Streptococcus sp. Classification (GTDB taxonomy): domain Bacteria; phylum Bacillota; class Bacilli; order Lactobacillales; family Streptococcaceae; genus Streptococcus. The sequence continues at coordinate 468 of NZ_JBHCHN010000003.1, forward strand.
CCGTCATGGGCTACCTCCACATGACCGAACAGATCGAGCGCTTGGAGGAGTTGATTGATTGGTGTATTGCAGCCGTTGAGAATAGAAAAAAATAGTTTTCACAACGAAAACTATTTTTTCTTGACTATGACCTTAGGTCATCCTTTATACTCCTCTTGTAAAGGAGAAAAATATGAACATTAAATTGATTCGCTCAGATAAGGTTTATCGAGAATTATTAGAAATGCCAATGGCAGAAAGAAGAAACTATTTTAAAGAGGAAATATTAGCACCTTTTAAAGAAAAATTTTACAAACAGGGCATTCCTTTTGAAGCCAAACAAGAGGGAGGTTTTGATATTATGATGTTATTGAGCTGGATGCACTTCATGCCTGAAATGCTGACAGCGCAACAACTGCCCCTGATTAATCGTTTAGATGATTCTGTTTGGCAAAGTTACGAAAGAGCCATTCGAGACAGTTTGGCGAGATTTGGTTCGGTCAAATTGCCTGTCCAAGATTATACTTTTACAATCTTGCTGGCTCAGACGACGGCTCCCATGTTGCAAATCAATGATGGTTATAGTGGGGATGGTGGGATTCCGGGCTATCTATTTTTATCATTGGTCCCCAATGAGCATACCTTGTCCCGCCTGCCATCAGCCTTAGCTCATGAAGTCAATCACAATGTTCGCTATCAATTTGTTGACTGGGATGGTGGTTCACTCAAGGAAATGCTGGTAGCAGAAGGCTTAGCCGAGAATTTTGCTGTCCAGATGTATGGCAAGGAAAATCTAGGTCCTTGGGTCAGCAAAACCAGTCTGGATACACTCAATCAGGTCATCAAACCCTTCTTACACAATCATTTAGACGTTAAGGGTGTGCAAAAAATCACCGCCTACCTCTATGGTGATGAAATAGCTGCCTTGATGGGGCAGGAAGGTGTTGGCATGCCTTACTGTGCAGGTTACGCCTGTGGCTATTATCTGATACAATATTATTTGGAAAAGACAGGAAAAACCATCGAAGAAGCAAGTCTCATACCGGCTTCGGAAATTTTAGCGGAGGTAGAAGAATTTTGGACAGAAACTACACGATAAAGGAAATAATGACCATCACAGGTTTGACCAAGAGGACCCTACATTATTATGATCGGGTTGGATTATTGCCAGCAGAAAAATTAGAAAATGGCTACCGTAGCTATTGTCAGGAAGACTTGATTCGCCTGCAGAAAATTCTCTTTCTAAAGGCTTTGGATTTTTCTATTAAGAACATTCAGAGCCTGATTGAATTGACTGATGAGGATCTCCGTCCCATCCTAGAAAAACAAGAGCAAGCCTTTGCCTTGAAAATCAAGGAGCTGCAAGAAAAAGAAAGACAATTACAGGCCTTTCTGTCTGGCCAGCCTCTCTTGGATTTAGACATGTTAGAAAAGCCTCTCTCAGCTCAATATGAGACGGAAGCAGAAATGCGGTATGGTGATACTTTAGCCTATCAGATCTTCCAAGAACGTCAGGAAAAGCAGGACGCAAACCAGAGGCATGTTGACCAACAACGCTTGGAACAAGTTTTTCAGCTCTTTAGTCAACAGACACATCTCCCCTATGATGCTCCCGAAGTAAAGCAGTTAGTGGAGGAATGGCGACGGGCTCTGCTTGCCTTTAGTGACTTTAGCGACCAGGTCTTGGTTTATATTGCGCAAACCTACGAAGATGACCCTAGGTTCAAGCAGTATTTCCAAAAATACGGCAATCCAGACTTACCAGCTTTTATCAAAAAAGCAGTTAAAGCACATTTGGGCACAATCTGATGACTACAATCCTTATCTGATGAATAGGTGATATCACTATTATGGACAGGAAAAATCGATAAGGTGGTTTTTTCTTGGTTAAAAAGGGGAGCTGTGCCCCTGAAAGAGAGCATATTTCTTGTAGAAACAGCCCTTTTACCGAACATTATCCTGAATATTCTGAAAATATGTCGCTATTTCTGTTCTTATGTGCTAAAATAGTTTTGGATAATGAAGACGGATGAGGAGGTAAGTTATGAATACAAGTCAAGTTGAAAACAGTAGTCGTCGTTTTAAACCTTGGATTAGAGCTTTAATTCTCTTTCTTGTTTACGAGTTTTTAACCATCGGGTTAGCCTTTCTGATAAACTCGCTCTTCTCACCTCAGACTGAGCTTCAGATCAATATTGTGAGAGCTGTGATGTGCCTGATTTACACATTGTCTATCTTGCTTTTGTTAAAAGTTGTTGACCGCAAACCTATTTCCTACTTGAAGCTACAAGTCAATAAAAAAGGTTTGATTGGCTTTATAGTAGGTACTATCATTACAGGTCTTGTGGTTGTTGGGGCAGCTTTTTTAGCTCCGCTGATCTTTAAGGAGCAGCTAGCAGTGCCAGATGACAGAGGTTGGAACATGTTTTTTTCAGCCTTCATGGCAGCTTATGTTCTTCAAGGATTTCCTGAGGAATTAGCCTATCGGGGCTACCTAAACCAAACTCTGGAGAAAAAACCGATTCCTACCATCCTGATATCGGCCTTGCTCTTTATGGCTATGCATTGGAATCATTTTTTTACTTATCAAGGAATATTAGCATTCTTTGAATTTACATATCCTTTTGCTTTTGGTCTACTGGCAGGTGTTTTACTTTACTGGACAGGAAGCACTTGGGCGGCAGTTGCGGTCCATGGAGGGATTCATATTTTTGATACTATTACAGATAATTTTGGGATGTTGAATGGCAGTTATCGCACATTGTTAACTAGTTTTTTGATGATCTTGGTTTCTGTAATTATTATTCTGAAAAATCCTGAAAAATTCCGTTGACTGGGGTTTGACAGACAACCCATATGAAGTTTTCATTATCCGAGGAAAGTCATCAAAGAGTTGGTGGCTTTTTGAGTAGAAAGAGAGAAGGTTGAACTCGTTTCCTTATCTAGTAGGATTGGTCGAAAAATGGTATAATGGATTTGATTTTATAAGGAGAATATGATGAAGGCAGTAGGAAAAGCAAGCGGAAAGATTATTCTAATGGGAGAGCATGCGGCAGTCTATGGTCAGCCGGCGATTGCTCTACCTTTTTCTGCTGTGCAAATCCAAGCAACGGTCACTGATCAAGGTCAAGCCTTGTCAGTATCCTGTGATTTCTATGATGGCCTGGTCCATCAGATGCCCAAGATTTGGGAAAGTCTCAAGCATGCTATCCGTTTTTCTCTCTACCGTATTGGAGCGCCTAGCGATCCGGCCATTCATGTTCAGATTGATTCAACCATCCCAGCTGAACGGGGGATGGGGTCCAGTGCAGCGGTGGCTGTTGCGGTGGCCAGGGCTCTTTTTGCTTTTTATCAAAAGGATTTGAGTAATCAAGAACTTTGGGACATTGTCCAATCTTCCGAAAAGATTGCCCATGGCAATCCATCTGGTATCGATGCAGCCACCACCAGCGGAAAGCAGCCTGTCTTTTTTATTAAAGGCCAAGTTATTGAGCCCCTGAACTTGCACTTAGATGCCTATCTGGTTGTGGGGGATTCTGGGAAGATGGGGCATACTCTGGAAGCAGTTTCGGATGTGGCCACACTCTATCAGGATCAACAAGATGCCAGGCTCTGGATAAAAGAACTAGGTGACTTGACTAGACAGGCGAAGAAGTACTTGGCTTCTGGTCAAGTCCAGGCTCTGGGTCAGGTCATGAATCAGGCTCACTTGCTCTTACAAAAATTGGGTGTTTCGGATGAAAAACTGGATTATTTAGTGGATGTGGCCCATGTCCAAGGTGCCCTGGGTGCCAAATTGACAGGTGGAGGTCGCGGTGGCTGCATGATTGCTTTGGCTGCCAACCAACATCAAGCAGAAAAAATTGCCCAGGCCTTAGAAAAATCAGGAGCCTGCCAAACTTGGATACAATACTTAGGAGAATAAGATGACGCAAGCTGTGGGAATTGCCAGAGCACATACTAATATTGCTCTTATTAAATACTGGGGCAAACGGGATAAGGACTTGTTTTTACCCATGAATTCGAGTTTATCTCTGACCCTAGAGGCTTTTTATACAGATACCAAAGTAACTTTTGATGATGAGTTAACAAAAGATATTTTTTTGTTAAATGGAAAAGAGCAATTTGAAAAAGAAGTTGTAAAAATTTCTCATTTTTTAGATTTATTTTGCGAATATATAGGTAAGAGACCTTTTGCTCGTGTCGAAAGTATCAACTTTGTTCCAACTGCTGCCGGTTTGGCCAGCTCGGCCTCAGCTTTTGCAGCCCTGGCCCTAGCAGTTGCGGATGCTCTGAAACTAGATATGACACGGCAAGAACTGTCCACCTTTGCCAGACGAGGTTCAGGCTCTAGCACCCGCAGCCTCTTCGGCGGTTTTGTTGAATGGGATATGGGAACTTCTTCGGAAGATTCCATGGCTCATCCTGTGGATGATGCAGACTGGGATATTGGTATGCTAGTCCTAGTTGTGGATAGCCAAGAGAAAAAGATTGCCAGTCGGATTGGCATGGAGCATACGGTCCAAACATCTCCTTTTTATCCAGCCTGGATTGAGACCGCCAGAGAGGACTTGCAGGCTATGAAGGCGGCGATTGCCGAGAAGGATTTTGAAACCCTGGGTCGGATCACCGAGCACAATGGTTTCAAAATGCACGCAACGACACTATCAGCCAATCCCCCTTTTACCTACTGGTCAGCGGATTCTCTTTTGGCTCAGGAGGCTGTCAGACAGGTGAGAGAAGAGTTACAAGTCCCCGCCTACATGACCATGGATGCTGGACCAAATGTCAAAATTCTCTGTCGGGCCAGTGATATGGGGCGTTTGCGGAAAGCCTTATCAATTCATTTTCCAGCCGAGAACATCATTTCTAGTCTACCTGGCCCAGCTGCCTACGTTTTATCTGAGGCAGACTGGCAACAGTCTAAAATGCGATTGACAGAAGGAAATCACATATGAAGGTTCAAGTATCAGCCCCAGGGAAGCTCTTTTTAGCTGGAGAGTATGCAGTAGTGGAAGCTGGTAATCCGGCTATGATTGCTGCCATTAACCAATATTTGACCGTCACCATTGAAGCCAGCAATAGCGGTACGGTTTTTTCCAGTCAGCAGGGAATAACGATCCCTTGGGAACGAAGTGGCGAGGAAATAGTGACCCAGACGGCCACTTCCTATGCCCTCATCTTTTCAGCCATGGGAGTGGCTGAAGCCTATGTGCGGGCCCTGGGGCAGCAGACAGCTGCTTTCTATGCCCTGTCGGTTGACAGTCAGCTAGATAACAGTCAGTCTGGTACTAAATATGGTCTGGGCTCATCAGGGGCTCTTACGGTAGCGACAATAAAGGCTGTTTTGGCTTATTATGGCCAGGAGGTGAATGCTTATCGGCTTTATCAACTGGCAGCCTTGTCTCAGCTGCAACTGGGGATGGCGGGGTCCTTTGGTGATTTGGCAGCTTCCAGTTATGGCGGAGTCATTGCCTATCATTCCTTGGACCGCGACTGGCTCAAAGAGCTTCTGGAAGAACATACTCTTTTAGAAATCTTAGATATGCCCTGGAAGGATGTGAACATTGAACGCTTGTCCTTGCCAGGCACCCTGTCTCTGTTGATTGGCTGGACTGGCCAGGCTGCCTCGACAGACTCCCTAGTCAACCAGGTCGGCCAAGGCCGCAGTCAGGATGGGAAAGAAAGTAGCCATCGGGATTTTTTGCAAAAGAGTAAGTCCTGCCTGGGAGGCATCATTCAGGCCTGCCAGCAAGGGGATGCGGAACGTTTTCAAGCGGGTATCGCTGAAAACCGCAGACTCCTGCAGGAATTTGCCCGCAAGATGGGCTTAAACATTGAGACTCCTGCCTTAGCGAAACTGTGCCAGTTGGCTGAGGAGGAGGGGGCGGTCGCCAAGTCATCCGGTGCTGGTGGTGGTGATTGCGGAATCGCTTTTGCTAGCCAAGTCCAACAAGCTGAGAAGATTCATCACAAATGGCGGTCGGCGGGGATTTTACCCCTCAACTTGAACCTAGCTGATGAGATGAAATAGAAATAGTTTACATAAGGAGTTCAGAATTGAAGATAAGCGATGAATTGTTACATTATAGTGTTTGGGGGCATGACCGCAAGGACCAGCATGTGATGTTGGCTAGTCAGCAGTACAATAGAGAGTCTGCTCCAGATTTTGAAGCGACCCGCTTTGTTCACCAATCCTTGCCTCAGTTGAAGGTTCAGGATGTGGATTACTCGACTTCTGTTGCAGGCTTGGACTTGC
>NZ_JBHCHN010000004.1:0-9609 GCF_041802885.1 Streptococcus sp.
GGGAGCAGGTGGTGAGCTAGGTCATATCACTGTTGACTTTGAGGCTCCATTTGACTGCACCTGTGGGAAAAAAGGCTGTCTGGAAACCGTTGCTTCTGCAACTGGTATCGTCAACTTGACCCGCCGGTATGCTGAAGAATACGCTGGTGATGCCAAACTAAAACAGATGATTGACGATGGTCAAGAGGTGACCGCCAAAGATGTCTTTGACTTGGCAAAAGAAGGGGATGATTTGGCCTTGATTGTCTACCGTCATTTTTCTAACTACCTTGGTGTGGCCTGCGCCAACATCGCAGCAGTATTGAACCCAGCTTACATCGTGCTTGGTGGTGGTGTGTCAGCCGCTGGTGAGTTCTTATTAGAAGGCGTACGCAAGGTCTTCGTTGCAAACAGCTTCCCGCAAATCAAGGAAAGCACCCAGCTGGTATTAGCAACCTTGGGTAATGACGCCGGGGTGCTTGGAGCAGCATCATTGGTATTGAAATAATCTAAAAAGCTGACCTCGGTTGGCTTTTTTTGTAACTTCTGGAGGGAAAAAAACTTCTCTTCGTGGTATAATGTCCTTATGACAAAAGCAGATGTAATTTTTAAAGATAATATTTCCAAGATTTTGAATGAAGGTGTCTGGTCAGAGCAGGCAAGGCCCAAGTACAAGGATGGTCAGACAGCCAATTCCAAATACATTACAGGTTCTTTTGCCGAGTATGATTTGAGTAAGGGTGACTTTCCCATCACGACTCTTCGGCCTATTCCTATCAAGTCCGCCATCAAGGAGATTTTCTGGATTTACCAGGACCAGACCAATGATTTGTCCCTTCTCAATGACAAGTATAAGGTGGCCTATTGGAATGACTGGGAAGTTGGAAACACAGGCACCATCGGCCAGCGCTATGGGGCTGTGGTTAAAAAGCATGACATCATCAACAAGATTTTGAAGCAGCTGGAGGAAAATCCCTGGAATCGCCGCAATGTTATTTCCCTCTGGGATTACGAGGCCTTTGAAGCTTCCGAAGGACTTTTGCCCTGTGCCTTTCAAACCATGTTTGATGTTCGTCGGGTGGATGGTCAAATCTATCTGGATGCGACCCTGACCCAGCGCTCAAATGACATGCTGGTGGCCCACCATATCAATGCCATGCAGTATGTGGCCCTGCAGATGATGATTGCCAAGCATTTTGGCTGGAAGGTCGGCAAGTTTTTCTACTTCGTCAACAATCTCCATATCTATGACAATCAGTTTGACAATGCAGAAGAACTGCTCCGCCGTAAACCAACAGACTGCCAACCTAGGCTGATTCTCAATGTGCCAGATGGGACCAATTTCTTTGACATCAAGCCCGAGGATTTTGTCTTGGTCGATTATGAGGCTGTCAAGCCCCAGCTCAAATTTGACCTAGCCATTTAAGAAACTGTACTTGCTACATGTCTAGCAAGTGCATTTTTGTTGATTATTTGATAGAATAAAGGAACAAAGAAAAAGGACTGAGTGAGAATGACGAAAAAGATAGTGGGCATTTGGGCCCAGGATGAGCAAGGTGTCATCGGGAAGGATCAGGTTCTGCCCTGGTCATTACCAGCTGAGCTGCAACATTTTAAGCAAACCACCATTGGTCACAATCTCCTCATGGGCCGTGTGACCTTTGATGGCATGGGCCAACGGGCTTTGCCCAAGCGTCTCTCCCTGATTTTGACCCGCGATAAGAACTATCAGGTGGACAATGAGCACGTGCTGGTTTTCCATTCGGTTGAGGAGATTTTGGACTGGTATGAAAAGCAGGACAAGAATCTCTATGTCATCGGCGGCAAGCAAATCTTCAGCATCTTTGAACCCTATCTGGATGAAATTGTCAAGACAGATATCCATGCCAGCTATGAGGGAGATACCTATTTCCCAGAAGATTTTGACTGGACTGTCTGGACAGAAGTTGCATCCGATTTTCGTGCCAAAGACGGAGAAAATCCAGCCGATTTCACCATTCGGAAGTATATAAAGAAAGTGATCTAGGAATGCAGAAAAGTTTATTTGGCTTATTTACAGCCTTTTTATGTGGCATCTGTGTCATCTGTGCAGGCCAGGCCCTGCAAAAGCGACGCTATGGCCTCGCAGCCCTATTTTTGCTGAATGCCTTCACCAATCTGGTTAATAGCATTCATGCCTTTTATGGGTTTTTGTTTTAGTAAGAGAGAAATGTAGAGGTAAGAAATGGCAGTTCACAAGAACAAGGAAATGATTTATTGCTCATTTTGCGGTAAAAATCAAGAAGAAGTAAAGAAAATCATTGCAGGAAACAATGTTTTCATCTGTGATGAGTGTGTCGAATTGGCACAGGAAATTATCCGAGAAGAATTGGCAGAAGAGGTCTTGACAGACTTGGCGGACACGCCAAAGCCGCAGGAATTGCTCAATATTCTCAACCATTATGTCATCGGCCAAGATCGGGCCAAACGCGCCTTGGCGGTAGCAGTATACAATCACTACAAGCGCATCAATTTCCAGGATACACGGGGTGAGGATGATGTGGATATCCAGAAGTCCAATATCCTCATGATTGGCCCAACTGGCTCGGGCAAGACCTTCCTGGCCCAAACCCTGGCCAAGAGCCTCAATGTTCCCTTTGCCATCGCCGATGCGACAGCCTTGACTGAGGCCGGCTATGTGGGAGAAGATGTAGAAAATATCCTGCTCAAGCTCCTTCAGGCGGCGGATTTCAACATTGACCGGGCCGAGCGTGGTATCATCTACGTGGATGAGATTGATAAGATTGCCAAAAAAGGGGAGAATGTCTCCATCACCCGTGATGTATCAGGTGAAGGGGTTCAGCAAGCCCTCCTGAAAATTATCGAGGGAACAGTGGCCAGTGTTCCTCCACAGGGAGGCCGTAAGCATCCCCAGCAGGAGATGATTCATGTCGATACCAAGAACATCCTCTTTATCGTAGGTGGGGCCTTTGACGGCATCGAAGAAATTGTCAAGCAGCGCTTGGGTGAAAAAATCATTGGCTTTGGCCACAACAACACTGCCATTGCTGAGGAAGATTCCTACATGCAGCACATCATCGCTGACGACATTCAAAAATTTGGTATCATTCCAGAGTTGATTGGCCGCCTACCTGTTTTTGCAGCCCTCAATCAGCTGACGGAAGAGGACTTGGTCCGCATTTTGACCGAACCGAAAAATGCCCTGGTTAAGCAATACCAGACCCTCCTGTCCTATGATGATGTCGAGCTGGAATTTGACCAGGACGCCTTGGTAGAGATTGCGAAGAAAGCTATCGAGCGCAAAACAGGGGCCCGTGGGCTACGTTCTATTATCGAGGAAACCATGATGGATGTCATGTTTGAAGTGCCGAGCCAAGACCACATCAAGAAGGTTCGTATTACCAAGGATGCGGTAGAAGGCAAGGACAAGCCTCTTTTGGAGACTGCTTAGTGGAAGGGACCCAGATGGAAATTAACACACATAATGCTGAGATTGTCCTCAGTGCGGTTTCCAAGGCCCAGTACCCTCAGGATGACATGCCTGAAATCGCCTTGGCAGGTCGCTCAAACGTTGGAAAGTCTAGCTTTATCAATACCCTTTTAGGGCGGAAAAATCTAGCCAGGACTTCCAGTAAGCCAGGCAAAACCCAGCAGCTCAATTTTTACAATATCGATGATAAACTCCGCTTTGTGGATGTTCCAGGCTATGGCTATGCCAAGGTCTCAAAGACCGAGCGGGCCAAATGGGGCAAGATGATTGAAGAATATTTGACCAGCCGAGAGAATCTTCGGGCGGTGGTCAGTCTGGTTGATTTACGCCATGACCCATCTGCGGACGATGTGCAAATGTATGAGTTTCTCAAGTACTATGAGATTCCAGTCATTGTAGTTGCGACCAAGGCTGATAAGATTCCTAGAGGCAAATGGAACAAGCACGAATCGGCCATCAAGAAAAAGCTGAATTTTGAGGCAAGCGACCGCTTCATTATCTTCTCATCTGAAACCCGTCAAGGCTATGACCAGGCCTGGGATGCGATTTTAGAGTCTATATAATAAAGAACCAAATTTCTCTTCAGTAGGAATTTGGTTTTTCTCTGCTTCAAAAGTTCTATAAGCAATGACTAAGGCCATCTTAAAAAATACCTATAAGACAAGTTGTAGCTATCATGGTAAGATAGTCTTATTACATTTTAAAGGAGATATGATGGAAAATCATAATTTTGAAAATGAGGGCCGGTTTAATCGTCAGATGAACAGTCGCCACTTGCAGATGCTATCAATCGGTGGTGTTATTGGTACAGGGCTCTTTTTGAGCTCAGGCTATGCCATCAACCAAGCAGGACCATTTGGAGCGATTCTTTCTTACCTCTTCGGTGGAGTCATGGTCTATCTAGTCATGTTCTCTTTGGGGGAATTATCAGTTGCTATGCCGGTGACCGGGTCCTTTCATACCTATGCCACTCGTTTTATCAGTCCAGGAACGGGCTTTATGGTGGCATGGATGTATTGGCTTTGCTGGGTTGTAGCTCTGGCATCGCAGTTTATCGGGGCGGCGCAACTAGCCTTACGTTGGTTTCCAAATGTGCCTATCTGGGTCTTTGCAACCCTTTTTGCCCTATTGGTTTTTGGACTCAATGCTCTCAGTGTTGGCTGGTTTGCGACAGCAGAAGATTATTTTTCAAGTATTAAATTCTATGCCATTCTTGTCTTCATCATTCTTGGCATGCTGGCAATTTTTGGCATTCTGCCCTATGAAGGAACGAGTTCAGCTCCCCTCTTTACAAACTTGACTGCCAACGGTCTCTTCCCTAATCATTGGATTGGTGTTATTTCTGTCATGCTTTCCGTCAACTATGCCTATTCAGGTGTAGAGATGATTGGGATTGCGGCTGGTGAAACGGACAATCCAAAAGAAGCAGTACCAAAGGCTATCAAATCAACGATCGGCCTCCTCGTCACCTTTTTCTCGCTGACCATCTTGGTTCTGGCTTCACTCTTGCCTATGGACCAAGCAGGGGTCGTCGAAGCACCCTTTGTCGTTGTCTTTGAAAAAATCGGTATTCCTTATGCAGCCGATATTATGAACTTTGTCATTTTAACAGCTATTCTGTCTGCATCCACATCTGGGCTTTATGCATCTAGTCGGATGCTCTGGTCCTTGGCCAATGAAGGAATGATTAGCAAGAACCTAGTTAAGATTAACAAGCACGGTGTGCCAATGCGGGCCATGCTCTTATCCATGGTGGGTGTCGTCATTGCTTTGGTTGCTAGCATCTATGCAGCGGATACCATCTTCCTGGCCCTAGTTTCCATTGCTGGATTTGCGGTTGTGGTGGCATGGTTGGCTATTCCTTTGGCTCAAATCGGTTTCCGAAAAGAATTTCTCAAAAAGCATAGTGTGGATGAATTGGAATACAAGACTCCATTTTCTCCAACCTTGCCATGGATTACGGTTGTTCTCTTGGTGATTTCTATCATCGGGATTGCCTGGGACCCATCACAGAGACCTGGTCTTTATTTCGGTGTTCCCTTTATGATCTTGTGCTATGTTTACTACTATCTTCGCTTTAAAAAATGGTAAGGAGTAGCTCCTATGGGAACATTTAAAGGATTATTAGAGAATCAGGATGTTTTGATTTTGCATGGGGCCCTTGGTACCGAACTAGAAGCACTGGGTTATGATATTTCTGGCAAGCTTTGGTCTGCTAAGTATTTACTGGAGGAACCAAGTATCATCCAAGAAATCCATGAAACCTATATTGCTGCTGGGGCGGATTTGGTGACGACTTCATCCTATCAGGCGACACTCCCAGGACTCCAAGAAGCTGGCCTATCAGAAGCAGAAGCGAATGCTATCATTGCTCAGACGGTTGCCTTAGCAAGGGCTGCCAGAGATAAGGTCTGGGCCTCTATTTCTGATGCTGAGAAAAGCAAGCGTCCCTATCCCTTGATTTCTGGAGATGTAGGACCTTATGCGGCTTATTTGGCCAATGGTTCTGAGTATACTGGTGACTATGGAAATATCAGCAAGGAAGAACTGAAAAATTTTCATCGGCCAAGGATTGAGATTTTGCTCAAGCAGGGAGTTGATCTCCTGGCACTGGAAACTATTCCAAATGCTTTGGAAGCAGAGTCTCTTGTGGAATTGCTGGCAGAGGAATTTCCTCAGGTTGAAGCATATATATCCTTCACCATTCAGGAAAGCAGTAGTATCTCAGATGGAACAAGCTTGGAAGCCGTCGCGGACTTGGTCAACTCTTCTGAGCAAATCATGGCCCTTGGAATCAATTGTAGTTCACCCTTACTATTTGATGCCGCTCTGGAAAAACTGGCTAGTTTGACCAATAAATATCTGGTCACCTATCCCAATTCAGGTGAAGTCTATGATGGTCAGACTCAGACTTGGAAACCAAAAGATGTTGCTGCTAAAGATTTAGTAGAGAACAGTCATTACTGGCATAATCAATTTCAGGTTAAAGTGCTCGGTGGTTGCTGCCGAACCAGGCCAAATGATATTAAATCACTCTATCAGACTTTTAGAGGCTAATAGAAAGAGGAGTCAATCCTCTTTTTTTGATAAATCAAGTTTTTTTCTTGACATTATAAGAGAGAAGTGGTATCCTAGCTAAGGTTTGAAAAAACTGACCTAAGACAGTAGGGGAGCTCGACTCATAAAGATCCTACCGAGGCACAAAACGATTATTGAATATAAACGTATTTGTACTTTCGTGTCTAGGTGTAGGTGCGATTTTTTTGTGCCTATCCCAAAATAAAAACGGAGGTAAAATTAATGAGTGAAGCTATTATCGCTAAAAAAGCGGAATTAGTAGATGCAGTCGCTGAGCAGATGAAAGCAGCAACTTCTATCGTTGTTGTTGATGCGCGTGGTTTGACAGTTGAACAAGATACTGTTCTTCGTCGTAACTTGCGTAGCGAAGAAGTTGAGTATAAAGTTATCAAAAACTCAATCTTGCGCCGTGCTGCTGAAAAAGCTGGTCTTGAAGGTCTTGCAGAATTATTTGTAGGCCCATCTGCAGTTGCATTCTCAAAAGATGCAGTTGCCCCAGCAAAAATCATCTATGATTTCGCGAAAACGGCTGATGCACTTGAAATCAAAGGCGGAGCTGTCGAAGGCAAAGTTTCTACAAAAGCAGAAATCGAAGCCCTTGCAACCTTGCCAAACCGCGAAGGCATGCTTTCTATGTTGCTTTCTGTCCTTCAAGCGCCAGTTCGCAACGTTGCATATGCTGTCAAAGCAGTTGCAGAAAACAAAGAAGACGCAGCTTAATGCGTAAGAAGGTAGCTGCTTAGTGCTACAAAACATTATTTTAAAAACCTAAATTGGAGGAAAATCACAATGGCATTGAACATTGAAAACATTATTGCTGAAATCAAAGAAGCTACAATCCTTGAGCTTAACGACCTTGTAAAAGCTATCGAAGAAGAATTTGGTGTAACTGCAGCTGCTCCTGTAGCTGTAGCTGCTGCTGGCGCTGCTGATGCAGGTGCTGCTAAAGATTCATTCGATATCGAATTGACTGCAGCTGGCGACAAAAAAGTTGGCGTTATCAAAGTTGTACGTGAAATCACTGGCGAAGGTCTTAAAGAAGCGAAAGCTCTTGTTGACGGCGCACCATCTATCCTTAAAGAAGGTGTTGCAGCTGCTGAAGCTGAAGAAATCAAAGCTAAGCTTGAAGAAGCTGGCGCTAGCGTAACTTTGAAATAATCAAGGTTTACCTTAAGTTGCTATTTACAAACTCCACCAATATTTTGGTGGGGTTTTTGTGTATTGCCGCGATTTACTTGACACAGACCCAACTCCAAGGTGTATGATAGGGAAAAAGGTTTTAGACCTTGGATGGAGGAATTTTGATGGCAAAGACACTTATTATTTACTTTTCAATGACTGGGCATACGGAGCAGGTTGCCCATCAGATGGCGGAGAGTTTGGGGGCTGATTTGTATCGTATCCAAGCAAAGGTTGCCTATACAAAGAAAGATTTGGATTGGACAAATCCTGATTGTCGGGCCAATTTGGAACAGAAAAATTCGACAAGCCGTCCTCTTTATAAAGGGAATTTGCCGGATATTGCTGACTACGATACAGTCATTTTGGGTCATCCCATTTGGTGGGGAATTCCGCCGCGCATCCTCTATACAGTGATAGAAGACTTAGAGCTGACGGGAAAGAAGGTGGCGAGTTTTGCAACCTCAGGCGGCTCTAGCTATGGACAGGCCCAGTTGGAGATGGATTGGCTGCTTGATAGACCTCTTAGGGGGCGAATCTTATCTAATAAGGCTTCCATCAGTAGTTGGCTGACTGACAATCAGTTGAAGAAGTGATTTCTTAGATGGAACAAAGTGAGAGTTTGGGACAATTGTTGTTGCAAACTCTTCTTTTTTTACTAAAAGATCTCAATAATTCACGACGATAATTCATATCAAAAATACCAAATTATCAACCGCACTTCAGGTGATTCTAACAGAAATGCTGTGACCCAGGCCATAGCGGTTGCTCTTTGAAAGTAGAGGAATAAATTTATAAGGTCGATTTTACAGAAGTTTTTTGAACACAATATATCTTTGTGTTATACTATAAGATAATAGTGAGTTATTATTTTATAGTAGAACATAAGGGGGTCGATGATGAAAAAAAGAAAAATTGTCAAAGTACTTTCAGGAATATTTATAGCGATTATTTGTACTTTAGGAGGAATTTATTACATGTCATACAGAGCAGCGACTGAACGGAACGATAGACTGATTCAACATGGTTTCAAACTATTGGAAGAACAAATTGCGACTTATATCAAGGAAAACTATTCAGGGGTCAGTAAGATTGAATTTTCGCCTATTTTCGTGGATGGAGGCGATGGATTTTCGATGTTTACTGCGAATGTGGTTCCAGTGGTTTATGATACTGAAGGAAATCGTGCTGTGCTTGGAAGCAGTGGAACGATAGAGGGGCCATATTCGGATTTTGGTACTCCAGCAGGTTTAAACATAACTTTTGATGGTCTAGGCGATCAAGTCATTGAATTAGTAGTGAAGCCTAATAAGATTGTTGAAGTATCAGATTATGATAATTTACCGGATTTTGCAAAACTTAGTGAGGATGAAGGTTTAGATAACAATTTAATTGCATTAAATTCAGAGGGCTATTTAAAGAATGTAATAAAAGATGAGGTAGGTAGTCCTGATGTAAAAATTACTTATAATTTAGAAATTGTTGAGGGAGAATATTGGAAATGGCCTTAAATGATCAACAAATTCAGGCGTTGCAAAAATATGTAAAACCTGTCACAAGTCAAATCCCTACCACTAAAAATTCTAAAATATATGTCAAAGAAACATGTCAATATTACAAATTCATCAACCGCACCCCGGGCGATCCTAACAGTAAGGATGTGACCCAGGCCATAACGGTTGCTCTTTGAAAGTAGAGGAATAAATTTATAAGGTCGATTTTACAGAAGTTTTTTGAACACAATATATCTTTGTGTTATACTATAAGATAATAGTGAGTTGTTGTTTTATAGTAGAACATAAGGGGGTCGATGATGAAAAAAAGAAAAATTGTCAAAGTACTTTCAGGAATATTTATAGCGATTATTTGTACTTTAGGAGGAA
>NZ_JBHCHN010000005.1:0-10562 GCF_041802885.1 Streptococcus sp.
ATGGGTATCGGCCTGATGCTGGCAGTTAGTCCAGAAAATGTGGACCGTGTCAAAGCCTTGCTGGATGAGCCTGTTTACGAAATCGGTCGGATTGTGAAGAAGGCAGATGCCAGTGTGGTGATAAAATAATGACAAAAAAGATTGCCGTATTTGCCAGCGGTTCTGGCTCTAATTTTCAGGTCATCGCGGAAAGCTTCGAGGTGGAATTTCTTTTCTCAGACCACCGCGATGCCTATGTGTTGGAAAGGGCTCAAAACCTGAACGTGCCAGCCTACTCCTTTGAATTAAAGGAATTTGACAACAAGGCAGACTATGAAGAGGCCATCATCGGGCTCTTGGAAGAGCACCAGATTGATCTGGTTTGCCTGGCAGGTTATATGAAAATTGTCGGGCCGACCTTGTTAGCTGCCTACGAGGGCCGCATCATCAATATCCACCCAGCCTATCTTCCAGAGTTTCCGGGAGCCCATGGTATCCAAGATGCCTGGGAGGCAGGCGTCAGCCAGTCTGGCGTGACAGTCCACTGGGTGGACGCTGGTGTGGACACCGGCCAAATCATCCAACAGGTGCGCGTGCCCCGCCTGCCAGACGATTGCCTAGAAAGCTTTGAGGCACGAATCCACGAGGCAGAGTATGCCCTTTATCCACAGGTCTTGGATAGTTTGGGAGTGGAGAGGAAATAAATGTTAAATATTCTAAGTTGTTTAGAGATTGATGATAGAGATGCTTCAGATTATAATATCAAAATTAATAAGAATATTGATAATTATCCTGTTTTAGAGTGGTATTTAAATAGAGAAGAAGAAAAGTTCAAAAGTTATATTTTTACTCGAAAATCTTCACAGTCAAAAAGAGCTCATTTTACAAATGATAGAAAATATTTAATTCAACTCATAGAATACAGTAAAGATAATTGGTTATTTGTAGGCGTGTTTAAAGGTGATAAATTGATTGCTTCACCAATAGATAAAGACATAGAAATATATGATTTAGAACATGTTAAAAAATATTCTTATTTAGAGGGTAGAGCTATATTTGGTTTTAAAAGACCTCAAGGTCCCACATCTTCAAGGTATAGAGCGGATGATTACTATGAAAAATTTGAGTTGGTAGAAATATTACCAGATAAATTACAAACAGCATTTCCTGGATATGATAAGATAAATCTAAGCTTTGAAGCCTTATCTGGCATTATAACTAAAAATAATCTAGTTTGGAAAACTGCTCTAAGTAACCTAAAGGGAGTTTATTTGCAAGTTGATAGAAAAACAGGAAAAAAATATGTCGGCTCTGCTTATGGTAAAGACATGATATGGAAAAGATTTTCAGATTACGTTAAAACATGTCATGGAGGAAATAAAGATTTAAAAGAATTGTTTGAAAATGAGGGGGAGCAATATTTTAAGGATAATTTCCATTATTCTTTGTTAGAAACATTTAAATCTAGTGTTGATGATGATATTATAATTCAAAGAGAACATTATTGGATGACAATTTTAGATTCAAAAAAACATGGCTATAATAATTGATAGGAGAAAACATGACAAACAAACGCGCACTAATTAGCGTATCAGACAAGACGGGCATTGTAGAATTTGCCCAAGAATTGACCAAACTAGGATGGGACATCATCTCAACTGGAGGAACCAAGGTTGCCCTTGATAATGCTGGGGTTGCTACCATCGCCATTGACGATGTGACCGGTTTTCCAGAAATGATGGACGGTCGGGTCAAGACCCTTCATCCAAAGATTCATGGCGGTCTCTTGGCGCGTCGGGACCTTGACAGCCACTTGGAGGCAGCCCAGAATCATGAGATTGGCCTGATTGATCTGGTGGTCGTCAACCTCTATCCTTTTAAAGAAACCATCTTGCGACCAGATGTGACCTATGATTTGGCGGTGGAAAACATCGATATCGGCGGACCTTCCATGCTGCGTTCGGCGGCAAAAAACCACGCCAGTGTCACTGTCGTGGTTGATCCAGCTGATTATGCGGTGGTCTTGGAGCAATTGGCTGAAAAGGGGGAAACCAGTTATGAAACTCGTCAAAGCTTGGCCGCAAAAGTATTCCGCCATACCGCAGCCTACGATGCCCTCATCGCGGACTATTTCACCGCTCAAGTTGGTGAGGCAAAGCCAGAGAAACTGACCCTGACTTACGATCTCAAACAGCCGATGCGCTACGGTGAAAACCCGCAACAGGATGCGGACTTCTACCAAAATGCCCTACCGACAGACTACTCCATCGCTGCAGCCAAGCAGCTCAACGGCAAGGAGCTGTCCTTCAATAATATCCGTGATGCGGATGCAGCCATTCGGATTATCCGTGACTTCAAGGACCGCCCAACGGTGGTGGCCCTCAAGCACATGAATCCTTGCGGCATCGGTCAGGCAGATGACATCGAGACCGCCTGGGACTATGCCTATGAAGCAGACCCGGTATCCATCTTTGGCGGAATCGTTGTCCTCAACAGAGAAGTGGATGCTGCGACAGCGGAGAAAATGCACCCGATTTTCCTGGAAATCATCATTGCTCCAAGTTATTCCGAAGAGGCACTGGCTATTTTGACCAACAAAAAGAAAAACCTGCGTATCTTGGAATTGCCATTTGATGCCCAGGATGCCAGCGAAGCGGAAGCAGAGTACACTGGTGTGGTAGGTGGTCTCTTGGTTCAAAACCAAGATGTCATCAAGGAAAGTCCAGCTGACTGGCAGGTGGTAACCGAGCGTCAGCCTTCTGATCAAGAAGCAACCGCCCTCGAATTTGCCTGGAAAGCCATCAAGTATGTCAAGTCCAACGGGATCATCATCACAAATGACAAGATGACCCTGGGTGTCGGACCAGGACAGACCAACCGTGTGGCCTCTGTCCGCATTGCCATCGAGCAGGCCAAGGAACGCCTGGATGGTGCCGTTCTTGCCTCAGATGCCTTCTTCCCATTTGCCGATAATATCGAGGAGATTGCCCAAGCCGGCATCAAGGCCATCATCCAACCAGGTGGCTCTGTCCGCGACCAAGATTCCATCGATGCAGCCAACAAGCACGGCATTGCCATGGTCTTTACAGGCGTTAGACATTTTAGACATTAAGCCGAAAAATGTTGAAAAACAATCCCCCAATCAATCCGATTGGGGGATTTAAGTCTATCAACCGATGAAATAGGCCAGAAACAAGATGAGGAGAAAGCTACTCAACCAGATCAAGAAAGAATGCCACCAGCTCCAGCTTTCAACTTTATCTTTCAAGAGGTAGTAAAAGCCAGCCAAAACTGGGAGTTGCAACCCAGTGATAATAAGGGCGTAGATGGAAATGAAGATTAGCAAGACCGCTAAAAAATCAACCGCGCCGAGAATAATCATATGAGCCCAAATTATGGCCTGTAAAGTAAGACCACCCAAAAACCATATTTTTATAACTTTCATCTATAACCTCCTTTATTGCCTGGGGGAACAAAAGTTTTTCTTACTAGTATTCTACCATAAATACCAAAGAACTATGCCTGGGATGGAGAAGAATGCTTGGTTGAAAGAATAGGGCAAGGTTTAGGCAAATTTAAGATTAAGGGAATATACTAGACTCAATCCCAAATAACTTTTCTTTTTCATAACCCTCCTTTCTATCTACCCGATAGAGAATGAAAGCTATCGGCATTTAGAGTCGGTGGCTTTTGTTTTATATATCAAATATATCACCCATGTTGGTATTGTGTTACAGAAAAGACAGGAGATAACAGGTAAGTTAAGCTTTTGTAAAATGGCACTAGATAGTGGCATTCTATGTTTTTTTTATGTTAAGATGTTCCTACATCAAAAATGAAAGGTAGTGATCATCTAAGATGAAGAAGAAACTATTTTTAGCCTCAACTCTTGCTTTGAGTCTTTTTACCGCAGCAAATGCCCAGGCAGCTGAATTTACCCTTCCCTGGGTTGCCCGTTCAGTGGAGGACATCCGTGCCGGAGTGACTGAAACCTCGGAGGGCAAAACCTACACCATTCAATATGGGGATACCCTCAGTACAATCGCAACAGCCATGGATATTGATATGACTCTGTTGGCCCAAATCAACCAAATTAGCAACCTGGATCTGATTTTCCCTGATACGACCTTGAAAACCAAGTATGATGAAAACCATGAACTGGTCGAAATTGAAATTGAGCAGCCAGCTGCTTCTGATGCTCAAGAGGGAGACTCAGCCACTGTCGATGTTGCCAATCAAGAGGTTATCATGGAAGACCAGGTGGTCCCACTTCCAGAAGCTCCAGCAGAAGAAACAACAGTAGTGACAGAAAGTTCTACGACAGAGACGACAACCGAAAGTCCAACCACCACAACAGAGGCGACAACGGAGGCTCCGGTCTCTGAAACAACCACAGAGGCCCCTGCTACAACAGAGGTTCCAACAACGGAAACCCCAGTTACGGAAGCACCAGCTACAGAGGTGCCAACTACCACGGAAGCTCCTGCAGCACCAGTAGTTGCTGAAACACCTGCAACAACCCAAACCCCAACGCCAGTGAATGTGAACACAACAGGATTACAGCCACAGGCAGCAGCCTACATGACGGAAATTGCTAATCTTTATGGCATTACCAGCTTCTCCACCTACCGTGCAGGTGATACCGGTGATCACGGGAAAGGCCTGGCAGTAGACTTTATGGTGCCAGAAAGTTCCGCTTTAGGTGACCAGATTGCTGAATATACTGCAGCCAACATGGCTTCACGCGGCGTATCGTATATCATCTGGAAGCAACGCTTCTACGCCCCATTCAACAGCATCTACGGACCTGCCTACACCTGGAACCTCATGCCAGACCGCGGCAGCATCACCGAAAACCACTATGACCACGTTCATGTATCCTTTAATCCCTAAGATTAGATTTGAGAAAACAACCACCCCGTCTGATGATTGGGGTGGTTTTGTGTGGGAATGCGAACTAGATTATTGAGTAGAAATTGACAAAAGAAGGGGAATGTTTTACAATGAGAATACAAAGTATTCACGAGGTAAAAAAATGGCAACAATGACTTTGCGCATCAATGACCAAGATGGAGAGTTGATTAAGAAATATATCCAAATGCACGGCTTGACAATATCAGAGTTTGCCAGACAGGCCATGCTTGAAAAAATAGAAGATGAATATGATTTGCAAGTTTTGCGGCAAGCCATGGCTGAAGATGATGGGGTGAGGATTTCGCACGAAGAACTCATGAAAGAATTTGGTCTATGAACTATCGAGTAACATACACGAAAACAGTAGTTAAACAGCTTAAAAAATTAGATTCTTTCACCAGATCAACCATTTTATATTGGATTGACAAAAACTTGGCAAACACATCAAATCCACGTCAGCATGGGAAAGGTTTGACCGCAAATCATTCAGGAGAATGGCGGTATCGAGTTGGCAATTATCGGATTCTCGCCAATATTTATGATGATGAAATTGTCATTGAAGTTTTTGCAGTGGGCCATCGTAAAGATATATACAAGAAGTAGGCTACAAGGCTTGCTTTTTTGGTATCACAACAAAAATGATTTCCCTCCCCAGTTCGTGTTCAAGTAGATTGAACCGAACTTTTTTGTTATAATAGTCTTGTATAATTCGCAAAATCTTTGGAAATTGCGTGAATGTTTCCATTTTTGGAAGTTTTTCAGTCTTTTTTCTGTTTATTGAGGTAGCTTACTATGAAACTTGTTGTTGTTGGTTCGGGTGGTCGCGAGCATGCGATTGCCAAGAAGTTGTTGGAGTCTCCGCAGGTGGAGCAGGTCTTTGTGGCTCCTGGAAATGATGGTATGACCCTGGATGGTCTGGACTTGGTTGATATTGCTATTTCCGAACATTCCAAGTTGATAGACTTTGCCAAGGAAAATGAGGTTGCCTGGACCTTTATCGGGCCAGATGATGCCCTAGCAGCTGGCATTGTAGATGATTTTAATGCGGCGGGCCTCAAGGCCTTTGGTCCCACAAAATCTGCAGCGGAGCTGGAATGGTCTAAGGATTTCGCCAAAGAGATTATGGTCAAATACGGGGTTCCGACCGCAGCCTATGCTACTTTTTCCGATTTTGAGCAAGCTAAGGCCTACATTGAGGAGCAAGGCGCTCCTATCGTTGTTAAGGCAGATGGTTTGGCCCTAGGCAAAGGCGTGGTCGTGGCTGAAACCGTGGAGCAGGCAGTCGATGCGGCCCGTGAGATGCTCTTGGACAACAAATTTGGCGACTCTGGCGCCCGTGTCGTCATCGAGGAGTTCCTGGACGGGGAGGAGTTCTCCCTCTTTGTCTTTGTCAACGGAGATACCTTTTACATCATGCCGACCGCCCAAGACCACAAGCGGGCCTATGATGGCGATAAGGGCCCAAACACGGGTGGTATGGGAGCCTATGCGCCAGTCCCTCACCTCTCAGACACCCTCATCAGTCAGTCTATCGAGACCATCGTCAAGCCAGTCCTCAAGGGCATGATTGCGGAAGGCCGTCCTTATCTGGGCATCCTTTACGCAGGCCTCATCGTGACCGCCGACGGACCTAAGGTCATCGAGTTCAACGCCCGCTTTGGCGACCCCGAAACCCAGATTATTCTCCCTCGCCTGACCTCTGATTTGGCTCAAAACATCAGCGATATCCTGGACCAAAAACCGACCGAGGTGACCTGGACCGACCGAGGTGTAACCCTAGGCGTGGTGGTGGCTTCCAAGGGCTATCCCCTCGATTACGAGAAGGGCGTGGTCCTGCCAGAAAAGACTGAGGACGACATCATCACCTACTATGCTGGGGCTAAGTTCGATGAAAAAAGCAGAGCACTGCTGTCCAATGGCGGACGGGTTTACATGCTGGTCACCACAGCGGATTCCGTTAAGGAAGCTCAAGAAAAAATTTATGCCCAACTAAAAAAACAAGAGACAGAAGGCCTCTTTTACCGAAATGATATCGGAAGTAAGGCAGTTAAATAAGGGGACAAAAGAGAAGGAAGTAGCAAGTATGAACATTCCAATTTCCATCATCATGGGCTCCAAGTCAGATTGGGCCACCATGAAAAAAACAGCTGATGTACTAGACCAATTTGGTGTAGCCTACGAAAAGAAGGTGGTCTCTGCCCACCGCACACCAGACCTCATGTTCAAGCATGCGGAAGAAGCCCGGGCGCGTGGTATCAAGGTCATCATTGCAGGCGCAGGCGGGGCAGCCCACCTGCCAGGCATGGTGGCGGCAAAAACCACTCTGCCAGTCATCGGTGTTCCCGTTCAATCACGGGCCCTGTCTGGCTTGGATTCCCTCTATTCCATCGTGCAGATGCCGGGCGGTGTGCCAGTGGCGACCATGGCCATTGGTGAAGCAGGGGCTACCAATGCAGCCCTGACCGCCCTTCGGATTTTGTCCATCGAAGATGCTAGCATCGCCCAAGCCTTAGCTGATTTTCATGCTGAGCGGGGCCGTATCGCGGAGGAGTCAACCAATGAGCTGGACTAAGACAATCGGAATTATCGGTGGCGGCCAGCTGGGTCAGATGATGGCCATTTCGGCCATTTACATGGGCCATAAGGTCATTGCCCTAGACCCAGCCGCGGATTGCCCAGCCTCTCGAGTAGCCGAGATTATCGTGGCAGACTACGATGATGTTAGCGCCCTCCATCAGCTGGCAGAGCGTTGCGATGTCTTGACCTACGAGTTTGAAAATGTGGATGCGGATGCTCTGGATGCGGTGGTTACACCTGGCCAGCTTCCCCAGGGTACAGACTTGCTGCGGATTTCCCAAAACCGTATTTTTGAAAAGAACTTCCTAGCTGACAAGGCCAAAGTAACTGTTGCGCCCTTTAAGCTGGTCACCTCTAGCCTAGACTTGGAAAACTTGGACCTCTCCAAAAACTATGTTCTCAAGACCAGTACTGGCGGCTATGACGGACATGGCCAAAAGGTAATTCGTGGACAGGCTGACCTGGAAGAGGCCAATCGCCTGGCCAATTCGACCGAGTGTGTCCTGGAAGAATTTGTCGACTTTGACCTGGAAATCTCGGTCATCGTCTCAGGAAATGGACAAGATGTGACCGTCTTCCCTGTTCAGGAAAACATTCACCGCAACAACATCCTGTCCAAAACCATTGCTCCAGCCCGCATTTCCGATGAACTAGCGCAAAAAGCCCAGGCCATGGCAGTACAAATCGCCCAAAAACTGGACCTGTCAGGCACCCTCTGCGTTGAAATGTTTGTGGCAGGTGACGACATTTTGGTCAACGAAATCGCCCCACGGCCCCACAACTCAGGCCACTATTCCATCGAAGCCTGCGATTTCTCCCAATTTGATACCCATATCCTGGGCGTACTGGGCCTGCCCCTACCGTCCATCCGGCAACACGCGCCCGCTGTTATGCTCAATGTCCTCGGCCAGCACATGGAAAAAGCCCAGGCCTTTGTCCAAGAAAACCCTAGCGCCCACCTCCACCTTTATGGTAAACTAGAAGCCAAGCACAACCGCAAAATGGGACATGTGACCCTCTTTGCCAATGACGCAGTGGAGTTTGGGGAAGGGAGACAGTAAAAAATGATTGATTTAAATGAAGTTCAACAAGCAGATGAAGCTTTTGCTTTGGATTGGTATAAGAATAATGGTTATACTGATATTGGTAGTGCTGTATGTGATATAAAATATGGTTATATAAAGAATGGTGTTTTATCAGACGAGGATATAAGCCCAGTAATAGATTACCTTGTGGCGCAATTGATACCTTTTGTTAACGATTGTGATGTTATTCTACCGGTTCCTAGTTTTAATCCAAAACATAAACATAATCTCAGTGGTGAGAAAAAGATTATGTATATAATTGCTGAATGCTTAGGAAAGGCGAGTGGAAAGAATGTTGATTTTTCTATATTGAAGAAGAAATCATCAAATCAAGCTAAAGATTCTCAACTTAGTGCGAGTGATTATGTTTCGAAGGTTTTACCAAATCATATAAACAAAGTATTGTTAATTGATGACTTGTTTGGTGAGGGAAATACTGCTAATTACACTATATCAGCTTTAAAACGAGTAAATCCAAATATTTGGGTTAGGTTTGTCAGTCTTACAAAAAACAAATATGGTGGTATTAGTAAACAGTATGATTGTAGAATTTCGAAATACGATCCTTATTATACTAACGATAGCGGGAACGAAGCAGTAAATCTATATTTTTATAAGAATGATAAAGCTGAGCATGTTAAAATTTGGGCTGACCATAGTCAGTTTCAAGATGTTAAGCAGGCACTTGACTCCAAGGATTTCAATAGAATATTTGAGTTCTCAATTTACAAAAATCAAAATAACTATTGGCAAATTGTCAATGACTGATAGAGGGAAGTGCGTATGGTGAAAATGTTCATAAGTGGAAGTATTTCTAGTAAAGAAATTCCTGATGATGTTATCAAATCGGTTGATGATAGTCGAAAAAGAAACTATACAATCTTGGTTGGAGATGCTAGAGGTATTGATAAGAATATACAGGATATGCTTAAAGCGGATAACTATAAAAATGTAGAAGTTTATCATGTTGGCCCTAGCCCTAGAAATTTTTCAGATAAGGAATGGGTTGATAAACGTGTTCCTGTAGATATTGAAAATGAAAAATTATTTAAAAATGGGAAATACACTAGAGAAGCTCAAATGATAAAAGATAAAGCTATGTCAGATGCCGCTGATTTTGGTTTGGTCATTTGGAAAGATGTTAGTAAAAATCGTTTTGGAAATATTTCTGTAAGTAAGGGGTCGTTAAATAATATCTATAATCTACTCATACAAAATAAACCTGTTGGACTATTCTATATACCAACTCCAGAAAATGGGATAATGAAGTTTAAGAGTATAGTTGAATTTGAAGAAAAAGTAATTGAAAAGTTAGTTCAGAAAGAAACAAAAGACTATTACTATAAAATGAAAAAAACTATTAATGATTCCAAACCTGAAAAAATATCAAAATCTAGTAATAGTGAACAGCTTTCTTTATTTGGGTAAAAATAGAATTACTGTTTTTCAAAAGAAAAAATAAATTAAAAATCTAACTAGAATTCGAAGGAGTATAAAATGATCAATCGTTATTCACGCCCTGAGATGGCGAATATTTGGAGTGAAGAAAACAAGTACCGGGCTTGGTTGGAGGTGGAAATCCTCGCTGATGAAGCCTGGGCTGAGCTGGGTGAAATTCCCAAGGAAGATGTGGCTAAGATTCGTGAGAAGGCGGACTTTGACATTGACCGCATTTTGGAAATTGAGCAGGAAACCCGCCATGATGTGGTGGCCTTTACCCGTGCGGTATCTGAAACCCTGGGTGAGGAGTGCAAGTGGGTCCACTACGGTCTGACCTCGACCGACGTGGTGGACACGGCCTACGGTTACCTCTAGAAGCAGGCCAACGACCTTATCCGTCGCGACCTGGCCAATTTCACCAAGATTGTCGGCGACAAGGCCAAAGAGCACAAGATGACCATCATGATGGGACGGACTCACGGGGTTCACGCCGAGCCAACGACCTTCGGTCTTAAGCTGGCCACCTGGTACAGCGAAATGAAGCGCAATATCGAGCGCTTCGAGTTG
>NZ_JBHCHN010000006.1:0-53429 GCF_041802885.1 Streptococcus sp.
GGAACACTTGGAACAAGCCATCACGGATTATATTTTTTACTACAATAACAAGCGCATTAAAGCAAAACTAAAAGGACTTAGTCCTGTTCAGTACAGAACCAAATCCTTTCACTAATTATTTTTTGTCTAACTTTTTGGGGGCAGTACAAGGTCAAGCATTTTTTTGTTTGTCTTTACTATTTCTGTGAAGCGGTGGGTGAAGAGGGCGGTCATGCCCCAGATGGTTTCACCCTTTTGGTCATAGAATGGGATGGAGCGGGCCCTTTCGGTAAAGGGGTAGTCTTGTCCCCTGTGAATACGGTCAAAGGGAAAATCCTGTTCCAAATCAACTGTCAAGGCCAGCGAATGATAGGTGGGTCCTTCCTGCATCAAACTTTTAAGGGAGACTGGGAAGATTCTGGCCACCTCGTCATGATTGGGCTGGATGGACTGCCAATCCTCCACCAGGACTTGTCCGACAAAGCAGTGGATGGTCCTGTGGTGGTGAAC
Source organism: Streptococcus sp. (assembly GCF_041802885.1). Classification (GTDB taxonomy): domain Bacteria; phylum Bacillota; class Bacilli; order Lactobacillales; family Streptococcaceae; genus Streptococcus. The sequence goes on from NZ_JBHCHN010000006.1 coordinate 490, forward strand.
AAAGTAGTCAATCTCGCCAAAGACATCGATTTGCTGGGGTTGGAGCTGTAGTTCCTCACAGGTTTCACGGACAGCTGCCTCCTGCAAACTTTCACCAGCTTCAACAGCCCCGCCTGGAAAGGATACATCTCCTGGCTGGGGGATGGATTCGCTGCGCACCTGGTAGAGGATATGCCATTCTCCTCTGATTTTGATGAGGGGGAGAAGGACACTGTAAACTTTCTTTTGGCCCAGAGGCTGGGGTTGGTAATGGGAAAAAATCTCTTTCATGGCAAAGTTGCTTTCTTCGGAATCAATTTCTATTTCCTATCTTACAAAAGTTTTGGCTCTAGGTCAACAAGCTAGTCTAGGACCGCTATTTTTCTAAGGAATTATGGTAAAATAGAGTCAGAAAATCTTCAAGGAGAAAAAAGCATGTCTGATGTGTTACAATTTGGCTATGGTCGGTCAGTGGCTGAGCTGCAGCTCAAGCGCCTCAACCGTCATGGTATTATCGCCGGAGCAACCGGCACAGGAAAAACAGTCACCCTTAAGGTCTTGGCTGAGCAGATGAGTGAGGCCGGAATTCCTGTCTTTCTCTCTGATATCAAGGGCGACCTCATCAGTCTGGCCCAGGAAAATACAGAACCTGTCTCTGCAGAACGTTTGGAAGCGACCCACTATGCACACTATGAGCCAGCCAGCTACCCTGTCGAGCTCTGGGATGTGACAGGCGAAAAGGGGATTCCTGTTCGGATGACCATTTCCGAAATGGGCCCAGTCCTCTTGACCAGACTCTTGGGCCTCAATGAAACCCAGGAAAGTATTCTCAATATCGCTTTTAGTGTGGCAGATGAGCGGGGCCTCCTCCTCATTGATATGATGGACCTGAGAGCCATGCTCAACTTTGTAGCAGAAAATGCGGCTGAACTCAGCCAGTATTATGGCAATATTCCAGCCAGATCTGTCGGGGCCATCTTACGGAGCCTGGTAGTCTTGGAGCAGCAGGGTGCCAAGATTTTCTTTGGTGAGCCAAGTTTGGACATTGCCGACCTGATGCAGACAGATGAGAATGGCCGCGGGGTCATCCATATTCTCAATGCCACACAGCTCTTTAGCCAGCCAACCCTTTATTCGACGGTCTTGCTGGCCCTCCTGTCAGAACTCTATGAAGTACTGCCAGAGGTGGGCGATTTGGACAAGCCCAAGATGGTCTTCTTCTTTGATGAAGCCCATGTCCTCTTCAAGGATGCACCAAAGGTCCTCTTGGAAAAAATTGAACTCATCGTGCGCCTCATCCGTTCCAAGGGTGTCGGAGTCTTCTTTGTCACACAAAATCCGACCGATATTCCAGACAGTGTAGCCAGCCAGCTGGGTAATCGCATCCAGCATGGCCTCCGCGCCTTTACACCCAAGGAATTGAAGACAGTGACAGTGGTGGCAGATACCTTCCGTCAGGAAGCGGGCCAGGACTTGGCCAAGGTGATTCAGGAGCTCAAGGTGGGAGAGGCAGTTGTTTCCGTCCTGGCAGCGGATGGCACCCCAACCTATGCGGACAGGGTCATGATTTATCCACCAAAGAGTCTTTTGGGAACGGCCGATCCAAGTTTGATCAATGGACTCATCAACCGCTCCAGCCTTATGGACAAGTACGGAGAAGCCATCGATCGGGAGTCCGCCCATGAGCAAATCTCCGCCTGGGCCCAGGAAAAAGAAGCGGCTCTGAAGGAATCTCTGGAAAAAGAAGAAGCCGAAAAAGCTCAGAAAAAGGCTGAAAAATCCGAGAAAGCGGAGGAAAAAGCAGCTCAGAAAACCAGCAGCTCAAGAAAAACGGATTCAGCCATGGACCGCTTTACCAAGAATGTCATGTCTGCCGTTGGCCGAGAAGCAGGCCGCATCCTCATGCGGGGCATTACTGGCATGCTGACGGGGAAAAAATAGAATGAAGGAGTCTGGGACCAGTTGGTCTCAGATTTTTTAGAAGCACTTTGTTTACAAATGTAATCAAAACTTGTATAATAAGATTACAAATGTAATCAGAAGGAGAGAAGGATGGCAAAAGAGAATTATGCAGTTGAAGGTATGACCTGCGCCACTTGTGCGCTGACAGTAGAAAAAGCCTTGGGAAAACTGGATGGCGTAGACCAGGCCAGTGTCAATTTAGCCAATGAGACGGTCAGCCTGGTCTATGATAATCAGGCCCTGTCTTTTGCGGATTTGGAAGCTGCTGTTGAAAAGGCTGGTTATCGACTGGTCCGGGATTTAAAAATGGAAACCTTTGACATCGAAGGCATGACCTGTGCCACCTGCGCCCTGACAGTGGAAAAGGCTGTTGGCAAATTAGTAGGAGTTGAGGAAGCAAGTGTCAATCTGGCAACGGAAAAGCTGACAGTCACTTATGATGGACAGAATCTCTACCCATCCCAGATTGTGGAAGCAGTGACCAAGGCGGGCTATCAGGCCCTTCCCCAAACGGAGGCAACCAGTACCGAACCTGCTCCAGATCGTCAGGAAATGCAAACCAAGGAACTCTGGATTCGCTTTGTCTGGTCGGCAGTCTTTACCCTGCCCTTGCTCTATTTGGCCATGGGTCCCATGCTCCCCTGGGGCGGTCTGCCCCTGCCAGCTTTTCTGAATCCGGCCCACCAATCGGTCCGCTATGCCCTGACTCAATTGGCCCTAACCTTGCCCGTGGTTTATCTAGGCCGTAGTTTCTACATCAGAGGCTTTAAAAATCTTCTGGCAGGCCATCCCAATATGGATTCCCTCATTGCCATTGGGACCAGTGCTGCCTTACTGCAGGGGATCATCATGACAGGCCTTTTGGCTCGGGGAAAAATCACAGTCCATCATGGTGGCCACCCCGAACTCTATTTTGAGTCAGCAGCCGTGATTTTGACCCTGATTACTCTGGGCAAATACATGGAGATGGTCTCTAAAGGTCGGACTTCTCAGGCCATCAAGCAACTAATGGGCTTGGCCCCTAAGACAGCAAGAGTTATCCGCAACGGTGCAGAAGTACAAATCCCACTGGAACAGGTCTTGGTAGGGGAGCTGCTGGTCGTTAGGCCCGGGGAAAAGATCCCAGTTGACGGCCAAGTAGTGGAAGGGCGCTCTACTGTGGATGAGTCTATGTTGACCGGGGAAAGTCTCCCTGTTGCCAAGGAAGCGGGCAGTTCCGTGGTTGGAGCCTCCATCAATAAGAACGGCTCCTTTACCTTCCGAGCAACCAAGGTGGGCAAGGATACCACCCTCTCACAAATCATCCAGCTGGTTCAAGAAGCCCAAGGGTCCAAGGCACCGATTGCTAAATTGGCTGACCAGGTTTCTGCTGTCTTTGTACCAATCGTTATGGGCCTGTCCCTCCTGTCAGGTCTTGCCTGGTTCTTTTTGGGACAGGAGTCCTGGATATTCTCCCTCTCCATCCTCATTTCGGTTTTGGTCATTGCCTGTCCTTGTGCTCTCGGTTTGGCAACACCAACGGCCATCATGGTCGGTACCGGCAAGGGAGCCGAATACGGTGTTCTCATCAAATCTGGTGACGCCTTGGAAGAGGCTAAGAAAATCCAAACCATTGTCTTTGATAAGACAGGAACCATCACAGAAGGAAAGCCGACTGTGACAGACCTGATGGCGGTGCAAGGCATATCAGAAGAAGAGCTACTCCGCTTGGCAGCAGCAGCTGAGCAAGGCTCAGAGCATCCGCTGGGCGAAGCCATTGTCGAGTCAGCCAAGGCCAGAAAACTGGAATTGCCCAAATTATCGGATTTCACAGCGGTATCGGGCTTTGGAATCTCCGCCAACATAGAAGGTCAGACCCTTTACTTGGGTAATAGTAAGTGGATGGTCCAGCAAGGCATTGAATTAGGGGATTTTGAGCAGCAAGCCCAAGCTCTTTCTGCCCAAGGGAAAACGCCCATGTATGTCGGCCAACATCAGCAGCTTCTTGGCCTGATTGCAGTAGCAGATACCATCAAGGAGACCAGCCGTGAGGCCATTGCCCTCCTCCATGGGATGGGGATTGAAACCATCATGCTGACGGGTGATAATCAGCTGACGGCCCAAGCCATTGCCAAGCAGGTGGGCATCGACCGTGTTCTCAGCGATGTCTTGCCAGAGGACAAGGCCAGAGAAGTCAAAAAACTCCAAGAAGCAGGTCGGCATGTGGCCATGGTCGGAGATGGCATCAACGATGCTCCAGCTCTGGCCCAGGCCCATATCGGGATGGCTATTGGAAATGGCACGGACGTGGCCATCGAGTCCGCTGACATCGTTCTCATGCGCAACAGATTGACAGATGTGGCCACTGCGATTCAGCTTTCCCGCGCCACCATCCGCAATATCCAGCAGAACCTCTTCTGGGCCTTTGCCTACAATGTGATCGGTATCCCCGTTGCCATGGGCCTTCTCCATGTCTTTGGCGGTCCACTTCTCGATCCCATGCTGGCAGGTGCAGCTATGAGTCTCAGCTCCGTCTCTGTCCTCCTCAACGCCCTGCGCCTGAAAGGTTTTAAGCCAGGAAAATCATAAGAGAGTGGGACAGACATCGGTAATTTCGAAGAAATTCGATTTCGTCAACAAGTCTTTATTTCCAGTTGTTGAGCTGAAACAGTCTATCCCCAGACCGTTTTAGTCCCACCTCCGAATAGCTCAAACTGTCTGGGAGACAGTTTGAGGCTGGAGATAAGGCGAACTCGGTTCGCATCAAAAGGTTTGGGAAACCTTTGGAGGTTGGAAATAGAGCGAACACCGTTCGCATCAATCGTATAGGGCTGTAAAAGCTGATTTATCAGCGCATTTTGACACAAACTCCGTTTGTTTCATTTCCAACCTCTAACAATCCCCCAGATTGTTAGAGCCCACTCAACCACTGCGCTATAAGTATCAAAAACGAAAAAAAGAGTTTGGAACTACTTTTGTCCCAAACTCTTTTCATGCTATAATAACATGGATGAACCAGCTATCTGAAAAAGTTGATAAAACCATATATAAATCAGGGAGAAAGAGAAAATGCAGCTTAAAACAGAGAGATTGAATATTCGGCCTTTTGAAGTCGAGGATAAAGAAGACATCTTTGAAATTTATGAAGATGAGGAAACCTGTCGCTTTTTGCTCCATGAGCCTTGGACGGATAAAGATAGGGATGAGCATTTTGAGCGAAAACGAAACCAGCGGAGTTTGGGTCAAAAGAGCAGTCTGAGCCTGGCTGTTCTTGCGGATGACAAGGTCATTGGAGACATCGCCATCTGGTACACGGATATGAAAGAAACAGTGGAAATTGGCTATGCCTTTAACAAAAACTATTCTGGCTTTGCTTATGCCAGCGAGGCTCTTTCAGCAGTGGTGCGGAGCCTCTTTAGGGATTATGCCATCCACCGAATCCAGGCCAATATGGATGCCCGCAATCTGGCTTCAGCCAAACTGTGTGAGCGGATTGGCATGCGCAGAGAAGCCCATTTTATCCAGGATTATTGGTCTAAGGGTGAGTGGACGGACAGCTATGTTTATGCCATGTTAGAAGGAGATTTACCAGACTGACAGAGCTAAACATTGGACAGGTAGGGCCTCTTCTTCATCTATTTCCCAATCAAATGATTGGTATTTTTTCCTGGAAATGCTTACAATAAAGAAAAAGACTTTTGGGAGGCAGAATGATGACAACCTTTATCGGAAAAGAAGTGACCCTGGTAGGCAAGCAGCCCCAAGTGGGAGAAGTGGCCCCAGATTTTACCATCCTAGCGACGGATTTGACCAAGAAATCCCTGTCTGACTTCACTGGCCGCAAGGTCATCAGTGTCATTCCATCCATTGACACAGGCATCTGTTCCACTCAGACCCGCCGCTTCAACCAGGAGTTGGCGGAGATGGACCAGACAGTGGTCATCACCGTCTCTTGTGACCTGCCCTTTGCCCAGGCCCGTTGGTGTGGCGCAGAAGGACTGGAAGGGGCTGTGACCCTTTCGGATTACTATGACCATTCCTTTGGCAAAGCCTACGGCCTCTTGATGGAAGAGTGGAACCTCTTGGCGCGTGCAGTCCTGGTTCTGGACGAGGACAATCGCATCACCTACGCAGAGTATCTGGACAATGTCAATGAACACCCAGACTACGAAGCAGCCCTTGCAGCTGTAAAAGCCCTATAAAAAAAGCAGTTCTTGGAAGACTCCAGGAACTGCTTTTTACATGCAGAAGTTTATTTGAGATGATTTGGGATTTCAGCAAGAGGACCATACACACACTTGCCATCCGGATTCCTGCTAAAGAAGTAGCAGGCCCCACATGCAGGGCATTGAAAATAAAAGTCGCCTCGCCCAGCCAGCCCCTGCTCAAATCGATAGGGGGCTTCTGTGTAGAGCTCTAAACGCCCATGAAGGAGCAGATCTTTGAGGAGTTGGTAGACCCGCTTTGAACCGATTGTCGGATACTGCATCTGAGCCCGAAATAATTCTGATAAAATCCCACAGTTAACACACATAGCAGCACTTCCTTTCTAGTACAAGACTAGTATAGCATAGTTTTCCCAAGGAAGAAATGAAGGAAATGAGGGGGATGAAACTTTGGTCTATTCCCCATCCTTTAAGCTATGGTAGAGGACCGCCTTGATGGTGTGCATGCGGTTTTCAGCTTCTTGGAAGATGATGTCGGCATTTTTTTGGAAGACCTCGTCTGTTACTTCCAGTGATTCGTAGCCATACTGTTCATAGATTTCAAGGCCAATGCTGGTCTTGGTATCGTGGAAGGCGGGCAGGCAGTGGAGAACCACTACATCAGGATTTTCCGTCTGGTCCAAGAGGGCCTGGTTGACCTGATAAGGCAGCAGTAAGTCAATCCGCTCCTTAAAGTCCACTTCCTCTCCCATGGAAACCCAAACATCAGTATAGATGGTATGGGCCCCCTTGATGGCAGCAGGGTCGGAAGTGATGGTGATGGTGGCGCCTGTGTTGTGCTCATGGGCCAAGTCGATGACGGCCTGTTCAGGCTGCAGGCTTTCAGGGGCCAGGATGGTGATGTCGACACCCAAGATGGCAGCAGTGACTAGGAGGGAGTTGGCCACATTGTTGCGGCCATCACCTGTATAGACCAGATGAAGGCCCTCAAGTGAACCAAAATGCTCTTTCAGGGTCATAAAGTCAGCCAGCATCTGGGTTGGGTGCCACTGGTCAGTCAAGCCATTCCAGACGGGAACCCCAGCATATTTGGCCAAATCTTCCACAGCCTCTTGGGAAAAACCGCGGTACTCAATACCATCAAACATGGAACCGAGGACCTTAGCGGTGTCCACAACAGACTCTTTTTTGCCCAGTTGTATCTCGGAAGCTCCTAGGTAAGTGGCATTCATGCCCAAGTCCTGGGCCGCCACCGTGAAAGCTGCCCGGGTTCTGGTCGAAGCCTTCTCAAAAACCAGGGCAATATTGAGGCCGGTCAGCTCATTGTGAGGAATCTTGTCCTTCTTGAGCTGCTTGAAGCGAATGGCTTCATCCATCAGATAGGTCAATTCTTCCTTGCTATAATCAATTTCTTTTAAAAAGGATGTCAGTTTCATCAGTTCTCCATTCTATTTGACAAAAGGAACCCCTTGTTTTCAGGGGAAATTTGCATAAAAATAATATAATGGATATTATATTGTATAATTATACATTTGTCAACAAAAAAACTATTTTTTATTCAAAAATCCTCCCCAGAGTTTTTTAGTTTGCTTTATGAAACTGTGGTATAATGGAGAAAAAGTGATTGGGGTTTTTTTATGAACCAGACCAGTATTTATGGGCCTTATGAAGCCCACTTGAAGCAGATTTTAGAGCAGCTGCTGGGCCAGATTGAGCGAGCCAGTCAGGAGCAAAAAAAGAAAACAGGCTTTAAACTCTATGAGCATATCAGCGCTCGGATCAAATCCTCCGAATCCATGCTGGATAAGTGTCAGAGAAAGGGGCTGCCTGCAACAACCGAGTCGGCTCTCAAGCAGATTCGGGACAGTATTGGCATCCGGATTATCTGCGGATTTGTGGATGATATCTACCAGACAGTGGCCTTTATCAAGTCCTTGGACGGAGTTTCGGTTTACAATGAAAAGGATTTTGTATTTGAGGCAAAACCCAACGGCTACCGGTCCTATCACCTGATTTTAGAAGTGGAGACACCCTTTGAGGATTGCCTGGGTCAAAATCCTGGCAGCTACTTCGTCGAGGTGCAGCTGCGAACCATTGCCATGGATTCTTGGGCTAGCCTGGAGCACCAGCTCAAGTACAAGAAGGACATTCAAAATCCAGAACGAATTGTCAAGGAACTCAAGCGCTGTGCAGATGAGCTGGCGTCCTGTGATTTGACCATGCAGACCATACGCAATTTGATGACAGAAAGTGGTGAATAGATGGCATTGAAGATTTTATTGGCGGAAGACGAGATTTCCCTATCGAGGGTTTACACAGCAGCCCTTGAGCACCAGGGCTATGAAGTCGTGGCCGTTGCCAATGGCCAGGAAGCGGTAGACAGGGGACGCAAGGAGGCCTTTGATGTCTTTATTTTGGACATTATGATGCCGGTCAAAACGGGCCTGGAGGCCCTGGCCGAGCTACGCTCAGCAGGCAATACCTCCCATATCCTGATGCTAACAGCCATGAGTCAGCTGGAAGACAAGATTACAGGCCTGGATAGCGGAGCCGATGATTATTTGACCAAACCCATATCTCTCAAGGAACTCTTGGCCAGACTGGCTTCCTTGGAGCGCCGGTTGGGTGTCTTTACAGAAAATATCCTGACTGTCGGCAGCGTCACCCTCAATGTGGCCCAGCAGGAACTGGCAGTTACTAATGCAGTTCGCTTGGCCGGCAAGGAAGTCAAGCTGATGGAATACCTCATGCTCAACAAGGGCAAGGACCTGTCCACCCAGGAAATCTTTAACCATATCTGGGCCAAGGATGCCGATCCAGAGATCGATGAGGGCTACGTCTACATCTACATTTCTTATCTGAGGCAGAAATTAAAGGCCCTGCATGCGGACATTGAGATTTTGGGCGATAAGGATGGGGAATACCGACTGGTGGAGGTATGTCATGAAGATGCTGACTAAGATTCGTCTCCAATTTATCCTCATCGCATCGGCTGCGGTCATGGCCATCTTGATTGTCTTTGTAGGTATTTTCAATTCCTTTGAACTCTTTCAAAACAACCGCGAAATTGCCATCGTACTGGACCTCTTGACCCAAAATGAAGGGAAGTTACCAGATGAAGAAACCCTGAAAGAAGAACTGCAAGATGTGCGGCTATCTGTCAATCAGGTCCAACAGCTCAATTATTTTAGCTATACAGTGGACAGCGAGGAGGCCATCACCAGCAGTGACTTGGCCCATGTCCGAGACTTTGCCACTAGTGATTTAGAAGATTTTTCCCAATTAGTGGATTACAGCCAGGATGATGGTCTAATCACCATGGACGACAATACCTATGCTTACCGAGTCCAGAGCCAGTCGGAACAGAGCTCTTTCGTGGTAGTCCTCGATACCAGTACCTTTGTCCATCACCGCTCTGACCTCTTTAGTGCCTCCATCGAACTTTCCCTATACAGCCTGATTCTCTTTGTTCTCATCGTTTTCGTCTTCTCTGGCCGAGCCATCAAGCCCTATGTGGAAAATGCTGAGAAGCAAAAACGTTTCATTGCCAATGCAGGCCATGAACTCAAAACACCTTTGGCTATTATCTCTGCCAATACAGAAATGCAGGAATTGCTGGAGGGGGAAACGGAGTGGAGTAAGTCGACCAAGGACCAGGTTCACAGGATGACCGAGTTGATCAATCGCATGGTGACTCTGGCTAAGATGGAGGAACAGCCTGACATTGTCCTGTCAACAGTGGATTTTTCACAGATTGCTGAGGATGCGGCGGAAGACTTCAAGGCAGCCCTCATCAAGGATGGCAAGGACTTTGAAATGGACATTCAGCCAGGTATTCAGGTCAAGGCGGAGGAAAAATCCCTCTTTGAGCTGGTGACCATCTTGGTGGACAATGCCTGCAAGTACTGTGACCCAGGTGGCAAGGTTCAGGTCCGTCTCAACCAGACGCCCCTTCGTCAGGCCCGCTTTGAAGTGTCCAACACCTATGCTGAAGGGAGCGAGGTAGATTACAGCCGCTTCTTCAATCGCTTTTACCGTGAAGACGAATCCCATAACAGCCAGGTTTCAGGCTTTGGTATTGGACTCTCTATGGCAGAAGGGATTGTCAAGATTTTTAAGGGCAAAATATCGGTCCATTACAAGGGAGATACCATCACTTTCCGCGTGATATTGTAAAAGAGGGTTTCCCTCTTTTTTTCGTCAAAATCAAAAAGGATATAGTAGTCTTGATTTTATGGGGGGAAATGGGACTCGACATGTAAAGAGAGACTTTCGTCAACAAGTCCTAGTTTAGAGTTTTTGAACTCTAACAGTCTATTACTGAGTTTATATGTTATCAGGATTTTTGAGAAAACGAGCTGGACTTGAAGTATGTTACTTTTTCTAAAAAAGTTTTTAGATGTTATTTTATGTAAAATATGATATTATAGAACACAAATAATGGAGGAAAGCCATGACAGAAATCAAGTCGAGTAGCCAGGCCGCTCAATCTGCCGTGTCTGGATTTTCGGATGCAACTCTTCACCAGTCAGGGGAAACGGTTCATTTATCCGTTAGTAACCTGTCGTCCATGCAAGAAGCCAGTATCCTAGCTAATTCAATCTTAGCTGAAATAGGGACAGTCGCTGAAGAGGTGAAGGCAGTCGCCAACAAGATCCCCAAAATTGCAGCAGCCTTTGAAGAGGTGGATTCTCAAGGCGCCGCAGCTATTTCTGCTACAATGAAATAGGAGATGAGATGGTTTTTGAAAAAGCAGACAAAAATCACGAAGAACGTCAAGCCTATTATCGCAAGATTGTTGAAAAGGAAGACCAAATTGATGAACTCCGCCTTCAACGCAATCGGATTTTTGAACTGATAGAAGATATACAGGGACAGTCGCAAACGAGCTATCGGCGATTGGAACAATTAGAGCATGACTTGTTTATGAAGGGGAGTGAGCAGTCCCAGACATACTTAAATCATCTTGCAGAACAAAGGCATCATTTTGACACAAAAATGCAGGAAGATTACGAGGATGTCCAACAAGCCTATCAAACCTTTAGCCGTCGTTTGGATGATGAGGTTGAAAGACTGCACAAAGAAAGGAATGCCTTACCATGGGATTAGTCTATAGTAAGAGTGAATCGCAGAATCTGATTCGGGTCATGGAAGGCAATCTTGCGAAAGCAGGGAGTATCCTCCAGTCTCTCACACAGGCGAGCAAACAGTTAACCAGTGTCTTGACGGTTGAGCTGAAAGGTCAGGCCTATTCGTCAGGTCTGGCTGTTTTTGATGACATTATCCTGCCTACGATGCAGCATGCCAGCACAGCGATAGAAGAGTTGAGCCAGGGCTTGTCCAGCTATCGGGCTTTGGATAGTGCCATGCCCAATGAGATCCTAGATGAGGATAATCTGAATGAACAGATTCGGATTCGGCAGAATATGGTCTCCAGCCTGCATCACCAGTCCCGTCTCCTGCAATACCAACAAGGTGGAGATGACCTGGTTTCTCAGACCAACCTGCTCCATCATCTTACATCACACATGCTAGTCTTGGAGGAAGAGATTCGCCAACTCCAGGAGAAAGTTCGAAAGCTGGGTGAGTTTAGCTCGAGTACCAGTGGTTTGTTTACGGCTGGTCAGAACTACCTCCTCGCCTCTCTACGCGGAGTCAATATCCTCAAACACGCGACCGTTGATCCGCAGACCGGAGCCTATCTCTTAAGAGGAGGGGTCAGCCTGTTGGACCTGCAGGTTCAGGGTGTCGGTGATGATTTTCAGTCGAAACTGCAGAAGATGAGTTTGGCGGAGATAGAGGAGAAGTACGGGAACATCATCAGGGTGAATGTCAACAGTGTATACATTGGGGCAGGTTTTGACAGTCGCTATGCAGGAACTAAACTCAGTCCCAAAGAAATAGATGCTATCCGTGCCCGTTATCAGTATTTGAAAGCAAGGGGAGACCTCACACTTCAACAGATAAAAAATCTCCAGACCATGTACGCCAATTTAAAAGCGACGGACAAGGAAGCTATTGATTCTATGAGCTTGGAGGAGCTGACAAGCAAGTATAGCTATCTCTTATTACCCCGCTTGGGAATGGACATCCCCTACGCTCTAGCGGATCCATCCGGAAAAGCTAAAAAAGATTACCTTTATCATCGCTTTGAAGAGTTGATGGCTCAAGAACTGATTGACTGGCGCGACCCACAGTACATGGAGAAGCTCAATGCCTATGTCAATAAGACCGGCCTTGATCCACGAACAGGATTGGAGGCCAGCGATGATGTGAAGCTGGTGGCCAAGCACTATGGTTGGGTGAAGGGAAGTTCAACAACAGCAACCTCAATCATTGGTGCGTTCATAGATTTTTCGGAAATTACAGGAAATGTTAGAACTCCCAGCGTTTCTGCTTACACAAATGCGGAAGTCGCAGACATCATAAATAGACGAGGTTATAGTATCGATGATTTTCTTTATTTGACCGATGCGGATTCGGTTCTTTCGGCGAAGCAGACAGCAATCGTTCGAGATATTCGCTTGCAGATAGGTTTGCCAGATTCAGATACCAGGATGGCTAAGATAATTCCGACCAAGTATGTTGAGGGAATTGTGCAGCCAAATAGTCGGCACAATACTGTTTCAGGTTTTGTATCAGTTGATTCACACTCGGCTAGTTTGAAAACCTTAGAGGAAGTATTTGAAGGCAACCGTATGGATTATCAGAATACACCATATAATCTCCAGACGGATGAAACCTATTCCAAAATCAATTTCACTTTAGATTCTAAGATGCGACTGGATATTCCATTACAAGAACCTAAAGTTGGAGAATATCCTTTTACGGGTCGAGGCTTTACAGGTTCACAAAATATTGTCTTACCAGAATACGAGCTGCGAAAAGGAGCAAACTATCACTTTCAGCATGGGGATACCATCGGTGTCTATGATAGTAAATCAGGCAACCTTGTGAAACAGTATATTTATGATGGTGAGTTTAATACATGGATGCAGAAAAAATAAAGGAGTATAATAACAGTGAAAGCTATATTTAAGGGTAACTTATTTCGAGCAAGTCGTTATCAAGGAAAAATTAGAATCGGAAGTAATAAAAAATTAGAGGGATTTGAGGAGTATGTAGATGTTCTTGGTAATCTGCACAAGGATCACTTTGTCAGGTTACTTGATGAGAGTGAACTAGACTATCTTTATGAACTTTCTTACGAGCTAAAGTATCAAGGTCGGTGGTTTCATCTCTTTACTGCCTTGAATTCTCGAACAATTTTTGAAGATTATTATGAGATAATTCTAAGTTTTCTTGATACAGAAGAAAAAAAACTAGCAGAAGAACTAGATTTTGAGAGAACAGATAAGTTTTATTACACTAAACGAATCTACCGTAAGGATATTGAAGCCTTAAAAGTCATAGAAATCCCGCAAGGCATTTTCTCTTCACAGGGAAAGAAAGAGATCCTCCTTCAAGGAGAGGCTATTGATACTTATCTATCAGAAATTGTCCATAATGATGGGGTGAATTAGCATTTTTAATTTGAAAAATAGCTAACAAACTGATGATTTGGATTGAATAAAATTTTCAAAGACCGTGCAATTTCTAGTACGGTCTTTGACTTAGTCACAGACTAGGGGCTATCTCTTAAGAGGAGTGAACCTGCAGGTTCAGGGTGTCGACGATGATTTTCAGTCGAAACTGCAGAAGATGAGCTTGGTGGAGATAGAGGAGAAGTACGGGAATCTCATCAGGATTTGACGGATGTAGATTCAGCCCTTTCTATGAATTGGGTAGGACTTTGCACATATTTAACCACATATGCAGTATATAGATTTCTGGTTTTTCCTAGATAATCAACCAGAAAAGGAGTATAATAATATACAACATATTAATATGTAAGTTTGCTAGCTGTTGAATAGAAGGAGGAGATACTATGATTCAGTTTGACCATGTTTCTAAACTCTATGGAGAGTTTGCGGCCCTTAAGGACTTAAGTTTAAGTCTGGAAAATGGGGAGATTTTTGGCTTGATTGGCCATAATGGGGCCGGGAAGACGACTTCCATCAGTCTCTTGACCTCCATCATCGAGCCAACCTCTGGCCAAATCTTGGTGGATGGCTTGGAACTGAGTCAGCATCGGGATGCCATTAAAAAGCGGATTGCCTATGTGCCTGATTCGCCAGATATCTTTCTCAATCTGACTGCTCGCGAGTATTGGAACTTTTTGGCTAAGGTTTATGGAGTGGAGTCTGAGCTGGCTCAAGCTCGGATGGACACCCTCTCTCGTCTCTTTGATATTCAAGACCGCCAGGATGAGACCATCGACAGTTTCTCACACGGGATGCGGCAGAAGACCATTATTATTGGGGCCCTGATTCCAAATCCTGATATCTGGGTCCTAGATGAGCCTTTGACAGGCTTGGATCCGCAGGCCTCCTTTGACCTTAAAGAAATGATGAAGGAACATGCCCAAAAGGGCAATACGGTCCTCTTTTCCACCCACGTTTTGTCCGTCGCCGAGCAGCTTTGTGATCGGATTGGTATTTTGAGAAAAGGGGAGCTGATTTTCGTGGGAACCTTGGAAGATCTGAAAAACAACTATCCAAATAAGGACCTGGAAACCATCTATCTGGAATTGGCTGGTCGCCAAACAGAAGCAAAGGCAGGTGAGGAGGAATGAAGTGGGCCAATATCTGGGAATTAACCAAAATCAATATTCTTTATTCCAATCCGCAAATTCTGGAAGCCATCAAGAAGAAAAGGGCTAAAAAGCCTGAAGGCAGATTTTCTGCCTACAAAAGCATGATTCGTCAACAGTTGGTCGGCATGCTGATTATGCTGGTGGTTTATTCCTATTTTTTCATCGGAATTGATTACCGCTCTATGCCGGGCATGTTTACCGTCCAGCTGACCATGTTCATGATTGTTTCCCTGGTCTATGGTTTTACCAGTTTCTTTGCCATCTTCTATGATAGTAATGATACCAAGCTCTATCTACCCCTGCCCCTGAAGGCTGGGGAGGTCTATCTGGCCAAGCTCCTTTCAGCTCAGGGTTCGGTACTAACCTATTTAGCTCCCATTATTCCGCTGTTGGGCATCTCTTACTGGCAGCTGACCGGTTCAGCCCTTGGCCTTCTTTGGGTTCTGCCTATGGTAGCCCTGATTCTCATCTTTATCAATCTTCTGGGACTGACCCTGATTCACTTTATAGGAGAGTTGCTGGTTCGTAGCCCTTATAAAAAGACTATTTCGGCTACTCTGATGACTGTCTCAACGATTCTAGCTGTCGGGATTATCCTCTTTGTTCAGTTTAGCAGTCAAAACCAGATGCTGAGTGAACATCCGACTGACATGCCTAATATCTTTCTCCTACGGGGTTTTTATGATATAGTGGTCAATCCTCTTAGTCCAGAAGCTATCCTGAATTTCGGGCTAACCCTCTTGCTGGTAGCGGCCCTCTTCGTCTATGTCTGGCGGCAGGTGGTGCCTTCCTATTTCCGGCAGATTTTGGCTATGGAGCATGTCCAATCCAAGAAGAAGGTCAAGAAAGCAAGTGCTGTCAAGGACTTGACCCTCCAGCAAACTCTAAGGAAACACCATCTGTCCACCTTGACAGACGGTACCCTCATTGTTCAAAGTTACATCATGCCCCTGCTATATAGTTTTATCTTTATTGGGCCGATTACGAATGGAGAGTTTTCATTTTCCGATATTCCCTCAGAGTTTTTTGGTGTCGCCTTCTTGGTCGGGTTTATCTTTGGTGTCTTCTTTGGTAGCCCCAATAGTTTTGTAGGGGTAGCTATTTCACTAGAGCGGGAAAATTACACCTTCCTCAAGACCCTGCCTATTAACTTTAAGAGCTTTTTGGTGGATAAGTTCTTACTGATTTGCTTGGTCCAGCATGGTTTACCATTTGCGGTTTACCTCCTCATGCTCCTCTTTTTCTTAAAACCACCATTTCTGTTGACTCTCTTTTTCCTATTGGGGGTTCTAGTCGCCGCAATGGTATCTAGTCAGGCGGTTTACTGGCGGGATTATCGGCTCTTGAGTCTTAACTGGCAGAATGTCAACCAACTCTTTTCCCGTGGGAAAAGCAATCTCTTGGTAGCCTTAGGCACCTTTGGCCTCATGATTGTGGGAAGTCTCTTGACCTTAGCTGCTGTCATGCTGGCCCTCTACACCAATATCATGTTGGTCAATCTCGGTATCATTGTCTTGATTTTGGCCCTAGCTGCAGGTTTACAGGTTTGGTTCTACCGAGGATTTTGGAAAAAATTATGATAAAAAAAGCCTAGTTTAGGCTTTTTTTGCTTGTTAAATAACGGGGTCAATCTGCAATTCAGGGATGATACGGGTCAAGAATTGCTTGGTTCGTTCTTCTTTGGGGCGGGTCAAGAAGTCCCGGGGATGGCCTTCTTCGATGATCCGGCCATTTTCCATAAAGAGAATATGGTTGGCCACATCACGGGCAAAGCTCATTTCGTGGGTCACGACAATCATGGTCACCCCTTCGGCAGCCAACTCCTTCATGACAGTCAGAACGTCTCCAATCAATTCTGGGTCCAGGGCCGAAGTCGGTTCATCAAAGAGGATGACATCAGGTTTGACAGCGATGGCCCGGGCGATGCCGATTCGTTGCTGCTGCCCCCCAGAGAGCTGGCTGGGATAGGCATCTTTGCGGTCCAGTAGACCAACCTTGGCCAAGGCCTCCTCTGCGATCTTGATGGCCTCTTTTTTGGGAATTTTCCGGGCAATGACCAGCCCTTCGAGGATATTTTCGATGGCCGTTTTATTGGCAAAAAGGTTGTAATTCTGGAAAACAAAGGCTGTTTTTTTGCGGAGTTCCAAAATCTCTTTTTGCTGAATTTTGGCCAGGTCATAGGTGTTACCGTCCAAGGTTAGTTGGCCCTTATCAGCTTTTTCCAAGTGATTTAAGGTCCTTAAAAGAGTGGTTTTACCAGATCCTGAAGGTCCAAGAATAACCACCACATCTCCCTGATGGACAGTCAAATGGACACCATCCAACACTTTCTTATTTCCAAAGCTTTTTTCAATATTGCTTGCAGTTAGCATGAAGACCTCCTAGGCGATGGCGGCACGATTTTCCAGCCAAGAAAAGAGGAGCTGAATCATGCCACAGATGATGATATAAATGATGAAGATAACAAAGTAGGACTCAAAATATTGGTAGCCATAGGCTGCCTCGATTTTGGCGATGGCTGTGATATCTTTGACTGTCATGACAAAGACCAGCGAAGTCCCCTTGACCAGATTGATGACCAAATTACAGAGATTGGGTAAGGCTGACTTGAGAGCCTGGGGGAAAATGATACGCCAGTATGCTTGAAAATGGGACAAACCAATGGCCAGAGCGGCTTCTAGCTGACCTGAATCTACTGTTAGAATGGCTGATCGAATAATTTCAGACAGGCTGGCTGTGGCCATCAGGCTGAAAATAATGAAGGCATAAAAAATGGGAGGAATATCAAAGACATTGATGCTTGTTGCTTGCAGCAGACTGTTTAGAATACTGGGCAAGAGACTATAAAAGAATAGAATCAATAAGATAGGAGGAGTGGACCGGATGAACGTCAAATACAGAATGGAAAACTGGCTGACCCCCGGCCAGCGATAAATCCTTCCCAGGGCCAAAAAAAGGGCAGGCAGAAAACTCAAAAGGATGGAAACCACCATGATTCCTAGAGTGACTGGAACCCCAGCCAGGGCCTTGAAGAAGGTCTCAACAATATATGTGAAATTCATATTTCCTCCTAAGTACGGACGTTATCGTATTTGGCCTCGATTCCCTGACTGACTAGGGCCAAAAACAGAGCCAGCCCCCAGTAAATCAAAGCCACTGCTGTGTAGGTTTCCAGCGAATAGTTTCCCATATTTTGACCGATGATGAGATTCCCAGTTCCCATCACATCGGCCAAACCAATCGTATAGGCCAGGGCGGTGTCCTTGAGCAAATTCAAAATGGCATTGGAGATATTGGGCAGGGCAAAGCGCAAGGCCTGGGGGCAGATGATGCGAATCAGGGTCTGACTTGTTGTGAGGCCGATACTGAGTCCAGCCTCTAATTGCCCCTTGGGGACGGCTAGATAGGCTGACTTAAAGACCTCAGAGATAGAAGCGGCAAAAAGTAGGGTCATGGCCAGGAGAACAAAGACCGTCCTGGACCAGCCATTGACGTCCAATCCTAGCCACCAGTTTAAAAATTCCGGCAGGCCATAGAAGACCATAAAGAGCAGGACGATGGGTGGTGTACAGCGTAGTAAAAAGATGTAGCCCCTGGCCAGTCCAGCCAGGCCCTTTTCTTTGGAAAGCTGGGCCCAGGTCAAGAGGAGCCCCAAGAGGCTTCCCAAAAAGATGGTCATCAGGAGAATCCAAAGCGTTAGGGGCAGGGCCTGAATCAGCTGCGGTAAAACATCAAAAATATAACTTGGTTGATAGGAAACCATTCCTTCCTCCTAGTCTGTGACATAGGAAAAGACATCTTCTCCAAAGTATTCTTCCGATAACTTGGCAATGGTGCCGTCAGCCTGCAGTTCTTGAATGGCTGCATTGTATTCCTCAGCAAAGGCTGCATTTTGGTCTGATTTGTGCAGGAGTGGGTAGGTCTTGATACCTTTGTAAGGGAACCAGGTCAGCTGGTCGGCATACTGATGATAGGGACCATCTTCTTTGAGGACCGCATTTTCAAAGGACAGTTTGATGTCAAAGTAGGCATCATACCGCCCTTCCAAGACCCAGGCGTAAGCATCAGAGTTCTTGAAGATTTCAGCTTCTGTCAGTTCAATAGGATTTTTAGCTGTTTCATTGTATTCTTGGATGACATTATACTGAGCATTCTGAGGGGAAATGGGCACCAGCTTGCCATTGGCAGCGGCAAAGCTATCGATGTCTGTGAATCGGCTCTCATCTTCCTTGCGAATGGTAAAACCGATGATACTCGCTGCAATCGCTTCTTCAGGAATGATAAATTTCTCAGCCCTTTCAGTAGTGTACCAGGCTCCCTTGGTTCCAATATCGTATTTTCCAGATTCCAAACCAATCAGCAAATCTTCGTCACTGGTCCCTGTGTATTCGAATTGGTAGTTGGCCAACTTTTCATCGACGGCCTTTAGGACGGCAACTTCAAAACCATCACTTTCTCCCTTGTCATTGATAAAATCATAAGGGGCATAGCTTTGGGTGTGGGCTACCTGCAGCGTGATGACCTGATCAGATGAGGCAGTCGTTGAACTGGAACTAGTTCCTGTTGAAGTTCCTGTTAGTTGACGGCCGATGAGGGTTGCCGCTGCGATGAGGGCCACGGCTCCCCCTGCGATATACCATGTTTTCTTGCTCATATTTTCTCTCCTTTATTCTGCCAATGCTTCCCTGACCCAGGCAATGCGGCGGTTGTCAATATCGCTTGGAATGGTGCAATCCGCACCGATGATGATGCCTTGCTGGCCATTTTCAGCGACCAATTCTCTGGCTTTGGCTTGAATATCTTCCTTGCTTCCTGTATAGAGTAGGCCTTCCTCTGTATTTTCAAAACCACCTAAGACAGTCTTACCGCCAAATAATCTTTTCCCTTCTTTTAAGGAAAGCCCTTCTGGGCCGACAGCCCAGTTGACAACCTGAACGGGATAATCTTTGAAGATGGTCACATCGTTGCTGGCTCCCTTGTAACCGCAGATGTGCAGGATGTTTTGACCATGAGCCCGATTGGCAGCCTCCAGCACAATCAGGTCACTCTCCGAGATATACTCTGTGTAGTCTTGACTGCTAAAACCAGGCACCTGAATGGTCTGGGCGCTGTAATAAATACCATCCGCTCCAGCTTCTGTGATGATTTTTTTCACCAGGGTAGCCAGGTCCTGAGCAATGACTTTTAGGACATGCCGGAAGGTTTGAGGGTCTTCTTTTAGAAAGTTTGCAACCAGCTCATCACCGAAGGCTACCTTGTTTGAAATCTGCCATTTGAGATGGGTCAAGGGAGCAAAAATATTATAAACAGCCACAATGTCTTCGGTAAAAGTAGCCCGCACCTCCTTGACCAATGCAACTTGCTGGTCAAACCAAGGGTGCTCGTCACCGATGGACTCAATAGCTGCCAAATCCTTGATGGAGCGTACCTGATCTGTAATCAGGGGATTGGGGTAGGAGAAGAAGCCATCACTCATAATCTTGACAAAGTCAGGCTGCACCTCTTGGACAAAGCGCTTGTGACCAGCCACATTTTTGACGAAAATGTCTGGATTTTGAAAGCCATTAAGCAACTCATCTTCTTCAGCAAAATGGTACCAAAAACCAACTGGCACACGCTCCACCTTTTCTCCCTTAAAGGCCTTTAGGACTAATTCTCTTTTAGTTGTCATTGTTGTACTTCCTTTCTTTTTCAACATGCCCCTATCTTATCACTCCCGTCCTAGCTTGCATAATCTATATTTTTAATAGTCTGTTATAAAAATCCCTTATTATTTTTAGGATTTATGGCCCGCTATAAAGAAAACTTATGGGGTCTTTGGTTTTTTATATAGGGATGTTTCTTATCTTTCAGGCCTCCATTTGTTATAATGGCAAAAAGGGATGAGGAGGGCTTGTGTCATGAATTTGCAGCAGTGTCGGTATGTCGAGGTCATTGCCCGTTGCGGGTCCTTTAACCAGGCCGCCAAAGAACTCTTTGTGACCCAGCCCAACCTCTCCAGTTCTATCAAGGATTTGGAAAATGAACTGGGTGTCCAGCTCTTCATCCGGTCCAATATGGGGGTCAGACTGACTGAAGACGGTTATGATTTTCTGAAATACGCCAAGAGAATCATTGGCGAAATGGATTTGCTGGAGCAGCGTTACCAGTCTACCTTCAAGAAAAGTTTTACGGTGGCCTCCCACCACTATGATTTTTTGTCCGTTCCCTTGGCCACCATCGCCCAGCACTTTCAAGAAGACTATCAGGAGTTCCAGCTTCTGGAGACCACGACCAAGCGGATTATGGAATATGTGGCCAGCTTTGAGGCCGATTTGGGTATCATTTACTTAAACGAGGAAAACAAGCACATTTTGGAGCGGGCCATTGAGCACCAGGACTTAGAATTCACCTCCCTGGGCGAATTTCCAACGAGGATTTTCCTGCGTCGGGACCACCCCTTGGCCACAAAGACAGAAATTGCCGAGTCTGAATTGGAAGGCTACAACCAGGTCCGCTTTCGCCAGGAAAAATCAGGCCTCAACTTTGATGAAGACCCCTTAGAAGTCCAGCACAATCAAGGTATTTTGTATAGCAATGACAGAGGAACCGTCATGAATCTCCTTTGCGCCACCGATGCCTATGCTTCTGGTCTGGGCATTGTGGATGGTTTTATCAAGGAGCAGATCGTCATCATTCCCCTCAAGGACAGCCCGCCCCATACCCTGGGCTATGTCACCAGCAAGCAGAAAAAACTGTCACCTATCTGCTCCGCTTTTATCCAAGAAATTAAAAAAAGTCTGAGCAGTCATCAGGAAGGACTGGACCTAGATAGGGCATAAATCTGCTCAATGGTCCAGCCTTTCTTTGAATTATCAGGCTTTTTAGATTACAATAGTAGTAGAAATCGCAAATAGAAAGAGGACAAGCATGGCCTATATTGAAGTCAGGCATTCAGCCAAGCGCTATGGAAGCGGGGAGCAAGAGATTATAGCCAACCAAGATGTGACCTTCGACATTGAAAAAGGGGAGTTGGTCATCATTTTGGGTTCCTCAGGGGCGGGAAAATCCACCCTGCTCAACATCTTGGGCGGTATGGATACCAACGATGAGGGTCAAGTCATCATTGATGGAGTCGACATCGCTCAACTCAACTCCCATCAGCGGACCAATTACCGCCGGGATGATGTCGGCTTTGTCTTCCAGTTTTATAATCTGGTGGCCAATCTGACTGCCAAGGAAAATGTAGAACTGGCCTCCGAAATCGTCAAGGATGCCATGGACCCCGTGGACATTTTGACAGAAGTAGGACTGGGCCATCGCCTCAACAATTTTCCTGCCCAACTGTCGGGCGGTGAGCAGCAGCGGGTGGCCATTGCGCGTGCGGTGGCCAAGAAGCCTAAAATCCTCCTTTGCGACGAGCCGACTGGTGCCCTTGATTACCAGACAGGAAAACAGGTCCTCCAAATCTTACAGGATATGGCCCGCAAGCAGGATACAACGGTCATCATCGTGACCCATAACAGCGCCTTAGCTCCGATTGCGGATCGGGTCATCCACATGCGGGATGCCACCGTCCAGTCCATCCAGCTCAACCCAGCACCGCAAGATATTGCGACCCTAGAATACTAGAGGAAACCTATGAAAAAGAAAATCTATTGGAAGGATATTTGGCTGACCATCCGTCAGTCAAAGGGCCGCTTCTTTTCCATTTTTAGCCTCATGATGATTGGGGCCATGGCCTTGGTTGGCCTTAAGGTCACCACACCCAATATGGAGCGGACCGCCCAGCTTTTTGTTGATAAGACCCAGATGCTGGACTTGGCGGTCATGGCAGATTATGGCCTGGATGAAGCGGATGTACAGGAGCTGAAAGACCTGCCCCAAGCCCAGGTGGAATTTGCTTACCTGACCGATGTCACCATCAAGGACACCTATCAGGCCGTAAGGATTTTTTCCCAAACGGACAAGATTTCCCAGTATGAGCTGGTTTCAGGTCACCTCCCCCAAAAGGAATCAGAAATTGCTCTGGCGACCAGCCTGCAAAAGGACTACAAGATCGGCGATACCATTTCTTTCACCCTGGGTCAGGACAGCCCGCTCAAGGCGGAGACCTTTACCATCACAGGTTTTGTCCACTCCTCTGAGATCTGGGACCAGACCAGTATCGGCCAAACCACCGTCGGAACAGGAGAGCTGACAGCCTATGCCGTCACCAGCCCCCAGGCCTTTGATTCGGAGGTCTATATGCTGGCTCGGATCCGCTATACCGACTTGGCTGAGGAGCCCTATTACAGTGCTGCCTATGAGAAAAAAATCAGTCAGCACCAGCAGGATTTGGAAACACTGCTGGCTGATAATGGCCAGCAGCGATTGGAGGTTCTCAAAGCCAGTGCCCAGGAGGCTATTCAGGACGGTCAGGCAGAAATTGCCCAGTCTGAGCAAGACCTAACAGAGGCAGAGCAGAAAATCAAGGACGGGGAAAGCCAGCTGACTCAAGGCCAAGATCAGCTCCAGGCTGCCAAATCTCAAATAGCCAGTGGCCAGGCCAGCCTGGCCCAATCCTGGCAGGAGTTATCTGCCGCCAAGGCCCAGCTGGACGCCACCTATCAGTCCCTGACCAGTGCCAAGGCCCAACTAGATAGCAGCAAGGCCCAGCTGGATGCCAGCAAGCCTCAGCTGGATGCAGCAGCCCAGGAACTGGCCACCGCCAAGGCCCAGCTAGAAGCTAAAAACCAAGAACTCAACCAGGCAGCAGCCCAGATTTCAGAAGGCCAGTACCAACTTCAACTGGCCAAAGAGGCCCTGGAAGGGCAAATTAACCAGCTCCTCTTTGAGGGCAAGGACCCCTATTCCCTGCCAGAAATCCAGGAAGCCCAAGCCAAAATCCAGGCCCAGGAAGCCAGTTTAGCTCAGGCTATCCAGGCCTATGAGGCTGGTTTTGCCCAGTACCAGACAGGCTTTGCCCAATACCAGGCCCAAGAAAGCTTTTATCAGGCTAGCCTGCAAGAGTATGAAGCCGGCCTAGCCCAATACCAGTCTGGCCTAGCCCAGTATGAGGCAGGCTACGCCCAGTATCAGTCCGGTCTGGCTGCATACCAAGCCGGTCTAGCCCGGTATCAGGCAGGTCAATCTCAGCTGGATAACTCCACCTCCAGTCTCTCCCAGGAGGAGAGTAAACTGGCCCAGGCCCAAGAAGAATTGGATGCAGCCACACAAACCTATGAGCAAGAAGCTGGAACTGCCCAGAGTCAAATTCAGGCAGCCAAGGAGGACCTGGCCCAGGCCCAGACAGAACTTGATGGCATGGAAGCACCAGCCTATCGGGTCTATAGTCGCTCCACACTTCCAGGGTCAGTTGGCTATGAAAATTACAGGGAATCCACTTCCAGTATCTCCTCTATCGGCAATATCTTCCCCCTAGTCCTCTATCTAGTGGCTGCACTCGTGACCTTTACCACCATGACCCGCTTTGTGGATGAGGAGCGCCACCAGTTGGGGATTCTGGGAGCCCTTGGTTACAGCAAAAGTCAGATTGTGACCAAGTTTGTCATCTATGGATTAGTCGCTAGTTTGGCAGGAACCCTGGTCGGTATCCTTCTTGGCAATGTCTTCCTATCCCCCATGATTGGCAATATCATCGCCAAATCAACCGTTATCGGTCAATCCAACCTCTACTTTTATTCATCCTGGACCCTCCTGGCCCTAGGGCTTGCCCTCCTTTCAGCCGTCCTGCCAACCTACCTAGTAGCTCGCAAAGAATTAACCAATGAACCAGCCCGGCTCCTGCAAGGCAAGCCACCAGTTGCTGGTTCCAGGATTCTCCTTGAATACCTGCCCCTTATCTGGAAACGACTGACCTTTACGCAAAAGGTGACAGCCCGCAATATCTTTCGCTACAAACTGCGCATGTTTATGACCATCTTTGGAGTGGCAGGCTCGGTAGCCCTGCTCTTTGCTGGCCTAGGTATCCAGTCCTCCGTTTCAGGTATCGCAGAAAGGCAGTTTGGCGATTTGCTTTCTTATGATATCCTGCTGGTGCAAAAAGAAGATGCCAGCTCGGAGCAAGTGGCGGAAGTGACAGAGGTCCTTGAGTCAGACAAGGTCCAAAAAGCGGTCCAGCTCCAGTCAAGCAGATTGACAGAAGAACCAGCAGGTCTGGATGAAACCATCAGCATCAACCTCATGGTTTCTGAGCCAGAAGAGTTGGCAGGCTTCGTCCACTTGCAAGAAAGAGGCGGGGACAAAATCGATTTGACCGATCAGGGAGCGGTTTTGACAGAAAACCTGGCCAATCTCTATGGGGTAAAGGCAGGGGATGCAGTCACCCTTCACATCCAAGACCAGACGGTCACCGTTCAAGTCGCAGCCATAGCAGAAATGTACACCGGCCACTTTATCTACCTGACCCCAGCCTACTATGAAGAGGTGACCGGTCAAGCAACTCAGAAAGATGCCTATTTCATCACCTCTAAAGAGCAGACTCCAGTCAAAATCAAGGAATTGGCAGCTCAACTCTTGGCCCTCAAGGGCGTTGAAGGCCTGGTTCAAAATACCTCCTTGATTGCCATGATTGAGCAGGTGGCCGACTCCCTTCAGTCTGTCATGATTATTTTGACTGTCCTGTCCGTCCTTTTGGCCATGGTCATCCTCTTTAATCTGACCACCATCAATGTGGCAGAGCGGGTCCGCGAATTGTCTACCATCCGCGTTCTCGGCTTCCATAACAAGGAAGTGACCCTCTACATCTACCGGGAAACCATCATCCTGGCCATGATTGGGATTGTGCTGGGCCTTGGTGCAGGCTATGCCCTCCACAGATACATCCTCAGTTTTCTGGGTTCTTCCACCACCATGTTCAATCCCAGCGTTCCGCTTCAGGGCTATCTGATTCCAGTCATCAGTGTTCTGGCCATTCTAGCTGTCCTGGGCGTCTTGGTCAACCACAGACTCCGCCACCTGGACATGCTGGAAGCCCTCAAGTCGGGGGAGTAAGAAAAGACTATGATTGTCAAAAATGAGAAGTATGATACGTTAAATCATGCTTTTCATTTATGTAAAAAAGAACAAAAAATCGCTTTCACGTGCTATAATAGGGTTAATTTATCTTTACGATAAGCTAGCTGAGATTAGAAGAGAGGAGCCTGATAATGCCCAAACATGAGATTGTTGTACCGGATGACCATCTGCCAGCCTGGATTTACCTGCATGATCAGAACCAGTCCGGCTATATCGAGCCTCACTGGCATACTTCGGTCGAAATTAGCTATACCCTATCTGGTAGTATCAATAATTTCTTTATTGCTGGTCAATCCTATAAAACCAGACCAGGGCAGATTTTGGTGATCAATTCTACTGATTTGCACAGCATTCGAACCTTTCACGACCCCGAGCAGGATGAAAGGGCCCTGACCATTATTTTTCCTTATCGCATTATCAAGCGCTACAAATCGGATATCCATGCTTATAAATTCAATATCAATACCCTAAGCGAGGAAAAGTGGGACTGTCATCCAGCCTATCAGGCCTTACAGGAAAAACTGGAAAGTATAGCGGCACTCTACCATACGGATGCCCACCTGCGGAAGACGATTCTGCTCCTTGAAATCTTAGAATTATTGTTGGAATATTTTTTGGAGAAGCGCAAGATTACCTTATCAGACAAGCAGGACAGCCAGCAAAAAGAGCGCATAACAAACATCAAACTGTACATTGAAGAGAACTTTCGAGCAGAATTGGATTTAGAAGATATTGCCAAATTTTGCTATTTATCCAAGGAGCATCTCGCTCGATTTTTCAAGGAACAGATGAACATCACCGTTTTCCAATATCTCAACTATGTCCGAGCCAAACATGCCTATCCGCTACTTTTGGAAGGGCAAAAAACAGCCACTCAAATCGCCTTGGACTGTGGCTTTAGTGGCCTTAGGACCATGGATAGGGCCCTGCTGAAAAACTACGGTCTCACTTCCAGAGAAATTAAGAAAAAGAATATCAATCAGCGCCTGTAAGATGATTCCTTCTTGCAGCTATTCGGATAGGGAATCTGATACAGTGAAACTAGAACATAGAAGGAGGATAAGATATGCCCACTTACCTGACCATTGATGTCGGAGGAACCCATATCAAGTATGCCCTTATGCAGGAAAATGGAGGGCTGACTCAGGCAGGCCATGTGCCGACCCCACCCAAGTCTTTGGACCAGTTTTTTGAAAGTATTTTCTCCATTATTGACCAGTATCAGGAGAAGATTGAAGGTGTAGCCTTTAGTGTGCCTGGTAAGGTAGATAGCCAAACAGGGACCATTTATTTTGGTGGTGCCTTGACCTATTTAGACCAGGTCTGCCTCAAAGAAGTCATCAAGGAAAGATATGGTTTGAGGGCTAGTGTGCAAAATGATGCCAAGGCTGCTGCCCTAGCAGAGCTTTGGTTGGGGAGTCTTCAGGGTGTCCAGGATGCGGCTGTTATCGTCTTGGGGACAGGTGTCGGTGGTGGTATTATCCTAGACGGGAAACTCCGTCTGGGGCCACATTTTCAGGCAGGGGAGTTGAGTCTTTCCATCTTAGATGCTAGCTTGCCAGGCTTTCATAAGATGACAGGTCTTATTGGCTCAGCTGTCCATATGATTTCTCAGGTCAACAAGGCGGTCGGACATGAGGATCTAAAGGATGGGCGCGCAGCCTTTGAAGCCATCCGGGCAGGCCATCAAGGAGCCCTAGACATTTTTCAAGCCTATTGCCGCAAGTTGGTTTATCTGATTGTCAACCTCCAGGCCTTTTATGACTTGACCCACTACACCATTGGGGGCGGCATCAGTGCTCAACCCATCCTTATTGAGGAAATCAAAAGACAGTTTCAACTCTTTTTGGAGGAAGAACCGGCCATCAAGATGAACTTCCCAGACATCACCATCCTTCCAGCCCGGTTTGGAAATGATGCTAATCTTTATGGGGCACTCTATACGCTCTTGGAGGGAAGGTAAAATAGAAGAAGTGGAATCCCTAGCCGATTCCCTTTTTTATCCAAAAATCGGCAGAAAATATCAATTTCCGCCCTTTTTATGAAGAGAAATGGGAGAATTCTTTTCCTGAAAATCAGTATAATGAAGAAAAAACAAAAAAAGGAGATGCAGCATGGCATATATTGGTTTTTTCAAAAAGTACAAGCCCTTTCTTGCTCTGGCAACAGTGGGGGCTGCTTTCTTGCTTCAGGCTTGCTCGACGAAAGGAGGTTCGGAAGTGGAGCAAAACGCTATTCAAAAAATCTCTTTGGGGATTCAAGGTTACGAGTATGGACCCGCTGTCAATAAACTGGTAGTCGAACTTGAAAATCCAGTTTCCACCGTAGAGACCGCAGATGTCAAGGTCCAAACCCTTTCCCAGGATAGGGAAGTCACCGATGCCTACCTCTCAGATGAAAAAGGAAATGAAACGGATGCAAAAAGTAAGTATGTGACCTTGGAACTAGCAACCAGTTACAATAAGGAAACATTTTCAGGTCTGGCCAGTCCTTTCACTTATAACATGGAAGTCTTTATGAACCAGTGGGTCAAAGAATATCCTGTGACTATCTCTGATTTGACGGTCAGCGGCAAAAAATTGTCCAAGGAAGAAGATGCCATTGCCAACCGCATCATTCCAGAAGCTGACCAGTTCACTGTTCGCAAAGAATTTACAGGTACCTATCTCAATACCCTCAAAAAGCAAGAAGAAGAGCTAACCCTCAACTATGCCGCCTTTGAACCAGAAACCCTCCAAGATGGCAAGAAAAATCCTCTCCTCATTTGGCTCCATGGCCAGGGTGAAGGGGGAACGGACATCAATATTACCCTTCTTGGAAATGAAGTGACAGCCCTGACCCGAGACGAGATTCAAAGCCAATTCACAGCTGGCGAAGAAGTGGGGGCCTATGTCTTGGCAGTTCAAACACCGACCTACTGGATGGATGAGGGCGATGGGACCAATGGTGTCGGTGCAGGAGTTTCCCGCTATACCGAAATTCTCATGGATGCCATCAAGGACTATGTAGCCTCCAATCCTGATGTCGACCCAAATCGTATCTATCTTTCAGGCTGCTCAAATGGTGGCTACATGACCCTCAATATGGCCATCCACTACCCAGACTACTTTGCAGCCCTAGTACCAAACGCTCCAGCCTATGCCTACTACAATTATGAAAAAAATGAGGATGGTACCTACAAACGAGTAGAAAATAAGGAGACCGGCCGTCCTGAGGCTGTTAAGTTAGATACTGTTTGGTTTGACCAAGAAAAAGTAAACAAAATCAAGAACATCCCAATGTGGTTCATCCATTCTGCAGATGATACAACTGTCCTGCCAGAAAACTATCCACTTCCCGTTTACAAGGCCTTGCTGGAAGCGGGTGCTACCAATACTTGGTTCTCCTACTATGAGTCTGTCCTAGGAGTAGATGACAAGGGCAGCCAATACATGGGCCACTGGTCTTGGATTTACTACTTTAACAACCAGGTTTCTGGAGTGCAAAATCCAGCGGATATCACTGGACAAGCAGACCTATCAGGCTACAAAGCAAACAATTCCAACTTGGGTGGCAGCCAAAAAGCGACTGTTGATGGCAAAGAATTTGACACCGTCTACGCATGGCTCAATGCCCAAAAGAAAGATTAAAAATCACTTGAAAAAGAGATAATAAACCATCAGAGGAGGTTACGATATGTCGTTTATGGATTCGATGCAGTCAGGTCTTGAACGTTTCATGGGACCCTTTGCACAAAAACTCAGTGAGAGTAAAATCATCGGGGCTTTAACAGCTGGTATGATGTCTTCCATGCCCATTACTCTGGGCGTAGCGGGTTTTGCTATCCTGGGGAATTTACCCATTCCCTTTTGGCAAGATTTTCTAACTAGCACTGGTATGGGACCGCATATGTTGGATATTGTAGCAGGGACGACCAGTTTGCTGGCTGCCTACATTGTACCGACCATTGCCTACCATTATGCTAAAAATGAAAAGGAAAACGGTCTGACAGCGGCCATCTTAGCTCTGGCGGCCTTCATTGTCTTGCAGCCCCAAACCATCACCGTAGGTGATCAGGGTGTAGCTGGTCTGACTCAGACCAATATGGGAAGTAATGGTATCTTTGTCGGAATGATTACAGCCATCGTCATTGCGGCCAGCTATTCCACCCTTATGAAAAAGAATATCAAGCTCAAACTTCCGGCTTCTGTACCGCCAAATGTTTCCGAATCATTGAGCCCCACCTTTGTGGCCATGATTCTCTTCTTTGGCGTCTTTCTGGTCCGTTATGCAGCTGGTCTGACCCCATACGGCAATGTCTTTGACCTAGTCAGCAATGTGGTGGCCAAACCTGTTATGCTCTTTGGAGCCAATCCATGGTCTCTCATTTTCTTCCACGCTTTTATGAATCTTTGCTGGTTCTTCGGTATCCACCCAGCGCCTATTCTCAGTGTCTATATCCCAGTCCTCATGTCAGCTGGAACAGCCAATACAGAAGCCTTTCTGGCTGGAACTCCATCTGCTCAACTGCCATTCCTGACCTTCTCTGTACTCTATAGTTTTTGCTATATCGGAGGTACGGGTTCGACTCTTTCACTGGCCCTGTCAATGTACTCTGCCAAGTCAGAACGCTTCAAGGCCTTAAGAAATGTAGCGGTTATTCCCAATATTTTCAACATCAATGAGCCCATGATCTTTGGTATGCCCATCATGCTCAACCCCATTTTCTTCATCCCAATGATTTTAGCTAGTTTTGTCGGTGGTGTTATGGGAATCTTTGCCCTCGATGTGCTGGGAGTTGGTTCAGCCTTTAACCCAACCATTTCCCTGCCTTGGGTGATGCCTCCATTTATTGGACCGTTTATCACAGGGGGATGGAAATTTGGAATAGCCATTATCGTTGTTATCTTTGTTCAAATCTTCATTTGGTACCCATTCTTCAAGATTGCGGATAACCAAGCCCTGAAAGAAGAACAAGAAAACCTTGCTCAGTCTGAATAGTAGAAAGGAAATAACTATGAGAAAAGTACTTCTAATCTGCGCTGCTGGTATGTCCACCTCCTTGCTCATGAACAAGATGCGTGAATATGCTGCTAGTATTGACTATGATGTGACCGTTGATGCTCAGCCTGTCGGCACTGTTGCTGATACTGGGCAGGATGCCGATGTGATTCTTCTTGGCCCACAAATCCGCTTTAATCTAGCCAAAGTGAAGGGCATGTATCCCGATAAGCCCGTTGAAGCGATGGATATTCAGGCCTACGGCACCATGAACGGTCAAAAAATTATTGACCGCGTCAAGGAAATCTTGGGAGACTAGGAGGGCATATGGAAGGAACAGAATTAGTCGCATTTCAAATCATCGCTTCTGTTGGCTCAGCCCGTTCTTGCTACATTGAGGCCATTCAGGAGGCAAAAAAAGGAAATTTTGCAGGAGCAGAAGAGCTGATGGCCCAAGGAGATCAGGATTTTGCAGCAGGCCACCATGCCCATGCAGACCTCATTACCAAGGAAGCCAATCAAGAAACCATTGATCTGAAACTTCTTCTCATGCATGCAGAAGACCAGCTTATGAGTGCCGAAGGCTTCAAATATATCGCCCAAGAATTTATTGACGTCTACCACCGATTTGAAGCTGAACAATAAAAAGTCCACCTCGCAGTTGAACTGTGGGGTGGTTTTGGCTTAGAGAAACTAAAATCACATGATTCTGCTAGAGCCTTCCCCCTTTTTTTGGTACAATAGAAAATGAGATTTTGAAATGAAGAAGGAGAAGAGGATACAATGAGCCATCGCATTTACAATATGAGCTTTGCGGGTGTTTTTCAGGCCCTGATTGACAAGGCGGAACGTAAGGGCAAGACCAGGCAGGATGTTCTGGACTTGACCAGCTGGTTGACAGGTTATGACTTGGAATCCATCGAGCAGCGACTTCAGTCCGATTTGACCTATGGGGATTTTTTCCGTCAGGCGCCTAACTACACTCCCTACCGCACCAACATTACTGGAAAAATCTGTGGGGTTCAGATTGAGACAATCGAAGACCCGCTTATGCAGGAAATCCGCCGTTTGGACCGCTTGGTTGATTGGTTGGCCAAGGGCAAATCAGTAGCAGATATTATCGGGAAATACCAGGTATGAGGGATTACGCAGCTCTTTACCAAAGGCTGACCGCCTCCCTTCGTCGGTCTCCCAATGCCCTCTTCTTATTGCAGCTTTTTAATGGCAGTATCACCAGGCTCATGTACCTGCTCTATCCTCTCTTGCTGGCCTACATTTTCTGGTATCAAGAGGAGCGGATTCTCCCTTATATCCTCGTTCCTGGCCTGGCCTTTCTAGTGGTCACCCTCATCCGCAAGACCCTCAATCAGGCAAGGCCCTATGAGACTTGGGAGCTAGAGCCCCTGTTGAAAAAGGAAACCCTTGGTCAGTCTATGCCCAGCCGGCATGTCTTTTCAGCCACCATGATTTCCATGTGCTTTCTCTCCTTCAACATTTGCCTAGGAGCTGTTTTACTCATCCTGTCCGCCATCCTCGCAGTCTGCCGAGTTTTGGGAGGGGTGCATTATCCCAAGGATGTCCTGGTCGGGATGGCATTTGGCATTCTGGCAGGATGTCTCCTCTTTCTCTTTTGACCAAGAAGTAGCCACAGGGCTCCTTCTTTTCTTTTGCCTTTTTTGGATATTTATCTCCAAATCTACTTGCTATTGGTGGAAGAAAGCCTTATACTAGATATTGAAATACGAGATATGTAAACGTTAACAAAAAATAGAAGGAAATATGATGAAAAAGAGCCAGCTAACCAATCTTACCCTATCTATCTTCATCCTCATGGCCTTTGTTTTGGCCATGTCTGCCATGCTTTTTAATGGTATTTTGGATAAGGTGGCCAAAGAATTACAGATTTCCATATCAGAAACGGGCCTACTCAGCTCGGCCTACGCCTATGGGGCGGCCATTGGTGTGCCCATCATTCTAATTCTTTTTCGTAAAATGGAGCGGACTAAGGCCCTCGAAATCATGCTTTTCACAACGATTTTGGCCACCACTTGGATGATTCTGGCTCCTGATTTCATCCAGTTGCTTCTGGCCCGTTTTCTTTCAGGCATTGCGGCCAATAGCTATGGGGTCTTGGCCACGGCAACGGTAGCTGATTTTTCTCCCAAGGAAAAACTGGGCAGCACCTTGGCTCGGTTGATTATGGGGTCGGCCCTGGCCATGGTGATCGGCATTCCATTGACTCGCTTCCTATCTGAAATCTTTAGCTGGCGGATTGATTTTGCCTTTCTGATCTTCTTGATGGTCCTTTCTTTGGTCTATTTTATCCGTTATTTGCCCAAGGCCCAGCCATCAGAAGAAGAGGTGGATTTCCGCTCGGAGTTGCGTTTCTTAAAGGTCAAAGATGTTCAATTTGTTCTCTTGTCCATGTTTCTCTTTTTCTTTGGATATGGCGGCTTCTATACCTTCCAGACGGCCTATCTCATCGAACTGACCCCCAGTCTGGTCCAACTGATGAGTATCCTTTTGGTTATCTTTGGCATTGCCAGTTTTACAGGCAACCATATCGGCGGTGTGTTTGCGGATCGAATCGGCTATAAAAAATCTCTCCTGCTTGGCAGCAGCTTCTTAGTGGCTCTTTCCTTTCTGATTTTTATCCTGCCCAAAGAGCCTATTCTCTTGGTCTTGCTGATTGTTCTCTGGCAAACGGCTGCCTGGTTTACAGGGATTCAGATGATTACTGGCATCAGTGTCGCAACCGACAACAAATCCAGCCTCATGCTCAGCCTCAATGGCTCCGCCAACCAGCTGGGCCAGGCTGTGGGTTCCAGTTTGGCAGCCCTTGTCATTCCAAGTCTGGGGATTTCAACGATTGTCTTTATTCCACTGGCAGGCTCCCTCATTATTCATCTCTTTTATATCCTCAACCGAAAGCAGATTCAGCTTTCAAAATAAGAGAGTTTGGAACAAAAGTAGTTCCAAACTCTATTTTTTCGTTTTAGATACTTATAGCGCAGTGGTTGAGTGGACTCTAATGCGCTGATAAATCAGCTTTTACAGCCCTATACGATTGAAGCGAACGGTGTTCGCTCCATTTCCAACCTCCAAAGGTTTCCCAAACCTTTGGAGCTATGCGGAGGTGGGAGTTCAAAAGGTCTGGGAGACCTTTTGAAGTGGGAGATATAGGCTGACGGTAGTCAGCTCACATCATTCAAGGTCTGGGGATAGACCGTTTTAGCTCAACAACTGGAAATAAAGACTTGTTGACGAAATCGAATTTCTTCGAAATTACCGATTTCTGTCCTACTCTCCTAAACACGACTAGCTTTTCGTCCCATTCTGACAGGACAGGCTATTCGTGTTTTTTCTTTGGTTTTGTATCCAAGAAAGGAGAAAATAGCCCTTCTAATTCCAACCTTTCAAAACCTTTAAATCAGCCCAATCATGCTATAATAGAGGCATGAAAAATAAATTATTACTGATTGATGGCTCTTCAGTAGCCTTTCGGGCCTTCTTTGCCCTTTATAACCAAATTGACCGCTTCAAGAGTCCAACGGGGCTTCATACCAATGCCATCTATGGTTTCCACCTCATGCTGGACCACATGATGAAACGGATTGAGCCGACCCATGTCTTGGTTGCTTTTGATGCGGGCAAAACCACTTTTCGGACGGAGCTGTTTGCCGACTACAAGGCAGGCCGGGCCAAGACGCCAGATGAGTTTCGGGAGCAGTTTCCCTTTATCCGCCAGATGCTCGATGCCATGGGAATCAAGCACTATGAACTGGACCAGTACGAGGCGGATGACATTATCGGCACCCTGGACAAGATGGCTGAGCGGACGGAAGTGCCTTTCGATGTGACCATCGTCAGCGGTGATAAGGACTTGATTCAGCTGACCGATGACAATACGGTCATTGAAATTTCCAAAAAAGGAGTGGCCGAGTTTGAGGAATTTACCCCAGCCTCTCTGATGGAAAAAATGGGCATTACACCCACTCAGTTCATCGACCTCAAGGCCCTGATGGGAGACAAGTCTGATAACATCCCTGGCGTTACCAAAATCGGGGAGAAGACCGGGCTCAAGCTCTTGACTGAATTCGGCAGTCTGGAGGGCATCTATGAGAATATCGACAATATGAAGGCCTCCAAGATGAAGGAAAACCTCCTCAATGACAAGGACCAGGCCTTTCTGTCCAGGACCCTGGCTACCATCGATACTCAGGCGCCCATCGCCATCGGTCTGGATGACATCCAGTACCAGGGGCCAGATACAGAGGTTCTGGGCCGCTTCTACGATGACATGGGCTTCAAGCAACTGAGGGCTCAACTAGGTCAAGAGGGAAATGCTGAGGAGCAGGAAGTGATCTTTAGCCCAGTCAGCCAAGTGACCGCTGATATGTTGGAGCCAAACGACGCCTTCTATTTTGAAATACTGGGTGAAAACTACCACAGGGAAGCCATCGTTGGTCTGGCCTGGGGCCGACCTGGACAGATTTATGTGGCCAATCCAGCAGTCTTAGACCAGACTGTTTTGCGAGAATTTTTAGAAAATCAGCCCATCAGAACCTATGATTTCAAACGGGGCAAGGTCCTCCTGTCCCATCTGGGCATCGACTTGCCACAGGCTAGCTTTGATAGCCGTTTGGCCAAATACCTCCTGTCTACTGTCGAAGACAATGACCTCACCACCATCGCCCACCTCTATGGTCAAAGCAGTCTCTCACCAGACGAGGTGGTTTATGGCAAGGGAGCCAAGCGGGCTCTGCCAGAAGAAGAGGTTCTCTTTAGCCACCTTGCCCGCAAGCTTCAGGTTATCTTGGAAACCCAGGAGCCTATGCTGGAGCGCCTAGCGGAGAACCAGCAGTTGGACCTCCTCTTTGAGATGGAGCTGCCCCTGGCCAATGTTTTGGCAAAAATGGAAATCGCAGGCATCAAGGTTGAGGCCGAAACTCTTCAGGCCATGCAGGCTGAAAATGAAGTCCTGATTGAAGAGCTGACCCAGAAAATCTATGAACTGGCTGGGGAAGAGTTCAATATCAATTCACCCAAGCAGCTGGGCGTCCTCCTCTTTGAAAAGATGGGCCTGCCTTTGGAGCTGACCAAGAAGACCAAGACCGGCTACTCCACAGCAGTGGATGTCCTAGAGCGCCTGGCCCCAATCGCCCCAGTCGTCTCTAAAATTCTGGAATACCGTCAAATCACCAAGCTCCAGTCCACCTACGTTATCGGACTGCAGGAGGCCATCATGGAGGATGGCAAGATTCATACCCGCTATGTGCAGGATTTGACCCAGACCGGCCGCCTTTCTTCGACAGACCCCAATCTGCAAAATATCCCTGTCCGCTTAGAACAGGGCCGCCTCATTCGCAAGGCCTTTGTGCCTTCCTTGGAGGACAGTGTCCTTTTGGCCTCGGATTATTCTCAGATTGAGCTGCGAGTTCTGGCCCACATTTCCCAAGACCAGCATCTGATTGAAGCCTTTCAGCGCGGTGAAGACATCCACACAGCAACGGCTATGCGGGTCTTTGACATCAAGGATGCCAAAGATGTGACCCCAAATGACCGTCGCAATGCCAAGGCCGTCAACTTTGGAGTGGTCTATGGAATTTCGGACTTTGGCCTGGCCAATAATTTGGGCATTACCCGCAAGGCCGCCAAGTTTTATATTGATACCTACTTTGAGCGCTTCCCAGGTATCAAGGCCTACATGGAATCCATCGTCCGTGAGGCGCGTGACAAGGGCTATGTAGAGACCATCTACCATCGCCGCAGAGGTCTGCCAGATATCAATTCCCGCAATTTCAATGTCCGCAATTTTGCAGAGCGCACGGCTATCAACTCACCAATCCAAGGTTCATCTGCCGATATTCTCAAGGTAGCCATGATCAATCTGGACAAGGCCTTGACTGCTGGCAACTATCAGGCCCGCATGCTCTTGCAGGTCCACGATGAAATCGTCCTTGAAGTCCCAAGGTATGAACTGGAGGCCGTCCAGCAGCTGGTCAAGGAAACCATGGAATCCGCCATCCAGCTCTCCGTGCCCCTCATCGCTGATGAAAATACCGGTCAGACCTGGTATGAAGCCAAGTAAAAAGGAATTAGCAATTGCTAATTCCTCTTCTTATGCCTTTAGTAAGGTCAATATTTCTTGTTCAATACGTGCCAAATCTTCTGTCTCTGATGAACTAGGAATCTGGAGAATGAAGCGCTGTACGAAATAAGCAAAGAAAATTCCAGCACTTGAACGCAGTGCTTTTATGGTTTTATCAGAAAAGTGGAGGTCAGGTTCTCGGTCGAAGAGTTGCTTGATCTGCTCGAGATAATCCTCAATCGCTACTTCCTCGAATGTGGCCAAGATTTCTTGTCGAAATTCTGAGTTAACCAATACTTCCTGTATCAAAATTTTGATAAAATCAACATTTTGAGCAAAGAAATGGAATCGGTTTTCCACTGTAAAATGAACGGCCTCTTCCAAATTGGTATAGGTCTCTAACTTTTGGAAAAATTCTTTCTTTAACTCAGGAATCATGGGTTTCATGATTTCTGATAGGAGGTCACTTTTGGTTTTAAAATACTTGAAAATAGTGGCTTGGCTGACCCCGGCCTTTTCTGCGATTTGAGCGGTAGAGGTGCCACTATAGCCTTGTTTTGAAAAGAGCTGGGTTGCTGCGAGCAAGGTCTTCTTTTTCCCGGCCGGCATCTCATGGACCTGTAACCAGTCCTGATAACTGTATAAAATCGTCTTGTTTTCCATCATTTTCTCCTTGTCACTATTATTATACCTTACGGTAGCGTTTTAGGCCAATGAGATTCAAAATGGTTAGGACTAGCAAGAAAATGAGTAGGATAGAGATGTCAAAGCCTAGTTGCAGGATACTGGTACCGTTCAGGATAATCTTAGACAGGGCATGACCTGCATAATAGAGGGGAAGCAATTTTCCCAGCGATTGGACCCAATCTGCCATGGCATCGAGAGGAATAATACCTGAGAAGAAAATTTGCGGCGTAACCACGAGGGGGATAAATTGCATCATCTGGAACTCAGACTTGGCAAGAGTGGATAACAGCAGACCAAAAGACAAGGCGACGAGTGCAAAGATGATGTTCACGATGATGACATCACCGATATTTCCGAGCACCTCTAAATTTAAAAGCCAGATAGTAGACAAGACGATGACAATGGTTTGCAGTGTAGCGACCAGACTATAGGCCATCATGTAGCCAAAGACAATATCAGAGCGTTTGACAGGTGTGGCCAGAAGTCGGTCAAGGGTTCCTGTTGTTCGCTCCTTGAGCAGGGCCATCCCTGAAATCAAGAAAACGAAAAAGAAGACGAAGAAGCCCATCAAAACGGGTGTCATTTTTGTGAAGAAAGTTGTATTTTTATCGCCATAAATGTAGTTTTCAGTGAGTTTTATTTTTGACTGACTGTTATCCTCTCGGCTTCTGGTATCTTCAGTTACTTGGGCTATTTGTCCTCCATTTGGTTGAACTTGTGCTTGGACATTGGCCTGCTGTGCCTTTTTGAGGCTGTCAATCAATTCTTGAACCTGAACCTGCTTGAGCGTACTGTTGATGACCTGACGCGTCATATTTGTCTTACTGGGATCCGTATTGGCATAGGTCACCTGGTAATGGTTTTCATCTTTGA
Source organism: Streptococcus sp. (assembly GCF_041802885.1). Lineage (GTDB taxonomy): Bacteria > Bacillota > Bacilli > Lactobacillales > Streptococcaceae > Streptococcus. The sequence continues at coordinate 38,900 of NZ_JBHCHN010000006.1, forward strand.
AGCTGAGGATGGCATCAACCTTTTCTTCCTCCAAAGCATCCTGGGCGGAACCTGAACTTTGATAGTCCTTTGCTGTGATATGTTTTACATCATCTAGGGACTTGGTGATACTTTCTGAAACATCCACGACAGCGATGGTTGCATGAGTTTCCGTACTGGCTGAAAAAGCTGCATTCATCAGCCACATGATAAATATGGGTACAGCAAAGAGTAACATCAGTGTCCGTTTATCACGCAGCAATTCGATAAATACTTTTTGTGCAATAGCTAAAATTCTCATTCTAATTCTCCCTCAGCTTTTAAGAAGACCTCTTCGATGGTTTTGACACCATAGTTTGTCTTTAGCGCAGCTGGACTGTCAAATGCCATGATTTTTCCATCCAACAAGAGCCCAACCTTATCTGTCAATTCCGCCTCATCCATGACATGGGTTGTAATCAAGATACCAACCCCAGTCTTCTTGAGTTGATGAAGTTCTTTCCAAACCTGACGCCGCAGAGCTGGGTCGATTCCGACCGTCGGTTCATCCAATATGAGAAGCTGAGGATTACCGAGCAGAGCGATAGCTAAGGAAAGTCGGCGTTTCATGCCTCCAGAATAACCAGCGACAGTTTTTTGGAGATGCTCAGTCAATTCGACAACCTGAGCGGTATGGGCAATGGCTGTGGGAATATCTTTTTTTGACAGTCCCTTCATCCGAGCAAAAAAGTTTAAATTTTCAAAACCAGTGAGGCTTTCATAAAGAGCATCAGACTGGGCCATATAACCAATCTGACCCAAGACAAAACGATTGGGCATGTGGTGGTTAAGAATGAGAGCTTTGCCTTCATCTGCTTTTTCCATTCCCAGCATAGTTTTGATCATCGTTGATTTTCCTGCTCCAGATGGACCAATGAGTCCCACAATCTGACCAGCTTCTAACCCAAAATCAATTTTATTGAGAACAAGCTGTTGTCCGAAATACTTACTGATAAGCTGCAAATCTACTAATTTTTCCATAGTGACCTCTTTCTAAAGAGGTGAGTGTTTGCTCACCTATGAAGAGTATTATAGTGAGTGTTCACTCACCTGTCAAGTGTTTACCCTGAAAAAACAAAATATGGTATACTGAGAGAAACCAACATCAGGAGGTAGCTATGAACTATTCTTTTCAAAATCCTAGTCAAGCCGTGGTCTTTGACTACCTGAAAAAAGCCAAGACCATCGCGGTAGTCGGCCTGTCCAATCGGGAAGAAACGGCAGCCTATCGGGTTTCCAAACTCATGCAGGAAGCAGGCTATACCATCATACCTGTCAATCCCAAACTGGCTGGTCAAACCATCCTGGGTGAGTTGACCTATGCCTCACTTCAGGAAATTCCAGTCCATGTAGACATCGTGGATGTCTTCAGGCGTAGCGAATTTCTAGCGGATGTGGCCAGAGATTTCATCGAGACGGATGCAGATGTTTTTTGGGCTCAGCTGGGTCTCGAGAGCCAAGAAGCAGAAGAAGTGCTCCGACAGGCTGGCCGTCACCAGATTGTCATGAACAAGTGCATTAAGATTGAATACCTGAATATGATGGAAGCATAAGAAAAAGGACCGGTGGGTCCTTTTTACATTATTCTTGATGGTCAATCGGGCTATCGATTGCCGAATCCATTTTGTTTTCAACTGCTTGCTCAGCTGTATCTGGTTGATTCTCCACTGGCTGGCCAGCAACAGGAGCAGCAGAGCTTACCTCCACCTCTTCAGCTACAGTTTGGCGGGCAACAGATTCTTCTGAGTGAGTTTGTGCCTGTGTGGCGTGCTGGAACTGACCAAAGAAGGCTGCTTGACGCGCCTGAGCATCTACTTTAAGGGTTTCATAGAAATGAGCTTGCGCAGCATAGTAGTAAGGCCACACATAGATACCAGCTAGGCCAAAGGTAATCCCTGTCAGGATAAACCAGCCGAGAAAGCTCAAATCAAGGACAAAGCGTTTTCCTTTGTAGCCCTTCATCATTTGACGGCTAGCCTTGATAACAGCATTTGCACCGAAATATTCATTTTTTTCCAACTGGTCAAAGAGGATATACTCTACTTGGGAATAGGCCAAGTATTGTGGAACAAACAAAACCAATCCTCCGATGAGAGCAAAGAGTCCAAAAATAACCAAAAAACCAATGACAGCTAAAGACTCGTCAGGAATGCTATCAACAGAACCAGCCGATAGAGCGAAGAAAAATGATAGAACCATTGCAAAAATGAACATTCCTAATCCAACGTAAAAAATCAAACCCCAAAGGAAGAGGTAAAACTGTTTGAGCAGGAAAGTGACAAAAATTTTTCCAAGATGCGGTGAATTAAAAATAGCAAATACATCCTTGAGCTCAGTTGTTTTCTTGATACCTCGGACTACCAAAAGGAGAGTCCAAGCTAATGAAATAGAAATAAAGGACATTAAGAGACCATAAAGCAAAGGAAAAGCAAAGGAGCTAAATAGCGGAGCAAGTGGAGCAGCTGGATCATAGTAGGACAAGGTATCGTTTCTAAAATATTGAAACACAGTCCAAATAAAGGTCATGGCCACTGGGATGATAGGCAAAAGAAAGATACCTGGTGTTGAGTTGATGGTTTGACGTGCCTGGGCACGAATTTGACTAATCGAAAACATGATAATAACCTCCTTCCAAAGATTTTATCATAAAAGGCTAGAAATGAAAACCTTTGGATGACAGTTGTTCGCTTTTTTGGTACACTAGTAAGGCTGAAAAATACTCAGGACTGTCTTTCCTGAAGTAAAGGAGAAAAAAACTGTGACGGATTATCCAATCAAATACCGTTTAATCAAAAAAGAGAAGCACACCGGTGCCCGTCTGGGTGAAATTATCACCCCGCATGGCACCTTTCCAACCCCCATGTTTATGCCAGTAGGGACCCAGGCAACGGTCAAAACCATGTCCCCAGAAGAGCTCAAAGAAATGGGCTCAGGCATCATCCTGTCCAACACCTACCACCTCTGGTTGCGGCCAGGGGATGAACTGATTGCAAGGGCCGGGGGACTTCACAAGTTCATGAACTGGGACCAGCCTATCTTGACCGATTCAGGCGGTTTCCAGGTTTATTCTTTGGCGGATAGCCGCAACATCACAGAAGAAGGGGTCACCTTCAAAAATCATCTCAATGGCTCCAAAATGTTCCTTTCGCCAGAAAAGGCCATCTCCATTCAGAACAACCTAGGCTCGGACATCATGATGTCCTTTGACGAGTGTCCCCAGTTTTATCAGCCCTATGATTACGTCAAAAAATCAATCGAGCGGACCAGCCGCTGGGCGGAAAGGGGTCTCAAGGCCCACCGTCGCCCTCACGATCAAGGACTTTTTGGTATCGTGCAGGGAGCTGGTTTTGAAGACCTGCGCCGCCAATCGGCTGCAGACTTGGTTGGCATGGATTTTCCAGGTTATTCCATCGGCGGTCTGGCTGTTGGTGAGACCCATGATGAAATGAATGCGGTCCTGGACTTCACAACCCCACTTTTGCCAGAAAACAAACCTCGTTACCTGATGGGAGTAGGGGCGCCTGATAGTCTCATTGATGGGGTTATCCGAGGCATTGATATGTTTGACTGTGTTCTGCCGACCAGGATTGCCCGTAACGGTACCTGCATGACCTCTGAAGGTCGGCTGGTGGTCAAGAATGCCAAGTATGAAGAAGATTTCACCCCGCTGGACCACAACTGTGACTGCTATACCTGTAAGAACTACACCAGGGCCTACCTCCGCCATCTGCTCAAGGCAGATGAGACCTTTGGCCTGCGCCTGACCAGTTACCACAACCTTTATTTCCTCATCAACCTCATGAAGCAGGTCCGTCAAGCCATTCTGGATGACAACCTCCTGGAATTCCGCCAGGACTTTATGGACCGCTACGGTTATGGAAAAAATGGACGAAATTTTTAAGCCGTCACGGTTTTGTTTTTTGAAATGTTACAAGTAAAAGAGAAACAAGTGATTTCTCTTTTTTTTTAGTTCAATCTGTTCAGTTCATCAGTGAAATCTGTAAAAATTATTCAAATCCTACATCCTTGGTGATACAAGACTTTTATTTTTGGTCTCAATTGTCATCGCTGTGTCGTAAAATGTCCTATGCAAAAATATATCGCTTGATTTACAATTGAAACAAAAAAGAGGTAAAAAATGTCAAAAATCATATTACTAACAGGAGCTTCATCAGGAATTGGGTTTCAAATAGCAAAAGATTTGGCTAAGGAAGGACATAAGGTTTATGGTGCAGCCAGACACTTGGAGAAAATGGAAATTTTGAAACGTTTCGGAGTCCGGCCGATTTATTTAGATCTCACGAATGAGCAAACCATTAAACAAGCTGTTTCAGTAATTATCGAAAATGAAGGAAGAATAGATTTATTATTGAATAATGCAGGCTATGCAACCTTCGGTCCTTTTGAGGACGTTCCGCTTGAGAGTGTCAGAGAGCAATTTGAAGTAAATCTTTTTGGATTAGCGCGTCTAACTCAAGAGGTTCTTCCTTATATGAGAGCACAGAAATCAGGTCGTATTATCAACATTTCCTCAGTTGGTGGTCGGATTACGACTTTAATGGGAACTTGGTACCATGCATCAAAATATGCACTAGAGGCTATGTCTGATGGACTTCGTATGGAATCAAAGTTATTTGGAATTGAAATAGTCTTGATTGAACCAGGTAACATCAAGACCCCTTGGAGTGAGATTGCAACTAATCATTTACTGGCGTTTTCAGTTGGTAGTGCTTATGAAGGAATGGCAGAAAAAGTAGCTCAATCCATACAAAGTATGTATGCAGGCCCATTTGTTTCTGAACCTGACTTTGTAGCAAAAAAGATAGTCAAAATTATCAATACTAGACGGGTTAAACCTCGTTACCTTATTGGTCGAGGTACTAAGATTTTGGTTTTTCTACATACAATTCTGCCCACAAAGATATTTGACTGGTTGATGATAAAAAGTTTGACATAAGGCTAGTATTTATAGACAATGAGTGTATGAAGCAAATAATCACCAAACAATTTCAAGCTTTCTTAGAAGAACTTGGAATTGATATCAGTTTTATTTTACAAAAGGCACATCTCTCCAACCAATTGTGGCAAGAAGAGATTGTTTATAGCCCCCAAGATTACCATCGTTTTATTGCAACGATGGATAAGTTAATCACTGATGAAGCCATACTAGCATTGAGCAGGGTTGATAATATAAAGATGTTTGTACCAGCCTTTTTTGTTGCCTTGTCAAGTCCAGATGGTTTGACAGCCATCCAGCGATTATCGAAATATAAAAGCTTGATCGGTCCTGTGAACGTTCAGGTTGATGTGGAAGAGGAGCAAGTAAATATCTGCTATTCCTATATTTCGTCACAGTTGCCATTACCTCGAATGTTATTATTGCAAGAGCAGTTGCTCCTATTGAACATTATCCGGACAGGTACAGGAAAATTTGTCCTTCCTCGCGAAATAAGTTCACCTTATGAGTATGGGGCTATTCTAGAAAAAGAAATTGGCTTTCTGCCACAAAAATCAGATTATAATCGACTAGTCTTATCTAAAGCAGAACTTAAGTGCCCTTTTATCACAGAAAATAATATCATGTGGTATCATCTAAAGCCAAGTCTAAATCAGCAGTTGTCGCAACTTGACACTGATGGTAGTTTCACTCAGGATGTTCAAACCGAGTTGCTGTTTGCCATTCCCAGAGGTCAATTTTCACTTGCAACAGTAGCTGATAGACTTGGCCTTCATCCTCGTACTCTTCAACGCAAATTAGCAAAGGAGAACACTAGTTTTCAAGAGGAAGTATTGCATTTACAGAAGCTAATGGTTTTTTCCTATCTTGACTTATCCATGTCAGTTGACGACATTGCTTATTTGGTAGGCTATTCAGAAAAATCTAGTTTTCGACGTGCTTTTAAAAAGTGGACTGGTAAAACCATAAAGCAGTATAAGGAAGCCCAGTCAAAACCTTGAAATAAACTGTAGCTGATGTTAAGATTTCTTGTCTTCTTGTGTAGTCCCCTTTGTCATTATCGACAAGCTGAAAAAATGGACGAAATTTTTAAGAGATCGAGGATTTTCCTCGGTTTTTTTGCTATACTGAATGAAAAATGGAGGTGTTATCATACTGAACTTTCGAAAGATTACCTCGGCAGATGAGGAAGCATACAGGGAATTCGAGGCGGCCATGTTAGAAGATAAAAAGGTCAATCCCCATGTTGAGTTGGAATATGTGGAGGATTTTGAAGAGATAGTTGCCAGAAATACCCAGTCCGAAATACAGCAGGAGGGACAAACTTGGTCAACATTCACCAAGTATTACGCCTTTCTAAATGAGAAAATAGTTGGTTTTGTCATCTGTTTTTGGGAGATGGACCATCCAGACTGTCAGATCTTGGGCCATGTGGGCTACATGGTGGCGCCAGCCTTTCGTCGTCAGGGCCTGGCAACAGCTTTCGTGAACTTTGCCCAAGACCGCTACCGTGAAAAAGGAATCCCCTCCATCTTATTAGCGACCGACCAGGACAATTTGGCCAGTCGGGGACTGATTGAAAAAATGGGCGGTCAGTTGATGGCTCTTGAAGAAATTGATTATCAGGGTCAAAAGAGGCAGTCAGCCCGCTACCGATTGGATACAGGAGAAAACTTGTGAAACAAGATAGACAAGGAATCGCTTCCAAATATGATATAATAAATTTAGAATGAAAAAGGAGGCAGTCAGATGGCTAAGGTATTATTAGTTGTAAATCCCAGTTCCGGTGGGGAAAAAGCCCCGGAATTTCAAGAAATGGCCAAGGAGAAGTTGGGCCAGCACTTTGAGGAAGTAGTTGTCAAGCATACTGAAAAAGCTGGCGACGCCAGCGCCTTTGCCAAGGAAGCTGCCAGAAATCAGTTTGAGGCAGTCTTTGTGATGGGAGGAGATGGCACAGTCAATGAGGGCGTCAGCGGCCTAGCGGAAGAGGACTTCCGCCCTAAATTTGGCTTTTTCCCACTGGGAACGGTCAATGATATGGCCAGAGCCCTTAACATCCCCTTGGATCCAGTAGAAGCGATTGAAAGGCTAGACCTCACTAGGACCAAGCCCATGGATATTGGGAAAATCAATGATGATTATTTTATGAACGTTGTGGCCATCGGGACCATCCCCCAGGCTGTCAATGATACCACTGTCGAAGACAAAACCAAGCTGGGCAAGTTGGCCTATGCTATCTCAGCTCTGAAAAACTTAGCAGCAAATCAGTCCTATACCTTCAAGGTAGAGCTGGATGGGGTGGAAAAAACCATTGAAAGCTCCCTGCTCGTGATTGGCTCGACCAATTCCATTGGCGGCTTTGAGCAACTCTTGCCAGAAGCGGAAGTCTGTGATGGCTTGATGCATTTTATCTACCTCAAGGACAGCAATCTCTTGGAAAGTTTGCAGACTCTTCCAAGCCTCTTGACAGGTGTGGATGAGTCCAATGACCGTGTCGGCTACCATCAAATCAAAGAAATCAAGATTTCCGTTGTAGATTCTGGAGATACTCTGCGGGTCAATGTGGATGGTGATGAAGGCGACAAGCTTCCAGTTCACATCAAGGTTCTCCCATCTCACCTGCAGGTTTATGCCTAAAGAAAGGATTGCTGAATGGACATTCGGACCTTGGAGTTGACAGATCAGGCCGCCTTTGAGCGCTTTCAAAATCTGCTCTTGGCCGAAAAAGCGGCGGGCAATACGTTTATTGAGACCAAAAAAGTAGAAGATTTTCCAGCCTTTATCGAAAAATCCAGCCGCTTGGAAAGAGAGACAGACGATCCCAATTGGTCCACCGTTACCAGTTATTATGCTTTCATAGATGGAGAAATTGCTGGGAAAATCAGCTGCCGTTGGGAGTTGGAAAAGGGGGAGTTGGCCCGTGCTGGCGGCCATATTGGCTATGTGACTAGCCCAGCCTTTCGTCGGCAGGGAATCATGACAGACCTGCTCCAATTTGCTCTTGAAAGATACCGGGAGCGAGGTATCCTGTCTGTCCTGATCACTGCAAATGTGAACAACCTCCCCAGCCGCAAAACTATTGAAAAAGCCGGTGGCCGCCTGGAAAATATCATTCGACTGGAAGATGACTTTCCAGATGCCCACATGGCAGGACAAGACTTGGCTCGCTATTGGCTGGATCTCACATAAACTTTACACCTTAGGGCGACCTCAGTCGCCTTTTTCCTTAAAAAATATTTAGAAAGAAAGGATTTTTATGAAATCTGATAAGGAATTAAATCTCAAGGCCCATGCCCTCTTGGAAGAGCGGGGCATCAAAATCGAGGCGATTGCAGACCTAGTCCTCCATCTTCAAAGTAAGTACCTCCCTGATTTGACCCTGGATGAATGTATCGAAAGTGTCGAGATGGTTCTGGCCAAGAGGGAGGTTCAAAACACCATCATCACTGGTATCGAGTTGGATATGTTGGCGGAGAAAGGGCTCTTGTCCCAACCCCTCAATGACATCTTGACCGCAGATGAGGGACTGTACGGTATCGATGAAATCCTAGCCCTCTCCATCGTCAATGTCTTTGGTTCTATCGGCTTTACCAACTATGGCTACCTGGATAAGGTCAAGCCTGGTATTATCCAAAGCCTCGATAGTAAAGATGGGAAGAGTTGTCATACCTTCCTCGATGACATCGTAGGGGCCATTGCGGCAGCGGCTGCCAGCCGCATCGCCCATGGTTATCCAGATAAATTAGCAGAACAGAATCGATAAAATGAAGAACCAGCAGATTTCTGCTGGTTCTTTCATGGTCAGTTGAGGACGCTTATCCTTCAAAATATAGCAATTCTTTTGGTGTCTGGGTAAAGACTTCAAAGCCTGATTTGGTCACATAGCCGCAGTCCTCGATGCGGACGCCGACCTTGCCTGGGATGTAGATGCCAGGTTCCACAGAGAAGCACATGCCCTCCTCGATGACCATGTCGTTGCCTGCCATGATGGAAGGAAATTCGTGGACGTCCATGCCCAGGCCATGGCCCAAGCGGTGGTTGAAGTATTCCCCATAACCCGCCTTTTCAATCACTTGGCGGGCCACTGCGTCCACTTGAGAGGCTGTCACGCCAGGCTTGATAAAGTCTTGGGCCGTCAGCTGGGCTTCTAGGACAATTTTATAGATGTCCTTTTTAAACTGGTCTGGCTGACCAACTGCCACTGTCCGCGTCATATCGGAAGTGTAGCCTAGGGTTTCCACGCCAAGGTCAAAGAGCAGCAGGGCATTGTTTTCGATCAAGTTGGTTCCGGGAATGCCATGAGGATTGGCAGCATTGTTTCCGGTCAAGACCATGGTTTCAAAACTCATCTTGGAAATGCCCTGTTTTTTCATTTCAAATTCAATCTGGGCGATGATGTCCGTCTCAGTTTTTTGGAGGGAAATGTTGTCAAAGCCAACCTGCATGGCCTTGTCTGCAAATTCACCAGCAATCAGCATCTTGTCAATTTCATCCCGGGATTTGATCAGTTTCATGCGGTTGATGAGGGGTGTCAGGTCGGTGAAATCCTGGTCAAAGATGGTTTTGAGCCCATAAAAACGAGTGAGGTTGAGGTTGTCAAACTCCGCCCCGATTCTCTTGAAAGTTTTTGCGGGAAGGGAATCTTTGATTCGTTGCCAAGGGTTTTCCGCATCCTGATAGCCCACAACAGGGAAATTGACAGTCGCCCTGGCCCGCTCCACATCTAAGGCTGGCAGGAACAAGAGGGATTCCGCATCCGGCAGGATAAAGAGCATCATGTGGCGCTCATGGGGATCACTGGCAAAACCAGTTAGATAGTGGATAGTAGTTGGATTAGAAAAGATGGCCAAATCCAGATGTTCTTGGTCAAGATAGGTCTGTACGGACGTGATTTTTGACATAGTTTACCTCTTTCTATACCCCTATTTTTTCAAAAAATGAAAAAAATTGCAAGAAGAAAAGAAAAATCAAAATTTTTCTCTTGAAAGTGGTTTCAAAAAATGATAAACTATAGAAGAGTGAAAGCGTAATTTTCAAAAGAATATGATGAAAGGAACCCACTAACCATGATGAATACAGATGATACAGTCACCATCTATGATGTCGCTCGAGAAGCTGGCGTTTCCATGGCCACGGTCAGCCGGGTTGTCAACGGCAACAAAAATGTCAAGGAAAATACTCGTAAGAAGGTTTTGGAAGTAATTGACCGTTTGGATTATCGTCCAAATGCAGTTGCCCGAGGCCTGGCTAGTAAGAAAACGACCACAGTTGGTGTCGTCATCCCCAACATTGCAAATGCCTATTTTGCAACCCTAGCCAAGGGTATCGATGATATTGCGGATATGTATAAGTACAATATCGTCCTGGCCAACAGTGATGAAAATGATGAGAAAGAGATTAACGTAGTCAACACCCTCTTTTCTAAGCAGGTTGATGGTATTGTCTTTATGGGCTACCATTTGACGGATAAGATTCGGGCTGAGTTTTCACGCTCTCGTACACCGATTGTCTTGGCCGGAACCGTAGACTTGGAGCATCAGCTGCCAAGCGTTAACATTGATTATGCCCAGGCTACTGCGGATGCTGTGGAGCTTCTGGCAAAAAACAACCAGAAGATTGCCTTCGTTTCAGGTCCCCTGGTCGATGATATCAATGGCAAGATTCGCCTATCTGGCTACAAGGAAGGTTTGAAGGCCAATGGTCTGGAATTTCAGGAAGGCCTGGTCTTTGAGTCCAAGTACAAATATGAGGAAGGCTATGCCTTGGCAGAACGCCTCTTGAACGCTGGTGCAACAGCTGCTTATGTAGCAGAAGATGAGATTGCAGCAGGTCTCTTGAATGGTATTGCGGACAAGGGAGTTAAGGTTCCTGAAGAGTTTGAAGTCATCACCAGTGATGATTCTGTGGTGACCAAGTTTACTCGTCCAAATCTGACCTCCATCAGCCAGCCCCTCTATGATATCGGTGCCATTGCCATGCGGATGCTGACCAAGATTATGCACAAGGAAGAATTGGAAAACCGTGAGGTCATTCTCAACCATGGTATCAAGGAACGCCAATCAACCAAATAACCCCCTGGTTTTCTAGCCAGAAGAGAAAGACACTACTGACAGTGTCTTTTTTTTGATAAAAAAGATATAATAGGGACATGAAAGTTTTACTCTACCTAGAAGGAAAAACCGTTTTGCAAAAATCAGGGATTGGCCGGGCCCTTCATCATCAGATGGAAGCCCTCGATTTGGCAGGTATTCCCTATACGACCGATATTTTGAGCGATTACGATGTGGTCCATATCAATACCTACGGTCCTCGCTCCCTCATGCTGCTCCATGCGGCTAAACGCCGGGGGAAAAAGGTTATTATGCACGGACACTCTACAAAAGAGGATTTTCAAAATTCTTTTATCGGGTCCAATACCATGGCACCTTTTGTGGGCAAATACCTGACTCACATGTATAAGAAAGCTGATTTTATCATCACCCCATCAGCTTATTCCAAAAAATTAATTGAGTCTTATGGGGTGACAACCCCCATCATTTCCGTTTCCAATGGAATCGATCTGGCCAAGTACGGTAAGGATGAAAAGAAGGAGGCTGTTTTTCGGGAGCATTTTGGTCTGGAAAAAGATCAGCCAGTGGTCATCTGTGCTGGCCTTTATTTCCGCCGAAAAGGGATTGAAGATTTTGTCAAGGTGGCTGAAAAGATGCCTCATGTCCGCTTTATCTGGCTGGGCAGTATTGCTAAGTGGATGATTCCATCCTATATTCGGAAAATAGTTGACGGGGATCACCCTGACAATGTTTCCTTCCCAGGCTTCTTTAAGGGAGCTGTTTTCCAGGGGGCTATGTCTGGGGCCAATGCCTTTTTCTTCCCTTCCCATGAAGAAACGGAAGGTATCGTGGTCCTCGAAGCCTTTGCCAGCCACCAGCATGTGGTCTTGCGGGATATTCCTGTCTATGAAGGCTGGGTGGATGAGTCCTGTGCTGAGCTAGGTCAGACGGTTGATGATTTTGTAGAATCCATCCAGAAAATTTTAGATAAAAAAGTTGATAAGCGGGAGGCAGGTTATCAGGTGGCCAAAAGTCGTTCAATTGACAAGGTCTCCCATCAGTTGGCAGATGCCTATCGCCAAGTTATGGAGTTGTAAAATGAGAATTGGATTTTTTACAGATACTTATTTTCCACAAGTGTCGGGGGTAGCAACCTCTATCAAGACCCTAAAGACTGAGCTGGAAAAATTGGGACATACCGTTTTTATCTTTACCACAACGGATAAGGATGTCAACCGCTATGAGGATTGGGATATTATTCGCCTCCCATCTGTGCCCTTCTTTGCCTTTAAGGACCGCCGGGTAGCCTATGCAGGTTTTTCGGATGCCCTGAAGATTGCTAGACGTTACCAGTTGGATATCATCCATACCCATACCGAGTTTTCCCTAGGGATTTTAGGGGTCGAAATCGCTCACGCTCTCAATATTCCAGTGGTCCATACCTATCATACCCACTATGAAGATTATGTCCGCTATATCGCCAAAGGACTCATCATTCGTCCCAAAATGGTGAAGTATTTGATGCGGGGATTTTTTAAGGAAGTAGATGGTATCGTCTGCCCCAGTGAAATTGTGGAAAATCTCTTGCAATCCTATGGTGTCCAGCAAGAGTTACGTGTGATTCCGACAGGGATTGACTTGGTCAAGTTTGAACGTCCAGAGATTCAGGCAGAAGATACGGTGGAATTGCGGGAGAAGCTGGGAATCGCGTCAGATGAGACCATGCTGCTTAGCCTCTCACGGATTTCCTATGAAAAAAATATCCAGGCTGTCATCAAGGATCTGCCAGCTGTCCTGGCAGAAAATTCGGCTGTCAAGCTGGTTATTGCAGGGGGAGGCCCTTATGTAGCCGACCTGGAAAAATTGATTGCAGAGCTGGGCGTGGAAGAGGCTGTCATTATGACGGGGATGATTGCTCCATCAGAAACTGCCCTCTATTACAAGGCAGCTGATTTCTTCATTTCTGCCTCAACCAGTGAGACCCAAGGGTTGACCTATCTGGAAAGTTTGGCTTCAGGTACCCCCATTATTGCACATGGAAATCTCTATTTGGACAATGTCATCAATCAAAAGATGTTCGGGACTCTCTTTTACCGTGAAGCTGAACTGGCTGATGCCATTATTGATGCGATTTTGGCAACACCAGATATGGACAAGGAAGCTCTCAAGGAGAAATTGTATGAGATTTCTGCAGAGAATTTTGGAAGAAAGGTCTATGAGTATTATCTGGATTTGAAAATTTCAAATGACTTCAGCAAAGAATACCTTCATGAAGAATCCTTTGTTGCAAAAGTCAGCCAACTGCCTTTTGTCATTACCAGAACAGCCAGCAATCTGCCCAAGCGTATTCTGGTTTCGACCACTCAGCAGACCCGTAAAATGGCCAAGCTTTCCCTGACCAAAATCAAATCTATCCGAGATAATTTGGATTGAGTGAGGATAAGGGCTTGAAATTCCTGAAAAACTTGCTATAATAGCTCTTAGAGACTTATCAATTCTAGGAAATCTTTGAGAGAGTGGGCGGTTGGTGCAAGCACACAGAGGATAGGATTGACACTACTCGCTATGATTTTATGCAAACATAAAAGGGTGGTTCCCTTATCGCCAATTCGAGGTCAAGGACGGCTTTTTCGTGCTTGATAAATGAAGGTGGAACCACGTTGCGACGTCCTTTTGCGAGGGCGTCTTTTTTATTTTGGAGGAGAAAATTATGTTTTTAAAGTTGGAAGAGGTACACGACTTTCTTAAGGAGAATAGCCTTTATGATGACCATACGCACGCCATTTGGGCAACTAAACGAACTGGAGGAACAAGTAATGCCTACTTTATACTGGCCTTCACACTTGATAATCTTGTCGTTTTAGATATTACAGTTATGGGAAAAATTGCAGGAATTGGTGGAATTTATCCTGCAGAGGAAATTTTATCAGCGGAATTGAAGAAAAAACTACTTTTCGGTTATCAGTTTTGTTTTGAAACGGCAGAAGGAATCCATAAATTGCATGTAAACAAAGGAATACTGGGTACTAAATGGCATGCGGAGGAGTTTCAGGCTTTATTGAGTTCAACTGATTACCCCTATTTTCGATTTAGTAAGGAGTAAGTATGTTACCAGATGATTTATTGAAACGCTGCCGAGCCATTCGCAAGGCATACAGAGAGCTGGAAATCAAACACCATGAGAAAGAGTGGTCCATTGAGGAGTGAAACAGTCTGGGGATAGACTGTTTCAGCTCAACAACTAAAAATAAAGACTTGTTGACGAACTCTTTTCTAATTTGTTGAGTTCTTTCTCGCTCCCAACATGAACCGCCTGATTATGACCAAGCAGGGGCGCTATTATGATGAACCCCCCTATCAGCTGGAGCAGAAACTGGCTGAAAATATCTGGTGGCTAATCGAATTGGCTGACCGCCTGGATGTTGATATCCAAGAAGAAATGGAAACCTTTTTAGCTCAAAAAGAAGAGCAATTAGGGATTAAAAAATAATAAATAAGGAGATAA
>NZ_JBHCHN010000007.1:0-15795 GCF_041802885.1 Streptococcus sp.
ATTTGGAAATTGGCTATGACCGCGTCTTGACCCGCAAACCGCTCAATCTCACTTTTGAGCGCAATCAGAAGATTGCCATCGTCGGTGCCAACGGTATCGGAAAATCCACCCTGCTCAAGAGCCTGCTGGGCCTTATCCCACCGCTGGGTGGCTCGGTGGAGCGGGGTGAATATCTGGAGCTGGGCTATTTTGAGCAGGAAGTCGCAGGCGGCAACCGTCAGACACCGCTGGAAGCAGTCTGGGATGCCTTCCCAGCTCTCAATCAGGCCGAGATTCGTGCAGCCCTAGCTCGCTGTGGTCTGACCTCCAAGCATATCGAAAGCCAAATCCAAGTCTTATCTGGTGGGGAGCAGGCCAAGGTTCGCTTCTGCTTGCTCATGAACCGTGAGAACAATGTTCTAGTTCTTGACGAGCCGACCAACCACCTGGATGTGGATGCCAAAGACGAACTCAAACGGGCCCTCCAAGCCTACAAGGGCTCCATCCTCATGGTCTGCCACGAGCCAGACTTCTATGAGGGTTGGGTGGATGATGTTTGGGATTTTAACGAACTGACTTAGGGAAATAAGCTATCGAAAGATGGCTTTTTCTTCTTACTTATGTCATAATATGGATAAACAAAAGGAGGTCAGACTGGCTAGACCTCATGCAGAGGAGAGAAAATGACCAATTATGTAAACTACAATCAAGACAGGTGGAATCGGGTTTCAGGAAGGCAGGGAAATAGTTATACGATTCCTATCAGTCATGAGGACTTTGTGGCTGCCAAGAAGAGCCCCCTTCAAGTCTCCTTGACAGTCGGGAAGGCAGTTCCGCTGGATTGGTTTGAAAAAACTTCGGGGAAGAAATTGCTGGGGCTGGCCTGTGGCGGCGGTCAGCAAGGGCCCATCTTTGCAGCCCATGGCTATGAAACGACCATTATGGACTTTTCTGAGGAACAGCTGGCAAAGGATAGACTAGTTGCGGAGCGGGAAAACTTGGACTTAGAAACAGTGCAAGCGGATATGACACTGGCCTTTCCCTTTGAAGATGAAACCTTTGACATTATTTTTTGCCCGGTGTCAAATGTCTATATCGAAGAGTTGACCAATATGTGGCAGGAATCCTATCGGGTTTTGAAAAAAGGCGGGCTTCTCATGGTCGGCTATATGAATCCATGGATTTATGTATTTAACGGTGACGATGTTTGGGATCATCCAGACAAAGCCTTGACTCCCAAATATCCTCTGCCCTTCAACTCCCGCCAGCTGGAAGAAGCAGGGGAAATCACCATCAATCCCGAATTTGGCTATGAATTTAGTCATACCTTAGAGGAACAAATTGCTGGTCAATTAAAGGCAGGCTTTGCCATGATAGATTTTTACGAGTCAAAAGATCAGAGAAATCGACTGAGTCAGTTTGACAGTGATTATCTGGCCAATTTATCCATTAAATACTGAGATTTAGACCGCGCAAGCTGGTTTTTCTTCTGAAAAATCACTTTCTTTATGGTAAAATAGGGGGAGATTAGAGAGAAAAGAGGAAGTTTATGTCAATCGATTTTAAAGCAGAAGTAGACAAGCGCAGAGAGGCCATGATGGCGGATTTGTTCAGCCTGTTGGCCATCAACTCCGAGCGGGATGATAGCCTGGCGGATAAGGAGCACCCATTTGGGCCTGGGCCTGTCTTGGCCCTGGAAAAATTCCTTGAAATGGCTGAGCGCGATGGCTATGAGACTCGAAATGTCGATAATTATGCCGGGCATTTTACCTTTGGTCAGGGAGAGGAAGAATTGGGCATCTTTGCCCATTTGGACGTGGTGCCTGCTGGAAGCGGATGGAAGACCAATCCTTATGAGCCTCAAATCATCGATGGCAAGCTCTATGCTCGTGGGGCTTCGGATGACAAGGGGCCGACCATGGCTTGTTACTACGGCCTGAAAATCATCAAGGATCTGGGATTGCCAGTTTCCAAGCGGGTTCGCTTTGTAGTGGGGACGGATGAGGAATCTGGCTGGGCAGATATGGATTATTATTTTGCCCATGTGGGCTTGCCAAAACCTGATTTTGGATTTTCCCCTGATGCGGAATTTCCAATTATCAATGGCGAAAAGGGCAATATCACCGAGTATCTGCACTTTGATGGTGCCAACGATGGAGACTTTGTCCTCCACAGTTTGTCCGGCGGTCTGCGGGAAAATATGGTCCCTGAAGCGGGTCGGGCAGTCTTTTCTGGCCCGGCGGACCTAGCCTTTTTGCAGGAAAAATTGGCGGCCATTACTGCTGAAAATCCTGTTACAGCCAGCCTGACAGAAGAAGCAGGTCGCTTCCAACTGGAAGTGATTGGAAAATCAGCTCACGGGGCAAGTCCAGCTTCTGGTATCAATGGCGTGACCTACCTGGCCAACTTCCTCAGCCAATTTGACTTTGCTGGTTCAGCTAAGGCTTACCTGACAATTGCTGGCCAAATTCTGCATCAAGATCATTTTGGACAAGCTACTGGTGTGGCTTTTGAAGATGAGAAAATGGGTAAATTAACCATGAATGCAGGTGTCTTCAACTTTGACTCAGCATCGTCTGACAATCGTATTGCCCTCAATTTCCGCTTCCCACAAGGAACAGATGAGAAGAAGATTCAGGCTGTTTTGGAGGGCTTAGAGGGTGTTCGGGAAGTCAGCCTTAGCCAACACATGCATACACCTCATTACACTCCAATGGAGGATGAGCTAGTATCGACCCTTCTCTCTGTCTATGAAAAACAGACAGGTCTCAAGGGTCATGAACAAATCATCGGTGGTGGTACTTTTGGACGTTTGCTCAAGCGTGGCGTAGCCTTTGGTGCCATGTTCCCGGGCTATACCGATACTATGCACCAGGCCAATGAATTTGCGGATGTGGAAGACCTCTATCGGGCTGCGGCCATTTATGCAGAGGCCATTTATGAGTTGATAAAATAGCGAGTGATCTGGGAGATAAACTATATGAGGAGTATCGAAGACATTCGTCAGGCTATTATTGCCGATCCTGAAAATAAAGATTTCACAAAGAGAGGGATTTTCCCTCTTTTTGAAGCACATGAGACAGCACGCATTGTTCTGGTCGGACAAGCTCCGGGAAGTCGTGCAGAAGCGACAGGTCTCTATTTCCGAGACCCATCAGGGGATAATCTCCGTGCTTGGCTAGGTGTGGATGAGGAAATGTTCTATGAATCAGGTCTCTTTGCAGTCGTTCCCATGGATTTCTACTTTCCAGGTTCTGGAAAATCAGGCGACTTACCGCCACGCAAAGACTTTGCGGATAAATGGCATGCCGATATTCTGTCACAAATGCCAAATGTTGAATTGATGATTTTAATTGGGCAGTACGCCCAGCACTACTATCTGAAGCAAAGGAAGTCCGTCAAGGTGACGGATAATGTCCGTAATTACCAAAACTTTCTTCCAGATTACTTCCCACTCGTCCACCCTTCTCCTCGTAACAATATCTGGCAAGTCAAAAATCCTTGGTTTCGGGAAGTGGTCCTGCCTGACCTAAAAAGGATCGTAGCAGAGATTTTGAGTAAATAGGAAATAAAAAAGCTTGAGAAATCAAGCTTTTTAATGTAACCAACGTTCTACGTTTTGAGCTCGGTTATGTAACCAAGAAAGATTGGCAAGAAGTAGGACGAGGATAACAACCGTCCAAATGCTGAGTTGTAACCAGTTGATAGGGTTTGTTTTGAAGAAGATACAGAGAACAGTGAGTAAGATAGGAAGTGTCAGTGCAGCAGTTATAGTACCTGGCACCCAAGTTTGAAAACGAAATAGTTCACTAAGATGTGACAAGAGATGCAGCGTATGCCCAAGAGTGACAGCTGCTACGATTTCAGGCTTTTTAAGGAAAATACCAATTAGCAAGGTGAAGCTGGCTAGCACAAATTCTTCAAGGATGAGAAGAGCCATCGTCTCTGAAGAAGGATAACTGGCCTTACCCAGCATAAACATTTCCTTGGCAAATGTAGGATTATTGGCGTTCTTTGTAATCCACGGTACTACCCAAATAACCTCTTCAAATTCATGAATCATGAAGAGGACAATCGCGATAAAGGATAATAATGCAGCAGACATAAGACATTCTCCTTGTTTTTTCTTTTCAAGTGTTTGGTTGAAATAGTCTCTCACCCTTACCTCGAACTCATATTTCTAAGCTTGGAGAAAACAATCTCCCTAAAACTTTCCTCGTTTTCATGTTTCTAAGCTTGGGTTAAAAAGATTCTCCGAACCTTTTTACTTACCTAAACAAAACTGGCTGAAGAGTTGGGTGATGAGTTCGTCTGGGGCGGCATCGCCTGTGATTTCGCCCAGAATTTGCCAGGTGCGGGTCAGGTCAACCTGGAGGAGGTCAACTGGCATGCCAAATTCTAGTCCCTCGTTAACGGCCTGCAGGCTTTGGACGGCTTGCTCGATGAGGGAAATATGGCGGGAATTGGAAAGGTAGGTGGCATCCTGTTCCACAATTCCGGCATTGTCAAAGAAGAGTTGGTTGATCCGTTCTTCAATTTGATCGATATTCTGGTTTTCTAGGACGGAGATGCGGATGACGTCTTCTGGCAATTCCTCCGCTTCAATTTCTTCTCTTAAGTCGGTTTTGTTGAGGAGGACGATGCGTCTGGTCATGTCAGAAAGGGCCAGAAGGGCGCGGTCCTGTTCTGTCAGTTTTTCAGATGCGTTGAGAACCAGCAGGATCAGGTCAGCTTCCGACAGGGCCTGGCGGGAGCGTTCGACCCCTATTTTTTCAACAATATCGTCCGTCTCGCGGATGCCGGCTGTGTCAATGAGCTTGAGGGGAACCCCCTTGATATTGACATATTCTTCGATGACATCACGGGTGGTCCCGGCAATATCTGTCACGATGGCCTTGTCTTCCCGCAGGAGGTTGTTGAGGAGGCTGGATTTGCCGACATTTGGACGGCCAATAATGGCGGTGGAGAGGCCCTCGCGCAAGATTTTCCCCCGTCTAGCCGTACGGAGCAGGTTTTCCAGCAGGGTTTGAAATTCCTGGGTCTTTTCCCGCAGGAGGGCAGTGGTCATTTCTTCCACATCATCATACTCGGGATAGTCGATATTGACCTCTACCTGGGCCAGGGTGTTGAGAATTTCCTGGCGGGTATTGTCGATCAGGTCTTTCAGGGAACCGTCTAGCTGTTTGACGGCGATGTTCATGGCCTTGTCGGTCTTGGCCCGAATAATATCCATGATGGCCTCAGCCTGGGTCAGGTCCACTCGGCCATTGAGAAAGGCTCGTTTGGTAAATTCGCCTGGCTCAGCCATCCGAGCCCCTTGGCGAAGAATCAGCTGCAGGATTTCATTGGTCACTGCGATACCACCGTGGGTGTTGATTTCGATGACATCTTCTCTGGTAAAGGTCTTAGGAGCCCTCATGACCCCCACCATGACCTCGTCCAAAATCTCATCCTTTTCTGGGTCCAGGATATGGCCATAGTTGAGGGTATGAGAATCAACCGTCTCCAGATTTTTCCCCTGAAAGATGCGGTTGGCAATGGCGACAGCATCCGATCCTGAAATGCGGACAATGCCGATGGCCCCTTCGCCCAGGGGGGTTGCGATGGCGGTGATGGTATCAAACTCTCTGGTAATCATATATTTCCTCGTTTGTATTTCATTCTAGTCAGATTTCTGCTGGTTTTATTATACCATTTTTGCCTGACTTAAGCTGGGGATTGAGTTGGAAAAGTATGAGGGCTAAAACCATCAGAAAGGGAAAAATATGGTATAATGGAAAGGTCGGATTGAGCCGGCAGACTATCAAAAAAGGAACTGCATCGAAAATGAAAAACTTACATCAGCAGTTGCTGACGGATTACGGTATTGACTTTAGTGATTTGAATCTGTTGCAAACTGCCTTTACCCACACGTCCTACGCCAATGAGCACCGCCTTCTAAAAATTTCACACAATGAGCGCCTGGAATTTTTAGGAGACGCTGTTCTTCAACTCATTATTTCCAAGTATCTTTACAAAAAATACCCGCATTTTCCAGAAGGGGAAATGTCCAAGCTCCGCTCCAGCTTCGTCCGTGAGGAAAGCTTGGCAGGTTTTTCACGGAGCTGCGGTTTTGATGCCCACCTGCTCTTGGGCAAAGGGGAGGAAAAATCAGGCGGCCGCAATCGAGATACCATCTTAGGCGATGCCTTTGAGGCCTTTTTGGGAGCCCTGCTCTTGGACAAGGGAGAGGCTGCCGTGGAGAAATTCCTCTACCAAGTTATGATTCCCCAGTTGGAAGTTGGTAATTTCGAGCGCGTGACCGACTACAAGACCAGCCTTCAGGAAACCTTGCAGGTCAACGGTGAAATCGACATTACTTACGTGGTCATTGATGAAGTGGGACCAGCCCATGATAAGACCTTCACCGTTCAAGTCATGGCCGATCAAAAAGTCATCGGTCAGGGCAAGGGACGTTCCAAAAAATTAGCAGAACAGGCCGCCGCTAAAAACGCCTTGGAGGCCAAAGGATAAGTATGTATTTAAAATCGATTGAAATGCAGGGATTCAAGTCCTTTGCAGACAAGACAAAAGTTATTTTTGACAAGGGAGTAACCGCTGTTGTTGGTCCCAATGGGTCTGGAAAATCCAACATTACAGAGAGCCTGCGTTGGGCCTTGGGTGAATCATCGGCCAAGAGTTTGCGGGGTGGCAAGATGCCTGATGTCATCTTTGCGGGGACAGAAAAGCGCAAGCCCCTCAATTTCGCATCCGTTGTGGTCACTTTGGACAACAGCAATGGCTTCATTGCGGACCGGGCCAAGGAAATCACCGTCGCCCGCCATATTTACCGCTCAGGGGACAGCGAGTACCTGATTGACGGCAAGAAAGTCCGTCTGCGGGATGTCCACGACCTCTTTATGGACACTGGTCTGGGACGGGATTCCTTCTCTATCATTTCCCAAGGCCGGGTGGAAGAAATTTTTAATTCCAAGCCCGAAGAGCGCCGAGCTATTTTCGAGGAAGCAGCAGGAGTCCTCAAGTACAAGACCCGTAAAAAGGAAACGGAAAGCAAGCTAGCTCAAACCCAAGATAACTTGGACCGGCTAGAGGATATTATCTATGAGCTGGATAATCAAATCAAGCCCCTTGAGAAACAGGCACAAGTTGCCAAGCAATTTTTGGACCTGGATGAAAAACGCCAACAGCTCTATCTCAATGTCCTGGTTGCCCAGATAGAAAATGGGCGTAGCCTTTTAACCGAAAAAGAGGAGTCCCTCAGTCAGGTCAAGGCTGATTTGACCAGCTACTATGAGCAACGCGACAAACTGGAACGTGAGAATCAGGCCCTCAAGCAAGAACGCCACAACCTGTCCCAATCTCTAGAAAAAGAACAGGCCCTGCTCTTGGATGTGACCCGTCTCATCAGTGATTTGGAGCGAAAACAGGCCCTTCATGAACTAGAGTCCAGCCAAAATGAGTCCAGCAAACAAGAAGCCCAAGAACGCTTGGTCAAACTGGAAGCAAGCTTATCTGAGACTCAGAACAATCTAGCCACCAGTCAGGAGCATCAGGCTGAGCTTGAGGCTCGTCTGGCTCAATTAAAGCCAAGTATTTCTGATACTCAGAAGGAAATTGCCCATTTTTCTGAAGATCCTGACCAGGTCATCGAACACTTACGGGAAAGCTATGTCCGCCTCATGCAGACAGAGGCTGAAAAGTCCAATCAATTAGCCAAGCTGGAGCAGGAGTGGGACAATCATCTGCGCCTGTCTGAAAGCAAGGCCCAGGAATTGCAAAAACTAGAGGCAGACAAGGCTGAGGCTGAAAAAGACTTGGCCAGCAGCCAGGAAAAACTGAGCCAGGCCGAAAGTCAGCTCCGTAGCCTTTTGGATGCCTACAAGGCTAGCGAGGCCAGCTTGAACCAGACCCAGACGGACTACCAGGCCCAACAGACCAAGATGTTTGACCTTCTGGACCTCCTCAAGGAGAAAAAGGCCCGTCAAAGCAGCTTAGAGGCGATTTTAAAAAATCATTCCAATTTCTATGCTGGTGTCAAGGCGGTCTTGCAACATGCCGACCAGATTGGGGGCATTATCGGGGCGGTCAGCGAGCATGTGACCTTTGAGCCTCACTACCAGACTGCCATGGAAATTGCCCTTGGAGCAGCCAGTCAGAACGTCATTGTGGAGGAAGAAAGTCATGCCAAGGCCGCCATTGCCTTCCTCAAGAAAAATCGGCAGGGTCGGGCGACCTTCCTGCCTCTGACAACCATCAAGCCCCGTCAGCTAGCCAGCCACCATTTGAGCCAATTAGAAGCTAGTCCAGGTTTCCTGGGAACAGCTGACCAGTTGGTGTCCTATGACACATCCTTAACAGGAATCTTCCAAAATCTCCTTGGAGCAACGGCCATCTTTGAGGACTTGGACCAGGCCAATCAGGCGGCCAGAGCCACTCGATTCCAGGTTCGCATCGTGACCCTGGATGGCTCTGAAATCCGCCCAGGCGGATCCTTTGCTGGGGGTGCCAACCGCCAAAACAACAGCCTCTTCATCAAACCAGAACTGGATGCCCTCCTCGCTGAAATCAAGACCTTGTCAGAAGATTTGAAGGCTGAAGAAGCCAAGCTGGCCCAAGAAAAAGAGAATTTGGACAAGGGTCTGGCAGACTTGGAAACCATCAAAACAGAAGGGGAAGCTGCCCGCTTAGCAGAGCAGAAAATCCGACTGCAGACAGAACAAGTAGCCCAACGCTTGGCGGATTTGAATCAGTTGTATGATTTGCAGGCCAGTCAGGTTGGAGCGGATCAGTTGACAGATTTGCAGGAATCTATTGAAGCTCTGAAAGCTGAACTGACTCACTTTGAAGGCAAAAAGGCAGAAATCAACCAGCAGATTGAGGAAGTGAAAACCAATCGCAATGCTATCCAAGAGCAGCTTCAAAACCTGCAAGGCAAATTATCTGCCTTGACTCTGGAACAAACCCAGGTCACTTCTGAAATCCGCTTTGAGGAATCTACTATCAAGCGCTTAGAAGAAGACTTGGCCCGCCAGACCAAGGAAATTCAGCTCCTGCAGGAAATCATCGATGAGAAAAACATCGCCTTGGATGATACCACCCTGGAAGTCTTGACCCAGCAGATTGCTGAAGCCCAGACCCGCAAAACAGAAACCGATCAGGCCATCATCCGCATCAAGTTTGAGTTAGAAGATATTGATGGCCAGTTTGAGGATCTGGAAGGACGATTGGAGCAGGCTCGCTTGAAAAATGATGACCTCATTCGTCGTCAGGCCAAGCTGGAAGCCGATTGTGAGCAGGCCGCCCATAAATTGCGCAGCCTCCTGCTCAGTCTGACAGAGAATTATAAGTGCAGCTTTGAAGAAGCCCAAAGTCAGGCCCAAGTTCTGGATGATTTGGTCCAGGCAGAGAAGGCCCTCAAGGATTTGGAGCGGGCCATTCGTGCCCTTGGGCCAGTCAACCTGGATGCCATCGAGCAATATCAGGAGGTTCATGACCGCCTCAACTTCCTCAACAGCCAGCGAGATGATGTACTTTCAGCCCGTGATTTGCTGCTGGAGACCATCCATGAGATGGATGATGAGGTAAAAGAACGCTTCAAACTGACCTTTGATGCCATCCGGGAATCCTTCCAGCTGACCTTCAAGCAGATGTTTGGTGGTGGCTCAGCTGATTTGATTCTGACCAGCCCAGACCTCTTGACAGCTGGCGTGGAGATTTCTGTGCAGCCTCCGGGCAAGAAAATTCAATCCCTCAACCTTATGTCTGGTGGAGAGAAGGCACTCTCAGCCCTAGCTTTACTCTTCTCCATTATTCGGGTCAAAACCATTCCCTTTGTCATCCTGGATGAGGTGGAAGCAGCCCTGGATGAGGCCAATGTCAAACGCTTTGGGGACTATCTCAATCGCTTTGACAAGTCCAGCCAGTTCATCGTCGTTACCCACCGCAAGGGGACCATGTCGGCAGCAGATGCCATTTACGGGGTGACCATGCAGGAATCAGGTGTCTCGAAAATCGTTTCTGTCAAATTAAAAGACATTGACAAGATGTAAATTCACCACTTTCCCCATGAACTGTTTCATGGGGAATTTTTCATCGTCTGACTGTGCTTTTTCTGTGGTATAATAGTCTTTAGTGATAATGAGGCAAGATTTGATGAAAAGGAGAGAAAATGACAATTAAGTTGATGGCGACCGATATGGATGGTACTTTTTTGGACAAAAAGAGCCAATATGATGCAGAACGCTTAAGGAAGTTGCTGACCCAGGCAAAGGAAAAAGGGATTTACTTTGTAGTAGCCAGCGGTCGTGCAGTCCAGTCCCTCAAGGAAGTCTTTGCAGATTTTCAGGATCAGGTCATCTTTCTCGGTGAAAATGGGACCGTTGTGGAGTATAAGGGCAAGACCCTCTATGAAGAAATCATGCCTCGCAAACTCTATCTTGACATTGTAGACAAAATCAGAACTAGTCATTTTAAAAATCGGGACATGGTTCATCTGTCTGGAAAAAATGGTGCCTATACCCTATCCAGCATTGATGATGAGTACCGGACCTTTTTGGAACATTATTACCCAAATCTTCAGTTGGTAGATGATTTTGCCACTGTTCAGGATGAGATTTTCAAGATTGGGGCTAATTTTGCTGCGGATGAAGTGTTTCAAGCCAGTCAATGGCTGACTCGGGAAATTGAAGGCGTTGTTTCCTTGACCAGCGGCTTTGAGTGTCTGGACGTCATGCTGGATCACGTGGATAAGGGAAATGGCCTTCGTCATCTTTGTGAGATTTTGGGAATTTTGCCATCGGAGGTGGTAGCCTTTGGAGACAACTACAATGATGAACAAATGCTTCGTTTTGCTGGTTCGGCCATCGTCCCTGAGAATGCTGTCCCTGAAATCAAAGAAATTGCAGATCTTGTGATAGCTGACCATGACACTGGTTCAGTTATCGCCTACATGGAGGAACTTGTATGCCAATCAAATTAATTGCCCTGGACCTGGATGGGACCCTTCTAAATGCCAAAAAGGAGATTTCAAGGGCCAATAAAGAAGCCCTGCAGGCAGCGCGCCAGCAGGGTGTTAAGGTCGTGATTACCACTGGTCGTCCCCTGCCAGCTGTTGAGAACTTCCTGAAAGAATTGGACCTGATGGGGGCGGATGAGTATTCCATCACCTTTAATGGGGGCCTGGTCCAAACTAACGACGGGGGCATCTTGGATGAAATCGGCTTCGGCATAGAGGCTGTCGAGAGCATTTACCAGACGACCCAGGCTTTGGGTTTGCCCCTGGACGTGGTCCATGGAGGGGATGTCTATGTGCTGCCGGCAGCAGTGGATTCCCTTTACCCAACCTGCAATGCCCTTCTCAACTACATCCCGACCAGATTCGAAGATTTACCGCGACAGATGGAGTTCAATAAGGCCGTCTCAGCCTGTGAAGTTGACTTTCTAGATCAACAGATTCCAAAGATTCCAGAAAACCTTCATGCCCAGTTTGAAATCTTCAAATCGCGGGAGATTCTTTTGGAATGGAGTCCCAAAGGCGTTCATAAGGCAGAAGGATTGGCCAAGTTGATTGGACATTTGGGCATTGAACAGGCAGAAGTCATGGCCTGTGGCGATGAAGAAAACGACCTGTCTATGATTGATTGGGCTGGACTTGGCGTCTGCATGGCTAATGGAGCTGACGCAGTCAAGGAAGTAGCCAATGTCGTGACCCCCATGACCAATGAAGAAGATGCGGTTGCCTGGGCAATCCGAAAATATGTTTTAGGCGAGGTATAAGATGGCATTATTTGATCGATTATTTGGGGCAAAGCCCGAGGAGAACCTGGAAGAAAGCGCCCTTGTTGAGGAAGCAGTGCAGGAAGAAGATGCAGTACCAGAGATACTGGAAGAAACTGATGCTGTGACAGAGGTTGAGCCAGCCCTGACTCCAGAACAAGAGGCCCAAAAGCAGCGGACCCTGGACCTTATGGAGCGCTACTATGCTGAAAAAGCTGCCCTGGCTGCCCGAGTCCAAGAGGCCCAAGAAAGAGGTGAGGACATCGCCATCCAGACCAAGGAAGCAGTAGAAGTCCCAGCTGAGCCAGAACCAGTCCTTGAAACAGACCAAGAAAAGTACGAGCGCAGCCTTGAGAAGACCAGAAAAGGCTTTGGGGCCCGCCTCAATGAATTCTTTGCCAATTTCCGAACCGTGGATGAGGAATTCTTTGAAGAACTGGAAGAACTGCTCATTCTCTCAGATGTCGGTGTCCAGGTTGCCTCAACCTTGGCTGAGGATTTGCGCTATGAGGCCAAACTGCAAAAGGCCAAGAAGGCTTCTGACCTCCAGCGCGTGATTTTGGAGAAGTTGGTCAATATCTATGAAAAAGATGGCCAATTCAAGGAAGCCATCAATATGCAGGATGGTCTGACGGTCATGCTCTTTGTAGGGGTCAATGGTGTCGGAAAAACGACTTCAATCGGGAAATTGGCCTACAAATACAGACAGGCTGGCAAGAAGGTTATGCTGGTCGCAGCTGATACCTTCCGGGCAGGAGCAGTGGCCCAGTTGGTTGAGTGGGGCCGCCGGGTTGATGTGCCTGTTGTGACCGGTCCCGAAAAGTCTGACCCAGCCAGCGTTGTCTTTGACGGCATGGAGAAGGCTATTTCAGAGGATGTTGACATTCTCATGATTGATACGGCCGGCCGTTTGCAGAACAAGGACAATCTCATGGCCGAGCTAGAGAAGATTGGCCGCATTGTCAAACGCGTCCTGCCGGATGCTCCTCACGAGACCCTACTGGCAGTCGATGCCTCCACAGGTCAGAATGCCCTGGTCCAAGCCAAGGAATTTTCAAAAATTACCCCGCTGACAGGCCTGGTTCTGACCAAGATAGACGGAACTGCCCGAGGGGGTGTCGTCCTAGCCATCCGCCAGGAACTAGACATTCCCGTCAAGTTTATCGGCTTCGGAGAAAAAATCGATGACATCGGGGAATTTTCATCTGAAGACTTTATGCGCGGCCTCTTAGAGGGCTTGGTATAGCACAAGAGAAGGAGTAGGGGATGCCCCCCTGCTCCTTTTTTAAAAATTATTTTCAATTATTTTATATTTCTACTTGCAATTCTGTTTGTTTTATTGTATTATACATTTAGTACAACAAGACAATAACAAACGAAATGGCAGCCTTGCCATCTCAAGGAGGTATTAAAATGAATGATGATATGGTTCGGATTTCAAATGTGAGCAAGTCCTATGGTCAGCAAAGGGCCCTAGATCAGGTGACCATTCCCATTAAGAGGGGCCAAATTTGTGGTCTGGTTGGAGAAAATGGGGCAGGTAAGACCACCTTGCTCCGAATCTTATGCGGCCTAAGCATTCCAACCGAAGGAGAAATAGAAGTCTCAAAAAATCTTAAAATTGGCAGCTTGATTGAAGCGCCAGCCCTTTATCAAAATTTATCTGCCTATGATAACCTCAAGTACCTGGGTTTACAATTGGGACTGGATCATTTAAATAGCCGCGTGGACGAGGTGTTAGACATTATTGGTTTAGCTACGGTCTCTAAAAAGAAAAAATCAAAAAATTTTTCATTGGGAATGCGGCAGCGCTTGGCTATTGGTATGGCTATCTTGGACCAACCTGATTTCCTCATTTTGGATGAACCCATCAATGGCCTAGATCCAAGTGGTATCAAGGAGGTCCGCAAACTCTTGTTGGAACTCAAAGAAAAGCAGGGCATGACGGTTCTTATTTCCAGCCATTTGCTGTCAGAGTTGGAACAAATTGCTGATTATTTTGTCATGATGAGCAAGGGAAGAGTCCTGGAAATTCTTGAGCAAGACCACTTGGCACACAAGATGAAGAAAAATATCTATCTGGCCACCAATGATAATCTCCGTATGCAAGATGTCTTGGAGGAAAAAAATATAGACTTCCATGTGGATAAGGATTATCTTGTCTTACATCTTGAGGACAAACCGATGACCATTATTCAAATGGTTGTGGATGCTCAACTAGAAGTTCAGGAAATTTTCTATCAGAAATTTCACTTTGAAGATTATTATTTGGAGCAAATCGGAGGTGAAAAATAATGTTATCCTATCTAAAAGCAGATTGTTTACGTATTTCAAAAGAAAAAACAGGTTGGGTTCCCATTATTGCCCTTACACTTATTATTGGAATCCTCTCTTATTTTACTAAGGATATCCAAACGGGGAGACAGGATGTACTCTTGGAAATTCTTAAAATCCTCAGTATGTTCATGACTCTGACTTTCCTAAGTCCCCTATCATACTTCTTTGGCCAAGATTTTGATATGAGAACCATCAACCACTTGCTCAGTAAGGGGAGAAGCCGGACAAGCATCCTTCTCTATAAAATCACTGCCAGCAGCTTGATGGCAAGCCTATTCTTGGTTTATTTCTTTAGCATCTTTGGTCTCTTTAATCTTCTATTTGCTAGAAACCAAGAATTTGGGATTCTGTATTCGATTCTTTTGCGGCAGTTGCCGTTTTACCTGGGGTTTCTCATGTTTGGTATTCTTGCCTTTGTTTCTTTTAAAAATACCAATATCTCACTTGTGAGCTTTATCATCTATCTTTTTGCAGGGGAAAATATGCTCTTTTCCATCTTAAGCAACATCTTAAAAAATTCAGAACTTACCAAGTACTCATTAGGTACAGGCCTTGTCAATTCTATGGTAGAAACAAATACTGGTATCTTACTAACTGCTGGAATCTATATCCTGCTCTTTATTCTCCTTTCAACCCTTATTTTTAATCGCAAAGAAATGAAGTAGTCTACATTGATACACCAAAAAACCACTAACTGCTAAATAAACCGCACCCCAAAAGTTAGACAGAAAAAATCTAACTTTTGGGGTGCGGTTCAAAATGATAGTTGGTGGTTTTTATTTTTTAGAAAACAAACCTTATTTCAACAAGCCCCGCTCACGGTACCAGTCATCTGGTTTCCAGTGCCATTCTGTTCCGTAGCTTTCTAAGAGGTCAAAGATGGCCTGCGGGCCCATGGACCCTGCTGGATAGGTATGGAGAGGAGATTGGTTATTGGTCCAGACACGGACAATTTGGTCAATCAGAGTCCAGCTGGCCTTGACTTCTTCCCAATGGCTAAAGTTGGTAGAGTCCCCATTCAAGACATCAAAGAAGAGTTTTTCATAGGCCTCAGGTGAATTACCAAGGGCAGCAGCACTGTGGCGCCAGCTTAATTTTGCAGGGGTCAGGGAGAAGGTCGAGCCGACTTCCTTGCCGTTGATAAAGAGGGAGAAGCCCTCAGTCGGCTGAATGTAAATAGTCAAGATATTTTGCTCGGAACGTTGCCCAAAGATATCTTCTGCCTTCTTAAAGGTGATAGTGACCCGGGTTCCTTTTTCCGTTAGGCGTTTGCCGGTGCGGAAGAAGAAGGGAACATCGCGGAAACGGTCTGTATCGACAAAGAAGACTCCGCCAGCAAAGGTTTCTGTCTGCGAGTGGGCAGCAATATTTGGTTCATCCAAGTAGCCTACATAGTGCTGACCATCGATGCGACCTTCTGTATATTGAGCACGGACAAAGTTGCGCTTGATTTCTTCGTCGGTCTGTTGTTTGAGATGTTGGAAAACCTTGATTTTCTCAGCGCGAACATCCGCCTCCCTAAAGCTAGCTGGCTTGTCCATGGCCAGGATAGAGAGGACTTGCAGGGCATGGTTTTGAATCATATCCTTAAGGGCACCAGAGTGATCATAGTAACCACCCCGATCCTCAACCCCGATGGATTCTGCAAAGCTGATTTGAATATTGTCAATGAAATCTCGGTTCCAAATATGTTCAAAAATGATA
>NZ_JBHCHN010000008.1:0-36354 GCF_041802885.1 Streptococcus sp.
CGTTACTATTTCAGCTGAAGGTGCAGATGCTGACGATGCTATCGCAGCTATCACTGAAACAATGGACAAAGAAGGATTGGCGTAAGATTATGACAGATATGCTTAAAGGAATCGCGGCATCAGATGGTGTTGCTATTGCTAAGGCATACCTACTTGTTCAGCCGGATTTGTCATTTGAAACTGTAACAGTTGAAGATACAAATGCAGAAGAGGCTCGCCTTGATGTTGCGTTACAAGCATCACAAGACGAGCTTTCTGTTATCCGCGAGAACGCTGTAGCTAGCCTTGGAGAAGAAGCGGCAGCTGTATTTGATGCTCACTTGATGGTATTGGCTGATCCAGAAATGGTTGGCCAAATTAAAGAAACAATCCGTGCCAAGAAAACCAATGCAGAAACTGGTTTGAAAGAAGTCACAGATATGTTCATCGCGATTTTTGAAGGTATGGATGATAACCCATATATGCAAGAACGCGCTGCAGATATTCGTGATGTAACCAAGCGGGTTTTGGCACACTTGCTAGGTGTTCGCCTGCCTAACCCAGCTGCTATCTCTGAAGAAGCCATTGTGATTGCTCATGACTTGACTCCGTCTGATACAGCTCAGTTGAACAAGCAATACGTAAAAGCCTTTGTTACCAACATTGGTGGCCGTACTAGTCACTCAGCTATCATGGCCCGCACACTTGAAATCGCTGCTGTTCTCGGTACAAACAATATCACGGAAATCGTAAAAGATGGTGATTTGTTGGCTGTTAACGGTATTACTGGTGAAGTGGTCATCAACCCATCTGATGAAATTATTGCTGAATTTAAAGCAGCAGGTGAGGCCTATGCCAAACAAAAAGCAGAATGGGCTCTTCTAAAAGATGCCAAAACGGTTACTGCTGATGGCAAACATTTTGAATTGGCTGCTAATATCGGTACTCCAAAAGATGTTGAAGGTGTCAATGACAATGGAGCAGAAGCTGTTGGTCTTTACCGTACAGAGTTCCTCTACATGGATTCTCAAGACTTCCCGACTGAAGATGAGCAATATGAAGCTTACAAGGCAGTGCTAGAAGGTATGAATGGTAAACCTGTGGTGGTTCGTACCATGGATATCGGTGGTGATAAGGAACTTCCTTACTTCGATATGCCACACGAAATGAACCCATTCCTTGGTTTCCGTGCGCTTCGTATCTCTATTTCTGAGACAGGCGATGCCATGTTCCGTACGCAAATTCGTGCTCTGCTTCGCGCATCTGTTCATGGTCAACTACGGATCATGTTCCCAATGGTTGCTCTCTTAACGGAGTTCCGTGCAGCGAAGAAAGTTTTTGACGAGGAAAAAGCGAACCTGCTTGCTGAAGGTGTAGCAGTAGCTGATGATATCCAAGTAGGTATCATGATTGAGATTCCAGCAGCAGCAATGCTGGCTGACCAGTTTGCTAAAGAAGTTGATTTCTTCTCTATCGGTACTAATGACCTCATCCAGTATACTATGGCTGCAGACCGTATGAACGAACAAGTTTCATACCTTTACCAACCATATAACCCATCAATTCTCCGTCTGATTGCCAACGTTATCAAGGCTGCTCACGTAGAAGGAAAATGGGCTGGTATGTGTGGAGAAATGGCTGGAGATCAACAAGCTGTACCGCTCTTGATGGGTCTTGGTTTGGATGAATTCTCCATGTCAGCAACTTCTGTACTTCGTACACGTAGCTTGATGAAGAAACTCGACAGCGCTAAGATGGAAGAGTATGCTACTCGTGCCATCACTGAATGTGCAACAGCCGAAGAAGTACTTGAACTTCAAAAAGAATACGTAAACTTTGAATAGTCTTTCATTTAGAACAGGAGGAATTCCTGTTCTTTTTTATTTTCTTGAATATTATGAAAGAATATTGGGAATTTTCTAAAAATTATTGCAAAATATTCTTTCTTATGTTACAATAATCACATTCCACAAAAGGAGACAGAAATGAAAGATTATAAGAATTATGTCAATGGAGAATGGTTAGGTTCTGAGAAGAAGATTGCGATTTATTCTCCGATTAATCAGGAAGAATTGGGAACTGTTCCGGCAATGTCGCAGGAAGAAGTAGATAAGGCTATGTCTGCTGCGCGTGAAGCACTGCCAACTTGGCGTAGACTATCAGCCTACGAACGTGCCCAATATTTGCATAAGGCAGCAAATATTTTGGAAGCTCGCAAGGACGAGATCGGAGAAATTCTAGCCAAGGAAGTTTCGAAAGGTATCAAAGCTTCCATTGGAGAAGTCGATCGTTCTGCCCATCTTATCCGTTACGCAGCAGAAGAAGGCCTACGTGTCTATGGATCATCGTTGGAAGGTGGTACCTATGAGCCAGCTGCTAAGTCTAAGATTTCCCTGATTCGCCGTGAACCAGTTGGAATTGTCTTGGCTATTGCCCCTTATAACTACCCAGTTAACTTATCTGCTTCCAAGATTGCTCCTGCTTTGATTGGAGGAAATGTGGTTATGTTTAAGCCACCAACGCAAGGCTCCATCTCAGGCTTACTTTTGGCAGAAGCCTTTGCAGAAGCTGGCTTACCTGCAGGTGTTTTCAATACGATTACTGGTCGTGGTTCTGAAATCGGGGACTATATCATCGAGCATCCTGAAGTAAACTTTATCAACTTTACCGGTTCAACTCCAATCGGTCAGAAAGTTGGGAAATTAGCAGGGATTCGTCCGATTATGTTAGAACTAGGTGGTAAAGATGCCGCGGTTGTCCTTGAAGATGCAGATTTGGACCATGCGGCAAAAGAAATTGTCAGCGGAGCCTTCAGTTATTCTGGTCAGCGCTGTACAGCCATCAAGCGTGTCTTGGTCATGGATGCCGTTGCAGATCAGCTAGCTGCTAAATTACAGTCAGAAGTTGAGAAATTGACAGTTGGTGATCCATTTGAAAACAAGGATATTACTCCAGTTATCGATGATAGTTCTGCGGACTTTATTGAAGGTTTGGTCCGAGATGCTCAGCAGAAAGGTGCTGTGGAACTAACATCTTACAAGCGTGAGAAGAACCTCATCTGGCCAACTCTCTTAGACCATGTGACAACTGATATGGAAATTGCCTGGGAAGAGCCATTTGGTCCAGTCCTGCCCATTATTCGGGTCAGCTCACTTGACGAGGCCTTGACCATCTGTAACCAGTCAGAATACGGTCTTCAATCCTCCATCTTCACCAGTAATTATCCATTGGCCTTTGACTTTGCTTCTAAGTTGGAAGTGGGGACAGTTCATATCAATGCCAAAACCCAACGTGGTCCAGACAACTTCCCATTCTTGGGAGTCAAGGGTTCTGGTGCTGGTATACAAGGAATCAAATACAGTATTGAAGCCATGACCAAGGTGAAATCCGTTGTATTTGACATCCAATAAAAAACTTTTTTGGAAGAGGACTCCACTGTCCTCTTTTTTTGCTATAATAAAAGAAAAGAACCATACAAAATAGGAGGTATTCAACATGAACAAGGGATTTGAAGCTTTCAAGAAAACCTTGAGCACACAGAGTTTAAAAGCTATCTACGATGAAACGAAGCTGGAAATTGCTGATGACCATGCGGAAGGAACGGAAGCCTTCTCCGTAGCCATGGCTAGTCAGATGGCCATCAATATCGTAGAGGTCTATCACCGTTGGTTGGCTGAACAGGAAGAGTAAAAAGGTCGACACATATTAAAGTGAACAAGCTTCTTTATCTGGTATTCAGAATGAGCTGTTCGCTTTTTTCATCTTTCAATAACTTCGTCAAATTTAATGATTATTTGACAGAAATAGAAAAAAAGATTAACATAAAAATGTATAAAAAAATAAGGAGTTATGATAGTGGAAGAGAGAAAAGAAAAGTGGATTCGTCTGTTTGAAAAGGTTGTCGGCAGAAAGCCGACTCCGGATGAATTTTTGAAAGGACAAGAAACAGATTTTGACTTAAAGGCGATTCGTCAAATCGCTGGACTTGATCAGCTGGAAAATTCTGCTTCATTGTCGGATCAAGCTACTCAGTTGAATGTTACTCAGGAAAGCCTTCCTACTTCATCAACTTGGAGTAAGGGGAAAAAGGCGCTCTGGGCAGGAGTAGCCTTGCTTGCTATTGTGAGCTTTGGTGCTTACACTTATTTCAGTAGTCAGTCTGGTCCTAAAGTTGCGGTTGAAGCTTTTTCTAAGGCAGCAAGCCGCAATGATTTTGATGCGCTAGCAAAACTCCTTTCACATGGGTCGGATAAATGGTCAAAAGAGGAGGTGAGAGGATTCCTAGCTTATTTGTCAGAAAAAAAGATTAATCCGGTAGAAGTCTTGGAATCGTTGGTGGATGATCCAGAAGCTGCAATATATAGTGATGATCAGGGGAACAAACTGTTGGGCTTGGAAGAAGATGGCAAGACTCTCGGAATCTTCACAAATTACCGAGTGACCAGCTATCCCCTGACAATTTCTGTAAAAAGTAATCTTTCAGATTTAGAGATTGATGGCCAAAAAGTTGAAAAGGATAAAGAAATAGCCCTTCCTGAAAAGCGATTTACTCCCCAAAGTTTAAAAGTGATTGCAAAAACGGATATCGGACAGGTTTCTAGCAACTACGATATTTACTTAGAGGATGTTTCTGATAACCATCTATTAATCGAACTAGAGGAACAGGAAGTGACAATTTCAGCGAACTTGCCAAGTCAGGTTTCTAATGCCACAAATCCTAAGTTGGTTGTTAACGGAAAAAATCTTGGGACAGGTCTAACAGCTGAAACGAAACTTCTTTCAGGTCAAGAAATGACCGTCCATGCTGTATTTACTTATGAAGGTCAGGAGTTTACAACAGAAAAAAGTAAGGTTACTTTTGACGATGAGAAATCCAACATTCATCTAGATCTAACCCTGTCCAGCGATACACTCTCAAAAATCAAGGCAATTGAGGATGATAAATCAGCCCGCAAAGCAAAAGAAGAACTAGATGCAGCAAATGCAGCCAAAGAATCTGAGTTGAAGGCTGAAGTTGAAGAATTGGTTTTTGCCTATCGCAATGCTATTAATGACGCGATTGCCAATCGAAATCCATCTGCTATTTCGAATCTCTTTACATCTTCAAGCAATTCTACCTATCTCGAAATTAAGGATGATATCCTTCCAGAACTTTGGAGTAATGGATTATCCAGATATGACAGTACGACAACTGGTATTGTCATCAACAGTGTTGAGGGGGATATCATTCGGGCAACTGTTACCTCGAGTGTGATTAGCCATTACAAGAATGGAAAGTCATCTGGACCATCCACTGTTGTACGTGAGTATACAATGAGGAGAATCGGACAGAGCCTCTACTTTGAAAGTTTTAATACAAATTAATCCATTGTTTTTCAGAAAAAATAATGAAAACGACTGAGAGGTTCAGTCGTTTTTTGTTGCAATTAATGATGGCAGATCGGCTAGTTGGTTAAGAATATAGGTAGCCCCAGCTTCTGCTAGTTCTTTTTTTGAACCAAAGCCATATAGAATACCGACAGAATCCATTTGATGGGCTTTTGCACCCTCAATATCATGTTTGCGGTCGCCGACCATAAGGCATTGACTAGTATCGGTTATCTGGGCCATTTCAAGGGCATGCAGAATCACATCAGCCTTTTCAGAGCGTTGACCATCCAAGCTTGCTCCAGCAATGACCTGAAAGAAATCCTTAATCTGAAAATGTTCTAAAATTTGAACTGCAAAGATTTCTGGCTTGGAGGTCGCCAAAATGAGCTTCTTCCCTGAAGCGCTCAACTCAGATAAGACTGGGATAACATCTGGATAGAGCTGGTTTTCAAAGAGTCCAATCTCGGAAAAATACTGGCGATAGAAAGTCACGGCCTGTTGACTATCCTCTTCTGATAAGTGGAAAAATTTGCTGAAAGATTCCTTGAGAGGAGGCCCAATAAAGGGCAATAAGTCCTTTCTATCAGGAATAGGAAGGTTCATTTTTTCTAAGGCAAAGCAGACTGAGTTGATGATGCCAAGGCTTGAATCAGTCAAGGTCCCATCAAGGTCAAATAAAATTTTCTGATACATGAAATATTCCTTTCTAGCAGGCAAGGGCATGCTGACCCGCCTTGAGATGATTTGGTCTGCCTGAAAAATCGGATAGCTAGGGTCAGATAGGAAGAACAAGGACCCGGATTTACCACCTAGCCGCCAAAGAGTTTTTGCCAAAATCCTTTCTTTTCAGCATTTTTTGTTGGAGCTTCTTTCAATAAGTTTGGAAAAGTATGGTCCAAGGAAATATTTTCCAAGTTCACTGCATGATTCGTATGAAAGAGGAGGGCATAAGGGCTGTTGGCGATTTTTTCATCCACGATAGTGGTAGTAATACCAGCAGCCTGGGCCTCTTTCATCAGGGAAATTTGAATCGAATCGGAAAGATTGGGCGAAATCTTTAGAAATAGCGGGGGATACTTGTCTTTCAAATATTGACAAATGGCTGGAAAGTGTTCTTGAAGGTCCTTGGAAGTGGCCTCAGTGAAGGAGAGAGTTAAGAGCATACGCTCTCGGAAAGTGCCCATATAGAGCCTTTGCTGATCCGGGTCCAGACGATTCTCACCGCTAGATTTCTGTAAAATCGTTTTTTGTAAATCTGTCATAGGTAAATTGTACCATAAAGATGAAAAATGCACAGAAAAAGCAAACGTTTTCTTTTGTAGAAGTCGCATTTTTCCTTGAAAAAAAAACGTTTTTGAAGTATGATAGTAATGTAATAAATTTAAACTCAAAAGGAGAGTAATAACATGTCAATTATTACTGATGTTTACGCTCGCGAAGTCCTTGACTCACGCGGTAACCCAACACTTGAAGTAGAAGTTTATACTGAATCAGGTGCTTTCGGTCGTGGTATGGTTCCTTCAGGAGCATCTACTGGTGAGCACGAAGCAGTAGAACTTCGCGATGGTGACAAATCTCGCTACCTCGGTCTTGGTACACAAAAAGCTGTTGACAATGTAAACAACATTATCGCTGAAGCAATCATCGGTTTTGATGTTACTCAACAACAAGCCATTGACCGGGCTATGATCGAATTGGACGGAACTCCTAACAAAGGTAAATTGGGTGCCAACGCTATTCTTGGTGTTTCTATCGCCGTTGCCCGTGCAGCTGCTGACTACCTTGAAGTGCCACTTTACACTTACCTTGGCGGATTCAACACAAAACTTCTTCCAACTCCAATGATGAACATCATCAACGGTGGTTCTCACTCAGACGCTCCTATTGCTTTCCAAGAATTCATGATCTTGCCAGTTGGCGCACCATCATTCAAAGAAGGTCTTCGTTGGGGAGCTGAAGTCTTCCATGCCTTGAAGAAAATCCTTAAATCACGCGGTTTGGTAACTGCTGTTGGTGACGAAGGTGGTTTCGCTCCTAAGTTCGAAGGAACTGAAGATGGTGTTGAAACAATCATCGCTGCTATCGAAGCTGCTGGTTACGAAGCTGGCGAAAACGGCATCATGATCGGTTTCGACTGTGCGTCATCTGAGTTCTACGACAAAGAGCGTAAAGTTTACGACTACACTAAATTTGAAGGCGAAGGCGCAGCTGTCCGTACTTCAGCAGAACAAATTGACTACCTTGAAGAGTTGGTAAACAAATACCCAATCATCACTATCGAAGATGGTATGGATGAAAATGACTGGGATGGCTGGAAAGCTCTTACTGAGCGTCTTGGCAAACGTGTTCAGTTGGTTGGTGACGACTTCTTCGTTACAAATACTGACTACCTTGCACGTGGTATCAAGGAAAATGCAGCTAACTCAATCTTGATTAAAGTAAACCAAATCGGTACTTTGACTGAAACCTTCGAAGCAATCGAAATGGCGAAAGAAGCTGGCTACACTGCCGTTGTATCACACCGTTCAGGTGAAACTGAAGATTCAACAATCGCTGATATCGCAGTTGCAACTAACGCTGGTCAAATCAAGACAGGTTCCTTGTCTCGTACAGACCGTATCGCGAAATACAACCAATTGCTTCGTATCGAAGATCAACTTGGTGAAGTTGCTCAATACAAAGGTCTTCAAGCATTCTACAACTTGAAAAAATAAATTAGTACAGTGTACTAATTTATCCCCGAGCTAGTATAGCGAGGGTTGTAGTAAGAACAAGTTCGGATATTTCCGAACTTGTTTTTTCCTAGTCTGGGAGACTGTTTTATCCCCGAGCTAGCATAGCGAGGGATTTAGTAAGAACAAGTCTGGAAATTTCCAGACTTGTTTTTCATATTGAAAAAATGCAACAATAAGAAAGTAGCTCCAAAAGTAGCTACTTTTTTGTATAGATTTATGATAAAATGTGAAAAGAAATTGAATACTATTGAAGAATGGAGATTCTATCATTGATAGACTGGTTATTTTTTGATATTGGGTCAACCTTAGTTGATGAAAGGCAAGCTTTAGATGATTTTGTGAATCGTTGTGTCGAAAAATTGGCTCAAGGAGGGATTATCGTATCAACAGCCGCTTACCATAGTCAACTTCTGCATATTGCTGAGCAAGGCGGGGATCCTATTCATGAGGCTTGGAGTTGTTTTGCACCCAATCATTTAAAACGGCCGAGCTGGTCCCATGATAAAGAGAGGTTATTTCCCGAGGTGAGATTAGTTTTAAAAACATTGGGAGAGAGGTACCGTCTCGGTATTATTGCAAATCAAGGAAAAGGTTTACTTGATAGGTTAGAACGATTTGGCATTTTGGATAATTTTGAAATCATTATTAATTCAACAGATATTGGTTTTTCTAAGCCGGATTTAAGGATATTCCAAGTTGCCCTAGAGAAAGCTAATATTGAACCAAGTAAAGCCGTCTATGTAGGTGATCGTGTTGATAATGACATGGTTCCAGCGAAGAAACTGGGAATGCGGACAATTCGTTTGAGACAGGGTTTGGGACAATATGGTTCAGAAGATGCTACTTTTCCAAGCGATTGGCAAGTATCGAATGTACAAGAGTTGCTGCAAATACTATAAAAGAGGATTCAAACGAATCCTCTTATCTTTTTATTCTTCCCCTTTGACAGCTGGAGAAGCGGTGTCTTCATTAAACCATTTTTGAGATATTTCTTGGAATTTTCCTTCCTTATAGAGTTTCTTGAAACCTTCGTTGATTTTTTGTACGAGGGTAACATCAGATTTTCTAGCACCTACTGCGAAGTCCCCGCTCTCTAAAGCAGCTGAGAGGACACGATAGTTTTCAGTTTCATTCTTTTGAGCTAAGTAGTAGTTGGCATAGACCTTATCAACCAAGAGGGCATCAATTCGGTCATTTTCTAAGTCGATAAAGGCTTGGGTAAATGTAGAGTATTGGACAGCATCTTTGTCTTTTACGATGTCCTTGAGCACTTCTGGGTTATTTTCGAAAGCTTCATAACCAGAAGAAGCGGCTTGGGCACCGAGTATTTTGTCTGCCATATCAGACAGTTTCATGACAGCAGAGTCTTTCTTGACAATCAATACTTCTTCCGTTTCCATATAAATGTCTGAGAAGAGCACTTTTTGTTTTCGTTCATCGGTTACAGAATAGCCGTTCCAAATGAGGTCAATGGTGCCATTGTCTAGTTCGGCCTCTTTCATGGACCATGTAATGGGTTGCCACTCCACTTCGATACCATATTCCGCAAAAACGGCGTTTGCCAAGTCAATATCGAAACCAACGTTCTTACCTTCTTTGTTTTTAAAGCCCATAGGAACAAAGGTATTGTCAAAGCCGATGACGATCTTTTTATTTTTTACATAGGTATTCCATTGGTCATCATTTTTTTCCTTGCTAGTCTTTGCGCATGAGGCCAAGACAAGTCCCATCAGAATGACTGAAAGGGCCAAGATAATTTTTTTAAGTTGTTTCATTGATTTCTCCTTTTATTTTGGGTTAATTTTTATTATTCGGTCTGAAATATTTTCTGCGAACTGAAGATCATGGGTCACGATGATTTGTGTCATGCCAGCTTCCTTGTTTTGCAGAATCAATTTCTCAACTTCTTGCCGAAGAGCTTCATCAAGTGCACTAGTTGGTTCGTCATAACCGATAATCTGTGGCTCAATCATCATGGCACGTGCCAGGGCCACACGTTGTTTTTGGCCACCTGAGAGGGAGTAGGGGTAAGCATCCGCAAATCCGGCTAGTCCTAGACGGTCGAGTAAATGGAGGGCTTTATCTTGGGCTTCTTTCTTACTCATATGGAGTGTTTTAGTTGGCGAAAGAATGAGATTGTCCATGACAGATAGGTGGGGAAAGAGCTGGAAGTCTTGGAAGACAAAACCTAGAAGATTGGCATCTTCTAAATGACTGATGGAAACAGACTCACCATTATGGATGATTTCGCCACTGTCTAATTTTTCAAGACCAGCCAGCATGCGAAGGAGGGTTGTTTTTCCTCCACCTGAAGGTCCCACCAGTGACAAAGTCTTTCCTTCTTCAACTGTCAAATTGAACTGGTCAAAAATGATTTTTTCACCAAATTTTTTTGAAATATTTTTAAGTTCTAACATGAGGACCTCTTACTTGTAATAGTTAAATTTCTTTTCAACTTGTTTCGATAAGACAGTTGCCAATCCAATCAGAATCAAGTAAATAGCACCAGCAAAGAAGATTGGAATGAGGCTGGCATCGCGATTTGAAGCAATCTGACTTTCTTGTAATAGATCTCGAATTCCCAATACATAAACCAGAGATGAATCCTTGACCAGGTTGATAACTTCATTGAAAACACTGGGAAGGACAATCTTAAAGACCTGTGGTAGGATGATGTAGCGGATGGTCTGCAATTGTGTCATCTTCAAAACCTTGGCTGCTTCGTACTGACCGGTTGGGATGGCTTCGATTCCTCCGCGGAAGATTTCCGCAAAATAAGCCGCATAGTTAAGGGTGAAGGCTATAATGGCTGCGGGCATCCGCTCAAAGGAAATGCCGACACCAGGAAGAACGTAGTAAAGAAAAATCAGTTGCAGGAGCAAAGGTGTCCCCCGCATAATCCAAACATAGACAGTCAGTAGCCATTGGAGGGGCTTGAAAGGCACCTGCATGAGAAAGGACAAAATGGCTCCTAAAGGGATAGAAAGTACTAGGACAATGAAAAAAACTTGCAAGGTCACTAGACTTCCACTTAATAAACTGGGTAAAACCTGTGAAATATAATCCATAAAATCTCCTAAAAATTAACTAACCACCTGAAATTATACCAAATTTTCGGAGAGAATGGGAGAAATTTGGTAGAAATATTCAAAATATTCGTATTTTTATAGCAAGTTACGATAGAAAAAAGAACTTATAAAAAGACAGGTGAGCTTCTTTTCTCATCTGTCTTTTTGAATGTTTATTTTCCATCAAACAAGCCTTTAACCTTGTTGATGACACCGTCAAGTCCGCCCGCTCCATCAAGGAGTCCTTTTGCTTGGTCAAAGTATTCACCAAGCTGGTCCTTATTGTCTTCGATAAATTTTTGTGCAGCTGAGAAATCTTTTTTCTCAATCATTTCCTTAACTTGATTAAATAACTCTGTTGGGTTCATAGTTTGATACCTCTTTCTTTTTTATTCAAGTTATTAAACCATAAATCCTGAAGAAAAGAAAGTCTTTTGTTTAAAAAAGGACACAGACAGCTTCAGGGACTTGAAAATCATGACTGATTTCTGTTAGTTTACCATTCTCAACATTGCGGGAGAAAACGGTCACATTGTCCGAATCCTGGTGGGCAGCAATCAGGAATTGATTGTCTGGAGAGAGAATGAAATCTCGTGGTGTCTTGCCCTGACTGGATACGATTTCGACAAGTTCAAGTGTGGCATCACCCAGAACCTTGAAAACGGCGATGGAGTCGTGGCCTCGGTTTGAAGTATAAACAAATTTGCCGTCATTTGAGACGCGAATGGCTGCCGTCCCATTGAAGCCAGTATGGTCTTCTGGGAGGGTAGAAATGGTTTGAAGCAGTTCAAATTGACCCAGTCCATCGTAAATTAAGACTTCAACAGTTGAATTGAGTTCACACATGAGGTAGGCAATTTTTGCGGTTGGGTGGAAGGCTAAGTGCCGTGGTCCTGCTCCAGGTGTGCTTTGGTAGCTCGCTAATGGTGCCAATTTCCCTTCAGCATCAACAGTATAGGTTAAGACCTTGTCACAACCCAAATCACAGGCAACCAGATACTTGTCTGGTGTCAAATCAGCATAGTGGGCATGGGCGCTGGCTTGGTTTTCATGGGGGCCAGAACCAACATGAGTTACTTGATCAGCAAGGACGAGGCTTCCGTCTGCCTGACGTTTGTATACCAAAACTTGTCCCTTATGGTAGTTGGCTCCGTATACCAGCCCTCGGTCTTCATCGACAGAGACATAACATAAGGGGGCACCTTCTTCAACCACATGGTTGAGGAGTTGGTAGTTGGCATCATAGGCAGCAATACCGCCACCGGCTTCTGTTGCACCGACAGTATAGAGGGAACCGTCTTTTGCAAAGGCTAGGTAGGTCGGGTTGTTTTCTTTGATGAGGAGCTCTAGGTTGCTGAGTTCACCGGTAGTAGCATCAAAATCTGCAACATAAACACCCTCTGAACTTCGTTTCGTGTAGGTACCAAAGTAAATTTTCATGTGGTCACACCTCTTTTTTCAAATTTTACCTATTATATCATAAAAATGTAATTTTTTATCTTTTTTAGTAAGGGCTTTCTTGTAAAAGTTACCTTAATTTGGCCAGAAAATGGTACAATAGAGAAAAATGGTGAAAGAGGTATCCTATGCAAGAGAAAAAACAAAAATTTTTCACATCCTGGTTTTATAAGTGGTTTCT
Organism: Streptococcus sp.; assembly: GCF_041802885.1. Taxonomy (GTDB): domain Bacteria; phylum Bacillota; class Bacilli; order Lactobacillales; family Streptococcaceae; genus Streptococcus. The sequence goes on from NZ_JBHCHN010000008.1 coordinate 12,792, forward strand.
GAACAACCAAGCAGCATCCTTTTTGCTCGTCTGTCTTTTAGTCTTGGTCAATTTGTTCTTGTTTAACAAGGTAGGATATGTGGTCAAGCCAATTGTCAGCTTTGTTGAAATTATTTTGTTACCCATGATTTTGACAGGTTTGCTCTATTACTTGTTAAATCCTATTGTCAACTGGCTAGAGAGACTTAAACTATCGCGGACTGTGGCAATTTCAATTGTTTTTGTTCTCATTGTCATTCTTTTGGTATGGGGACTGGCGGTGGCAATCCCCAATATACAGGAGCAAATTGTCTCTTTCGCGCGAAATGTACCAAACTACATCCAAAATATCGAGAAGCAGGTCAATGACTGGCTTCAGGATGAGCGCTTTGAGCAATTCCGACCGACCGTTATTGAGATGATGAATCGCTTGAATGAACAAATTGTTTCTTTTGCGCAAAAACTATCATCCAGTGCGGTGGGCTGGGCTGGAAATTTGATTTCGACAGCCTCTCAAATCATTGTGGCTATTTTGATTATGCCATTTATTCTCTTTTACCTCTTGCGAGATGGCAAGAACTTAAAGGGGCATATTACGAAATTTCTTCCAACTGCTTGGCGCAAACCAGTTGGTACGGTTTTATCAGATATGAATGGTCAGCTGTCCAACTATGTCCGTGGGCAGGTGACAGTGGCGGTTATTGTTGCCATCATGTTCTCTATCCTCTTTTCCATCATTGGCTTGAGTTATCCGATTACCTTGGGAATTTTAGCTGGTTTCTTAAATTTGATTCCATATCTGGGTTCGTTCCTAGCCATGATTCCAGCTGTGATTCTGGGCTTGGTGGCGGGTCCCTTCATGTTGATCAAGGTCTTGATTGTCTTTATGATCGAGCAGACCATTGAAGGACGATTTGTGACTCCTTTGATTATCGGAAGTTCGCTCAGTATTCACCCTATTACCATCCTATTTGTCCTCTTGACAGCTGGTCAGATGTATGGGGTCTTGGGTGTGCTTTTGGGAATCCCTATTTATGCCTCTATCAAGGTAGTTCTCAAGGCTATTTTTGAATGGTACAAGCAATACAGTGGCTTGTACGAAGAGGAGCTTGTGCAGGAAAAAGATGAGGTCGAGGTTGTCAGTGACTAATAGTGAAAAAATGCTACGTGCTCTGGAGCAACAAGATTTGGATCTGGCCCAGGAATATTTCCTGGAAGCCATCCGAAAGGATGATGATGGGACCCTATATGATCTGGGTCTCTATCTGGAATCTCTTGGATTTTATGACCATGCCAGGGAAATATTTTTGCAGCTGGTCAGCGAATTTCCAGAACTCTATTTGAATTTGGCCCAGATTGCCAATGAGGATGGAGAAGTGGAGAAGGCTTTTACTTATCTGGACCAGTTTTCGGAAGACAGTCCCTTTTATTTAGAAGCCCTAGTAGTCAAGGCAGACCTCTATCAAGCAGAGGGATTGGCAGATGTGGCGCGGGAGAAGTTGTTGGAAGCTCTTGCCTTGTCAGACGAGCCCATTTTGGTCTTTGGTCTGGCAGAATTGGATATGGAGCTGGGCAACTTTCAAGAAGCCATCCAGGGTTATGCCCAGCTGGACAACAGAGAGATCTATGAACAGACAGGGGTTTCGACCTACCAGAGGATTGGTCTAGCCTATGCCAGCCTTGGTAAGTTTGAAGCGGCCATCGAATTTCTTAAAAAGGCTGTGGAGCTGGAATACGATGACCAGACAGTCTATGAATTGGCCACCCTCCTCTTTGAACAAGAGGAGTACCAGAAAGCCAATCTCTATTTCAAACAGCTGGATACCATCAACCCCGACTTTGAGGGCTACGAATATGCCTACGCCCAGTCTCTCCATGCGGAACACAGGCTGGAGGAGGCACTTGCTATGCTAGAAAAGGGTTTAGCAAAGAATGAATTTGACCAGACCCTCTTACTCTTGGCCTCCCAGTATGCTTATGAAAGCCATGATCGCCAGGTTGCTGAATCCTATCTTTTGAAGGCAAGAGAGAGTGCAGAGGACCTTGATGAAATCAGTCTGCGCCTCAGTAATCTTTATCTGGAACAGGAACGCTTTGAGAATGTGGTCGCCCTGGCCTCAGAGGAACTAGACAATGTCCTGGCCCGCTGGAACATTGCCAAGGCCTATCAAGCTCTGGATGAAAATGAAAAGTCTCTTCATCTCTTTGACCAACTCAAGGAAGATTTGGCAGATAATCCCGAGTTTTTGCTGGATTTGATCGAAGTCCTTCGCCAGGAAGGAGCTCTTTCAGAAGCCAGAGACTGGGCGGGCCGATACCTGAACTTGGTGCCGGATGATATGGCCATGCAGGAATTTTATTATCAAGAAGATTAGAAGACAATGGAAGCAAATAAATTATTTCAATACAATACCTTGGGTGCCTTGATGGCTGGCCTGTATGGGGGTTCCCTGACGGTCGGCGAATTATTGCAGCATGGTGATTTGGGAATTGGCACCCTTGATTCCATCGATGGGGAGCTGATTGTGCTGGATGGCAAAGCCTACCAGGCCAAGGGGTCTAGCCAGCAACCAGAGGTTATCGAGGTGGACCCAGAAGTCAAGGTTCCCTATGCCGCAGTGATTTTTCATCAGGCCGAAGTCATCTTTAAGCAACGCTTTGAGATGACCCATGAGGAACTGCAACAGCGGATCGAATCCTACTATGATGGGGAGAATCTCTTTCGCTCCATCAAGATACATGGTCATTTTTCCAAGATGCATGTCCGCATGATTCCCAAGTCTACAAGTGACAAGAAATTTGCAGAAGTAGCGGTTCACCAGCCAGAATTTTCAACTGAGGATATCACTGGTACCATCGTGGGATTTTGGACGCCAGAGATTTTCCATGGGGTCAGCGTAGCTGGCTACCATCTGCACTTTATTTCCGATGACCATACCTTTGGAGGTCATGTATTGGACTATGTCATCACACAAGGGGTGGTCGAAGTGGGGGCTGTGGACCAGCTGGATCAGCGTTTTCCAGTCCAAGACCGCCAGTATCTTTTTGCCAAATTTAACGCCAAAGAAGTCAGAGAAGATATCGATAAGGCGGAGTGAGATGGAAATGTTCATCAGAGATCTTCAACCCAGTCAATTCTACCTTTCTGAAAAGAAAATAGTTGCATGTAGGGAATGGATGCAGCGTCTTGGTGTGGAAGATAAATTCTCTCCCTTACCTATCAAGCAAATTGGTCATCGAATCTTTTTGACGGATGGACACACAAGAGCCTATTTGGCTTATCAGGCTGGTTGGGAAAGGGTACCAGTTATCTGGGATGAGGATGAATTGGATTGGGAGGCCTACCTTATCTGTGTCCAAACAGCAGAGGAAAAAGGTATTCATTCCGTAGCGGACCTGGCTACTAGGATTCTATCAGAGGAAGAATATCAAGAAAAATGGCTGAATTGGTGTCAAGAAATCTTTCATGCCAACCAACCCAATCAAAAAAATCCATGAATTAGAGTTTCATGGATTTTATTTTTTCTTCCGTTGGGGTGACGCGCAGGGTCTTCTGGCCTCGGTAGGTGACAAAGCCTGGCTTGCCGCCTGTTGGCTTGTGAAGTTTTTTGGCCTCAATCATGTCCACTTGGACGAGGTTGGAATGTCTGGCCTTGGAGAAATAGGCGGCCAACTCAGCGGCGTCTGTTTTGACCTCATCGCTGGGGTCCAGATTTTCGGTGATAATGACATGGCTGCCTGGAATGTCCTTGGCATGAAACCAGAGTTCTCCTTTTTTGGCCATTTTAAAGGACAATTCATCATTCTGCAGGTTATTTTTCCCGACTAGGATGATGGTCTTGCCATCGCTGGCCAAATAGCGTTCAGGCTTTTGGCGCTTGGCTATCTTTTCCCGGTGGCGGCGCTTGAGGTAGCCTGTTTCAATCAATTCCTCGCGCAGTTCGTCAATTTCAGATAGACTGGCCTGCTGCAAGAGCAACTCGACACTTTCCAGATAGGTAATGCTGGCCTTGGTTTCTTCAATCAGATTGGTCAAGTGCTTGACCGCCTCCTTGAGTTTTTGGTACTTCTTGAAATAGCGCTGGGCATTTTGACTGGGCGTTAAGGCAACATCGAGAGCGATGTCGATGGATTGACCAGTGTAGTAATTGTCCAGGGTCACAGCTGGCTGGTCATTGGGCACCTGATGGAGGTAGGTGGTCAGAAGTTCACCCTTTTGACGAAAGTCCTCGGCATGGTCCGTGGCCTGCAATTCCTCCTGCTGCTTGACCAACTTCTTGCGGTTCTTTTCTAACTCACTGGCTACCCGCTTGATCAACTCATTGGCCTGCTGGGCTACTCGGTCACGCTCAGCCTTATCCTGGTAGTAGTAGTCCAGGAGCTCAGACAGGCTGGCAAAGGTCTCTTGACTGTCCGCAAAAGCCACCGCCGCATAGGATTTCTCCGTCAGACTTGGCTGGCTTTTTTCTTGGAAAAAAAGGCGAAACTGCTTGAGCCTATCGCTTTTTAATTGAGCCGCCAGTTCAGTTGCCGTGTCCCTGCCCAAACCCTGAAAAAGAACCTGCAGATTTTTAGGGGTCAAGTCCTGAGTGCTGAGGATTTCAAATAATTTCTCATCGCCGATGCTAAAGGGATTTTTGGCCTGGGTTTTTGGCGGGTAGATATAGGTGGAACCGGGCAGGATGGTCCGGTAGGAATTTTGGGAGAAGCCGACATGCTTGATGGCTTCGATAATCTTGTTTTCTGATTTGTCTACCAGGATGATATTGCTGTGCTTGCCCATGATTTCCACAATCAGCGTGGCCTGAATCTGGTCCCCGATTTCATCCTTATTGGAAACGGCGATTTCCAGAATCCGGTCATTTTCCAGCTGCTGGATGCTTTCAATAATGGCCCCCTGTAGATACTTGCGCAAAATCATGGTAAAGGTATTGGGAACCTTGGGGTTGGTAAAATCCGTCTGGGTCAGCTGGATGCGGCCGAAGACGGAGTGGGCAGAAATCAGGAGTTTGAGGCTCTGGCGCTGACTGCGGATATGAAGGACCAGTTCCTGTTCAAAGGGCTGGTTGATTTTTTGAATGCGGCCACCCTGCAGTTTATCCTGCAATTCCGCGGTCATGTGGTGTAAAAAAAATCCATCGAAGGACATGGTCATTCCTCAGTTTCTATTAGTCTATCTATTATATCATAAGTGGATTATGGTGACGAAATTTGGAAATAATGAAAATGTTAAAATAAAATCCTTGACTTTGTTAATTAGAATTGTTATAATTAAGAAAATTGAAGGAGGATAAGAAAATGACATTTGATTATTCTGATAAGGGAAAAGAACCACTGGTCATTGACATGGAGGGCATGACCCTTAATAATGAAAACTACCGGACCACATTATGGACAGGAGATAAGATTCAGCTGACGGTCATGTCCATCCAGCCTGGAGATGACATTGGCTTGGAAGTTCACCATGGGGTGGAGCAGTTCCTGCGAATCGAGTCAGGCAAGGGTCTCTGCCAAATGGGACCAAGTGAAGACAATCTTGACTTTGAAGTAGAAGTCGGGGCTGATCAGGCTATCTTTGTTCCAGCAGGTGTTTGGCACAATGTGACCAATACGGGTGATGAACCTTTGAAACTCTACACCATCTATGGTGGTCCAGACCATCTGCCAGGTACGGTTCACCCGACCCACGATGATGCCCGCAATGACCCTAATGAGCATTGATTGGGACCTTAATAACAAAAAAACGCTTGCATTTTTATCAACAGAATGATAGAATATACTTGTAAATATCATATGAACAAGCGGTAAATCGTGAGATTTATGCAGCCGGGCCCTCAAGTGTGAGGGCAGCAGTTCGCCACATCTAGATGTTAGAGTGCATACCTGTGAGACAGTGCAAAACTGTCCATAGGTGCGCACTTTTTTTGTAAATTGATGGGACTAGCTTTGGATGTAGGCCCCATCTTGGACAGACCAGACATTCATACACAACAAGGAGAAATATATTATGTTAGACTACATTAAAGCCAAACGAACGGCTCAGTTTTTGGTCATTGGGACCGTCCTGATGATTTTGGGCTTGATTTTTCATTTCCGCTTTGAGCTTTTGGGCCATGCCTTTCTCTACCTATCGGTTTTCTTTCTGGGCTATTTTGCTTCCAAGAAGGCCATCCGTGATTCCATTCAGGACAGGTCTCCAAATGTGGACTTGCTCATGATTTTGGCGGCCTTGGGTGCCTTGATTATCCAGGAAGAAAGTGAGGCCACCATCCTACTCTTTATCTTTGCGACTGCAGAGGTCTTGGAGGCCTATGTGACGGAAAAATCCACATCCGCCATTTCCAGCCTCATGTCCCAGGTGCCAGAAACCGCCCAACTCCTGCAAGCGGATGGACAGACTCAGGAAGTGCCGACTGAGGAACTCCAAGTCGGGGACCTAATCTTGGTGGCCAAGGGCAATCAGATTCCGATTGACAGCCTGGCCATGAATCCGACAACGGTCAATGAAATGGCCCTGACTGGTGAAGCTGTTCCTGTTGAGAAGGAAGTAGGGGATGAAGTCTTTGCTGGGACCCTCAATGAAGGTCATGCAGTCACACTCCAGGTGACAAAGACCAGCGACCAGACTGTTTTTTCCAACATCATTCGGATGGTAGAGCAGGCCCAGAACCAACCTTCCAAAATTGGGGCCTGGATTGACCGCTTCGAGCGTTTCTATGTAATTGGTGTCCTCTTGGCTGTGCCCCTCTTTATCCTAGCCCTCAATCAGCTTCAAGGTTTGGCTTTTCAAGATGCCTTTTACCGGGGCATGGTCCTCTTGACGGTGGCCAGTCCCTGTGCCTTAGTAGCTTCCGTTACACCAGCCACCCTCAGTGCCATCAGTAAAGGAGCCCGTATCGGTGTGCTCATTAAGGGAGGGACAGCCCTTGAAAATCTGGCTGCGGTTGATTTGATTTATTCAGACAAGACTGGAACCCTGACCTATGGAAATTTTGAAGTCTTAGATGCGGTCATTCCTGAAGATATTTTGCCACTTGTTATTGCCATGGAGCAAAGTTCCCATCATCCCATTGCCCAAGCCATTGTCAAGCACTATTCGGATGTGGACTTGTCTCAGCTTCCTGCCAATCTGAGCGTGCAAGAGGAGTCTGGGATGGGCTTGATTTGCGGTGATGTGCGGGTGGGCAAACCAGCTGCCTTTGCGGATTATCAGGACCCAAATGGTTATGCCCAGAGTTTGTCAGCTGGACAGACCACGGTCATTGTGGCCAAAGGAGATATGGTAGTTGGTTACCTGAACTTGGCGGATCAGGTCCGTCCCGAATCGGCCCAGGCTGTCCATGATTTCCAAAAAGAAGGAGTGGAAGTTGTGATGTTGACTGGGGACAATGAAGCCGTGGCAGAACGGATTGCCAAGGAAGTGGCAGTGGATGATTTCCGGGCCAACTGCCTGCCTCAGGATAAAATCAAGGATGTTCAAGGCAGCCAAGCAGCAGGCCGAGTGGTGGCTATGATTGGAGATGGCATCAATGACGCCCCTGCCCTAGCCAATGCTAATGTGGGGATTGCCATGGGTTCAGGTTCGGCCATTGCCATGGAATCAGCGGAGCTGGTGATGGTGCAAAATAATTTTGCCAAACTCTTCCAAGTATTTAAACTCAGCCACAAGCTCAATCGCATCATCTGGCAAAATCTTTTCTTCTCAGTCGGTGTCATCATTGTCTTGATTACACTGAACATACTTGGTTTGCTGGACCTGACAAAGGGGGTTATCTTCCACGAAATGTCCACCATTCTGGTTATTCTTAACGGGCTTCGTCTGCTCAAATAAATCATTTTAAATTGTGAAAAAATTCAAACAATGGACTTGCATTTTTCTCAAAATAGGGTATAATAAAACAAAATAAGTTCAGGAGGAAATGAAGATGGCATACACTCAACCACTTACAAACTGGCAAAACTGGCGTAGGTAAAGTTGTGTTTATGTTTGTGCATAGATACGGCTTTTGGAGTACTTCTAAAAAGTATCTATGCGCTAGTCTTCATGGACCATATAGGGGCGCGTAGTAGGAAAACTTACTAGGCGCTTTTTCTTTTTAGCAGACTCTTGATTCTTGACTCAACTCAGTAAAAAATAAGGAGAATATTATGAAAAATAAAGCTTTAATCGGAACCCTTGCCGCCTTGGCCCTCTTAGTTGTCGGAGTCCTTTTCGTCAGTCAAAGACAGGAAACCTCCTCTTCATCGGAAAATCAGGTGGTTAAAATTGGTATTCTGCAATTTGTCACCCATGATGCCTTGGATGAAATCGAACGAGGCATCGAGGACGGTCTGGCGGATGCTGGTTATGAAGGCAGCAATGTTGAATTGACCGTGCTCAACGCCGAAGCAGACCAAAGTAAGATTCAAACCATGAGTAAGAAACTGGTCGACGATGGCAATGATGTGGTCATCGGGATTGCGACTCCAGCTGCCCAAGGTTTGGCTTCCGCGACCTCGGACATTCCAGTCATCATGGGAGCTATTTCGGATCCTGTCGGAGCCAAATTGGTGAAAAGCTTGGATAAGCCAGATGGCAATGTGACAGGACTGTCCAACCATGTGCCTCATGCCCAAACTGTTGAATTGATCCAGACCATCACACCAGATGCCAAAACCATCGGTGTCCTCTATGCCAGCAGCGAAGACAACTCCGTTTCCCAGGTCAAAGAATTTACCCAGTATGCAGAAGAAGCGGGCTTGACTGTTGTGGAATACGCAGTGCCATCCACTAATGAAATCACCACCACCATGTCTGTGATGACAGGCAAGGTTGATGCCATCTTTGTACCTCAAGACAATACCATCGCTTCCGCCTTTCCAACGGTTGTGACAGCAGCCAATGCAGCCAAAATTCCAGTTTACTCTAGTGTGGACACCATGGTCAAACAAGGCTCCATTGCCTCTGTTGCCCAAAGCCAATACGATTTGGGACTGGAAACAGCCAAAATCGCTGTGAAAATCCTTGCTGGGAAAAAGGTTTCTGAGGTTCCAGTCAAGGTGGTAGATACTGGTGTGCCAACTGTCAACTTGAAGGCTGCCAAAGAACTAGGTATCACTATTCCAGACAGCTTGCTGGAAGAGGCAGATATCGCTGTTGAAGCTGATGAATAGAAAGTAGACAATATGATTATCTCATCTGTATCGCAAGGTCTTTTGTGGGGGATTCTCGGATTGGGAATTTACCTGACCTTTCGCATTCTAAACTTTCCAGATATGACCACTGAGGGCTCCTTTCCCTTGGGTGGAGCAGTGGCAGTCACCCTGATGAATATGGAGATTCATCCGCTGGTAGCTACACTGACTGGAGCCCTGGCTGGCTGTCTGGCTGGATTGGCCACTGGTCTTCTCTATACTAAGGGGAAGATTCCGACCCTTTTGGCGGGTATCCTGGTCATGACCTCCTGTAATTCTCTGATGCTCATGATTATGGGCCGAGCTAACCTTGGCTTGCTGGATATCCAAACCTTGCAGGACCTGCTGCCGTTTTCCAAGGACAGCAATCTCCTCATCTTGGGGCTTTTGGCGGTCCTTTTGGTCATTGCGGGACTGATCTACTTCCTCTATACCAAGCTGGGTCAGGCCTATATCGCGACGGGTGACAATCGGGACATGGCAAAAAGTTTTGGGATCAATACCGACCGCATGGAAGTCATGGGCTTGGTGGTATCCAATGGTCTCATTGCACTAGCTGGAGCCCTGGTCAGCCAACAGGATGGCTACGCCGATGTGTCCAAGGGGATTGGGGTTATCGTCATTGGCCTTGCTTCCATCATCATCGGAGAGGTCCTCTTCTCGACTGGATTAACCTTACTGGAGCGACTGATTGCTATCGTCGTTGGTTCCATCCTCTACCAATTCTTGATCGCAGCAGTCATCGCCCTTGGCTTTAACACCAACTACCTTAAACTCTTCAGTGCCCTTGTCCTGGCCATCTGCCTCATGGTGCCTGTTTTGAAAAAGAAAGTCTTCAAGGGGGTGACCTTATCACGATGAAGAAAATAGTTGAATTGAAAAAGGCCACTGTCCAAGTCAATAATGGCTTTGATGAAGTCAAGGCCATCTTGGATGATGTCAATCTGGACATTTACGAACATGATTTTCTAACCATCTTAGGTGGCAACGGAGCTGGGAAATCCACGCTTTTCAATGTGATTGCCGGTACCCTGCTCTTGACCAGCGGGACCATTTCCATCCTGGGTGAGGATGTGACCCACCTACCCGCTGAGAAAAGGGCCAAGTACCTGGCCCGTGTGTTCCAGGATCCAAAAATGGGGACAGCGCCCCGCATGACAGTGGCGGAGAACCTGCTCATTGCTAAGGACCGAGGCCAGAAGCGTCCCTTTTCACCCCGCAATATCCAGGCCCACAAGGAAGAGTTTATCAACTTGCTGACCAGGACGGGAAATGGCTTGGACCAGCATCTGGAAACCCCGACCGGTCTCTTATCGGGAGGCCAACGCCAGGCACTGAGCCTGCTTATGGCGACCCTGAAACGGCCTGAACTTTTGCTCCTGGATGAGCATACGGCGGCCTTGGATCCCAAAACCAGTGTCTCCCTCATGCAGCTGACGGATGAATTTGTCAGAGAAGATCGTTTGACCGCTCTCATGATTACCCATCATATGGAGGATGCCCTCAAACACGGCAACCGCCTCATCGTCATGAAGGAGGGCAAAATCGTCAAAGACCTCAACCAGGCCGAAAAATCCCAAATGCAGATTGCGGATTATTACCAGTTTTTTGAGTAGGAAGAGCCCATGAAAGTGGGCTTTTCATTTGTCGCTTTTCATGAGAAAAAATGGTATAATATGTCTGATATGCAGGAATCTGCAGAACAGTAATTCGACTTGTCAACCTTTCAACAGTTAGGAAACAAGGACCGTTTGTATGAAAAAATCATAAAAAGAGGAAAATATCATGAGCGATATTAAAATTATGGCCTTAGGTGGTGTGCGGGAGAATGGAAAAAATCTCTACATCGCTGAGGTCAAGGACAGCATTTTTGTGCTGGATGCTGGGCTCAAATACCCAGAAAATGAACAGTTGGGCGTGGATGTCATTGTTCCCAACTTTGATTACCTAGTGGAAAATAAGAACCGGGTGGCAGGGATTTTCCTGAGCCATGGGCATGCGGATGCCATCGGGGCCCTGCCCTATCTCTTGGAAAAGGTCAAGGTGCCGGTTTTTGGTTCCCATTTGACCATTGAGCTGGCCAAGTTGGTGGTTAAAAATTATGCGGCCACCAAGAAGTTCAATGACTTCCATGTCATCAATGCCAAATCAGAGATTGACTTTGGAGATTCCGTCATTTCCTTCTTCAAAACCACCCACTCCATTCCAGAGAGTTTGGGGATTGTGGTCAAGACGGATGAGGGAAATATCGTCTACACAGGTGATTTCAAGTTTGACCAGGCTGCAGCGGCCTACTATCGGACGGATTTTGCCCGTCTGGCGGAAATTGGCCGTGAGGGGGTTTTGGCCCTCTTGTCTGACTCTGCCAATGCGGACAGCCATGTTCAGGTAGCCAGCATGCATGAGGAGCGCGAAGAGATTCTCAATACCATTGAAGACTGGGAAGGCCGGGTCATTGTGGCGGCTGTTGCCAGCAATATCATCCGCATCCAGCAGATTTTTGATGCGGCCGAGGCGACGGGTCGCCGAGTGGTCTTGACAGGACACGACGTGGAAAATATCGTGCGGACGGCCATTCAGCTGAAAAAATTGCGCCTGGCCAGCGAGCGTTTGCTGATTAAGCCAAAAGAAATGAGTAAGTTTGAGGACCATGAGCTCATTATCTTGGAAACAGGTCGGATGGGTGAGCCTCTCAATGGCTTACGCAAGATGTCCATCGGCCGTCACCGCTATGTTCAAATCAAGGATGGAGATCTGGTTTACATCGTCACCACTCCAACTGTTTCCAAGGAAGCAGTAGTGGCGCGTGTTGAAAACATGGTTTACCAGGCTGGCGGTATCGTCAAGTCTATCACTAAAAATCTGCGGGTGTCAGGGCATGGGAATGCCCGTGACTTGCAGCTCATGCTCAATATCCTGCGGCCCAAGTATCTTTTCCCTATCCAGGGGGAATATCGGCAGCTGGATGCCCATGCCAATGCAGCCCTTGAAATTGGCTTTTACCCAGAAAATATCTTTATCGTCAAAAGGGGCGATGTCATGGCTTATGAGCAGGGTGAATTTGTCCATAACGGGGCGGTGCCTGCTGGCGATGTCATGATTGACGGTAATGCCATCGGTGATGTGGGTAATATTGTCCTGCGTGACCGCAAGCTCTTGTCAGAGGATGGGATTTTCATCGTGGCCATTACGGTTAACCGCAAGGAAAAGAAAATCATTTCCAAGGCCAAGGTCAATACCCGTGGATTTATCTATGTCAAGAAGAGTCGGGATATCCTGCGGGAGTCGGCTGAGCTGGTTAATGCCAGTGTGGAGAAGTACTTCACCAAGGATAGTTTTGACTGGGGAGAACTCAAGAGTGCGGTGCGGGATGATTTGTCCAAGTATCTCTTTGAGCAAACCAAGCGCCGTCCATCCATTCTTCCAGTTATCATGGAAGTGAAATAAATGATTATTGAGAGCTAGGCAACTAGCTCTTTTCTAAAAAAGGAGAGAAACCAGATGGCAACTTTTGAAATTGAGTATTATTCTGAAGTCTTGGACATGGCCCGGCATGTCAGCGTCATTTATCCAGATGCGGCGGAGCTTGAACCTGATCAGGTGGATTGTAAGGACATCCCTGTCCTCTATCTGCTCCACGGGATGAGTGGCAATGAGAATTCCTGGCGGAAACGGACAGCCATCGAGCGGCTGATTCGGCATACCAACTTAATCGTCATCATGCCCAATACGGATTTGGGCTGGTATACCAATACCACCTATGGTCTGCATTATTTTGATGCCATCGCCACAGAATTGCCCAAGGTCATGCAGCGCTTTTTCCCTAATATGACCAAAAAACGGGAGAAGACCTTCATTGCAGGTCTGTCCATGGGTGGCTATGGGGCCTTTAAAATCGGACTGACCACCAATGACTATGCCTATGTGGGATCCTTTTCAGGGGCTCTAGGTATCGGCCTGGACTTAGAGGAATTGACGGCCAATGTCAATGCCAACACTGCATACTGGCAGGGAGTTTTTGGCCCCTTGACCGAGGAAAACCTGGAACAGCACCTGATTCCGACCCTGGCCCGGCAGCACGATGGCCAATCGAAATTTTACAGCTGGTGTGGCAAGGAGGATTTTCTCTTTGCCAGCAATCAAAAAGCTGTCAAGGCCTTGCTGGCAATGGGTCTGGACCTGGACAGTCAGGTTGGCCATGGCACCCATGACTGGTACTACTGGGAGCAGCAGCTGCAGGTTTTCCTGAAAAAATTGCCCATTGATTATAAGGAAGAAGAACGGTTGTCATAAGGTATTAAGTAGGGAAATTTCCCTGCTTTTTTGGTACAATGAACATATGATTATACTGAGTGGACACAAGATTGAGCGCTCCTTTGCGGGAGATGTGCTCTTTGACAATATTAATCTTCAGGTGGATGAGCGCGACCGCATTGCCCTGGTGGGGCGCAACGGTGCGGGCAAGTCTACCTTGCTAAAAATACTGGTTGGGGAAGAAGCGCCGACCTCTGGCGAGGTCAATCGCAAGCGGGACCTGACCCTATCCTATTTGGCACAAGATTCCCGCTTCGAATCGGATCGGACCATTTTTGAGGAGATGCTTTCTGTCTTTGATGACTTACGGACCACAGAAAGAAAACTCCGAGCCATGGAAGAGCAGATGGCCGACTTGATGGGGCCTGCTTTTGATAAACTCCTGGCTGATTATGATCGTCTGTCCGAAGACTTTCGATCCTCTGGTGGTTTCAGCTACGAATCGGACATCAAGGCCATTCTCAATGGCTTTAAGTTTGACCAGTCCATGTGGAACATGAAGATTGAGGAGCTTTCTGGCGGGCAAAACACCCGGCTGGCCCTGGCCAAGATGCTACTGGAAAAACCTGAATTGCTGGTACTGGACGAGCCGACCAACCACTTGGACATCGACAGTATTGCCTGGTTAGAGAATTATCTGACCAATTACCAGGGGGCCCTAATCATCGTCAGTCACGACCGCTATTTCTTAGATAAGGTAGCAACGGTGACCCTGGATTTAACCCCGCATTCCCTGGACCGCTATGTGGGCAATTATTCTAAGTTTATGGACCTCAAGGCTGAAAAACTGGCCACTGAGGAAAAAAATTACGAGAAGCAGCAGAAGGAAATTGCCAAGTTAGAAGATTTTGTCCAGCGCAACATTGTTCGAGCCTCCACTACCAAGCGGGCCCAAGCGAGGCGCAAGCAACTGGAGAAGATGCAGCGACTAGACAAACCTCAGGCAGGAAGCAAGTCTGCCAACATGACCTTCCAGTCCGAAAAACCATCGGGCAATGTGGTGCTGACGGTCACGGATGCGGCTATTGGCTATGGGGACCAGATTTTATCCCAGCCCATTTCCTTGGATGTCAAGAAATTTGATGCCATCGCCATCGTTGGCTCAAATGGAATCGGCAAGACCACACTTCTCAAGTCAGTCATTGGGCAAATTCCCTTTATCAAGGGCCAGTCGACCTATGGAGCCAATGTGGCGGTCAGCTACTATGACCAGACCCAGTCCAAGTTGACTCGGACCAATACGGTTCTGGACGAACTCTGGAACGATTTTCCCAATCAGCCGGAGCTGGACATCCGCAATCGGTTGGGGGGCTTTCTCTTTTCAGGTGATGATGTCAAGAAGTCCGTGTCCATGCTTTCTGGTGGGGAGAAGGCCCGCCTGCTCTTGGCTAAATTATCCATGGAAAATAACAACTTCCTCATCCTGGACGAGCCCACCAACCACCTGGACATCGACAGCAAGGAGGTTCTTGAAAGTGCCCTGATTGACTTTGACGGCACCCTCCTCTTTGTCAGTCACGACCGCTATTTCATCAACCGCCTAGCCACCAAGGTCCTGGAAATCTCTGAAACGGGCTCCACCCTTTATCTGGGCGATTATGATTATTACTTGGAGAAAAAGGCAGATCTGGAAAGGCTAGAGCGGCAAAAGCAGGCAAAAGTGGACCTGACCAGCTCGAAGGCAGCTGAGCCAGTGACCACCGATTATCAGCAGCAGAAGGAAAGTCAAAAGGAAATTCGCAAAATCACGCGCCGCATCCAGCAAATCGAGGACCAGCTAACCCTGATGGAAGCCAAAGAAGCCGAGCTCAGTCAGGCCATGGCCAACACCAATGATGCCAGCCAACTCATGGACCTGCAAAAAGAACTGGACCAACTCAGCCAGGAACAGGAAGAGTTGATGGAGGAGTGGGAAGTCTTGAGTCAAGGGTTAGAGTAGATGAATCCTCAAACATTTTGCTATAATAGATAGAAAAGGAGGTCCCTATGCCAACCAATTCCAGTAAACAAGTTGTGAAAAAAACATCTGGTAAGATGGGCAAGCTTCTTGGAGCAGCCAATATGATTCTGAGTGTGATTCCAGATACAGTTGAAATTGTGGGTAAGATAACAGACAAAACGGCCCCCATTGTGGATAAGCATCTGGATCGGCAGCACCAGCTCAAGCAAAGCCTGGTGGCCATTCCCAATCTCTTGGATGTGGATATCCAACAGGCCAAGGAGCATCTGGAAGGATTGGGCCTGCAAGTCATTGTCCTTCTAGCCAAGCCAAATAAGCGCTATACTAAGGCAGATGCGGGTGAAGTAGTCGCTATGATGCCTCGGTCTGGCAAGGTTCGGCCAGGCTCCCTTGTCAAACTCTACTATGTTGATGACCATGTTATTGAGGAGAGCAAAAAAGATATTGCTTTGCCAGATGTGACTGGCCTAGTCTTGTCTGAAGCCCAGGAACTTCTGGAAAATCTAGGTTACCGAGTAGCTGCCTTTCCCATTAAACCCCGGTCTCAATATGCCAGTGTGATGGTCAACCAAGTGATTTCCATGTCCCCCAATCCTCGCATCAGCCTGACACCTGTCAAAAAAGGCAGTCTGATTAAGCTCTTTTACCTGGATGCGGCGACCAAGCAGGCCAGCCGAATTTTACGGAAGTCTGAACAGGATAAGAAAGCCGCCAATGCTCAGATCATCAAAAAGAATTTGGACAAAATTCAAGAGATCTTACCAAGAAAAAAGAAGTAGCGAAGCGTATAAAATGAAGCTCCCACAGGGGAACTTGAAAAAGAATTAGGAGAAAAAAATGTCAATTTTAAAACAAATTGCGCAGGAAAATGGCTATATTTTTGAGAGCCAGGGAACGATCATGTATGGTCAGAAAAATAACTATACTTTTCTGGCCTCTGAGGTGGGAAATGGTGTGATAACACTCATGTTTTCTGTCAAAAATGACTCGGCTGTGCAAACCTTGGATACCAAGGTTTTGAAAATGGAGATTCCAACAGTGCAGCATTGTTCCTTTAAAAATCACAAACTAACCATAACTGTCAAGGGAGGCATGACCAAATCCAAACGCAAGGCCAATGTTTTGGAAGCATTGGAGTCACTTACAGCCTATTTGTCAACTCATAGCTATGTACAAGTCTGTGAAATGACGGGAGAGACCAAGGATGTTCATCTCTACCAAGTTGGCAATCAGTATTCCTTTTTGACACCAGAAGCCTTTGGAACTGTTAGTCGTGAGCTGGACCGTTCCGAGCAAGAAAGTCTTCAAGCTAGTGAAAATGTCTTTTTAGGTTTTATTGGTGCGGTTCTAGGTTCCTTGATTGGGGTCGCTGCCATTGTTTTAGTGGGCCAACTAGGTTATGTTTCTGCCCTATCAGGTATGGCCATGGGGGCTTGTGTCGTCAAGGGATATGAACTGCTGGCAAGACGCTTTTCCACCAAGGGGGCCATCATCTCTATCCTGGTCAGTCTGGTCATGACCTATTTTGCCAATCAACTGGACTGGGCTGTATCTTTTGCACGATATTACGAAGTGAGCATTTTTGATACCCTTCCCTACATTCATGAGTTTCTAGCTGAAGGTTATATCGATAGTCATACTTATTACTTGAACTTAGCTATGATTATTATTTTTAACGTCGTTGCCGCAGCAGTTACCATAGGATCTGCTCTTAAGAATACCAAGACGAGATTTGAAGTTCGCAAACTTTTTTAGGAAAAATCAGTCCTCAGACGGATGGAAATAATCTTAGCTTGTCTTATACTAAGATTACTCCTAAATATTTTTTCATAATCTCCTGAAAAGGGGCTGGACTTGGGTCCAGCTTCTTTCTTTGTGCAAAAAAACTCCAGCAGAAGCTAATCTGCTGGAGTCAGTCTTTTATGAGGATTTTTCTGCTTTACTTTTTATGTCAGCATATTCTTCTGGTTTTTCCTTGCTAAGGATGTCTTCGTAGGCTGGGAGCTGGATATCTGAGCCGTATTTTTTTTGTAGGGCAGTTGCGACTAAGCGATAGGCTAGATTGGCGTTTCGAGAAAGAATCGGACCGTGAAAGTAGCTGCCAAAGGTATTTTTGTAGTGCATGCCCTCACCACCGTCTTCTTTGTTATTGCCATTCCCGTAGACCACTTTTCCCAGTGGTTTTTGATTTTCTGCTAGAAAAGTGCGACCTTGGTGGTTTTCAAAACCATAGTAGGTCTCGTTAAATTCGTCGTTGTGAATCTTGATGTCACCGATGTAGCGGTTATTCTCTTGATTGAGGGTGTAGTGGCCTAGAATCCCCAGGCCATCAATTTTGCGACCACCAGCCTCGATGTAGTATTGGCCCAGAAGCTGGAAACCGCCACAGATGGCCAGAAATACGCCTTCGTTCTCAATATAATCAGCCAGATTTTTCTTTTTAGTCGGTAAATCTTGAGCTAGTATGGCTTGTTCAAAATCTTGACCACCACCAAAAAAGGCCAGATCGTAGAAATCCTTGTCAAAGCCATCTGCCAGAGAGACGATGTCCACCTGAACTCGGGCATCCATCTTTTCTGCCACATATTTGAGCATGAGGATATTGCCATTATCGCCATAAGTATTCATCAAATCACCATAGAGATGAGCGATGTTGAGGTTGTAGGAGTAGTCTTTTTCAGGACTTTTTAATGAAGTATAGACCATTATTTCATCTCCTTTCCGACTGCGTGACGCTGGGCCAATAATTCCCGCAACTCTAACATAGCTGTGTAGGTGGCTAAGATGTAGGCCTGTTGACTTTCTTGTTGTTCAATGGCAGAAAGTACTTTTTCGAGGCTATTCAGTTCTGAAATCTTATCTTCATCATAGCCTGTCACCCGCAAACGGCGGGCAATTTCAGAAGCACGTACGCCGCCAGCAAAAATCTGGGTGATGTCCATGTGCTGGATTTGTTCAAAATCGGCGTCCCAAATCCAGCTGGTATCGATGCCGTCCGCATAGTTGGCATTGAGAAGAACCGATAGGCTGAAATCATAAGGAGCTAACTTCATCATTTCAATGGCTTGGGTTGCCCCGACAGGATTCTTGATGAGGACTAGGGTACAATCCTTATCACCCACCTTAAAGGTTTCCTGCCGGCCAAAGACGGCCTTGCTCTTTTCGAAACCGGCCTTGATGGTCTCTGCTGAAATACCGAAAAATTCTGCCACACTAACTGCCGCAAGGGCGTTGTAGATATTGTAAAGACCGCCGATGTTGATTTTGTAGGTTTGACCATCGATGACAAAAGTAGAGGAAGTGTTTGTAATTTCTTTTAGCTCTGTCAGCTGGTAGTCCAAGTCAGGTCGTTTAAAATCACAGTGGAGGCAGATGTAGCTGCCCAGATTAGCATAGGTATTCATCTTGTAGCGCAAGATAGAGTGACAATTCGGGCAGAGGATGCCTTCTGTATTGTAATGGGCCAACTCAGGCTGACCTTCCTCAGTCGCAAAACCATAGTACTTGATAGGGTTGATGGTCTTGACGGAGTTGAAGAGTGGGCTATCTCCATTGGCCAGGATAGTAGCCTTTGGTGCCTTGGCAGCTCCATCCAAAATCATCTGGTAGGTGGTATAAATCTCACCATAACGGTCCATCTGATCGCGGAAAATATTGGTAAAGACAATAAGACTGGGTTTGATAAATTCGGTCACACGGGCCAGACTAGCCTCATCAATCTCCAGAACTGCTACCTTCTTGCCGTTTTTGTTTTTCTTGGCAGAAAGAAAAGTGGCTGTGATGCCTGTAATCATATTGGCACCGCTCGTGTTGGTGGTGACTTGACCATAAGCCTCTTGAAGAATACCCACTGTTAGAGCAGTGGTCAGGGTTTTTCCATTGGTTCCTGTAATGACAACAATCTCATAATCCTTTGCCAGACTATCTAGAATATGTTTATCAAATCGAAGAGCGATTTTTCCAGGCAGAGTAGTTCCTCGTCCCAACTTATTGAGAATAAATTGACTGCTTTTGCCTGCCGCAATTCCTAATAATGTATTTAGTTTCATGGGACTATTTTAACACAAAGAAAGCTGATTTTCTAGAATTGAAATGATCTCAATCATGAAATATGTGAGTAAAGTATGGTATAATAGTAGAATAGTATGTAAGAACAGGAAATGATGAGTTTATATGTTGAGTTTGAATCAGTTGCTTGACCCACAATATTGGGACAGTTTATTGGCCAGTCCTTGGACAGCCATTGTTCATCTAATTGACATCGCTTTGGTCATCTATATTATCTATCACCTTAGTAAGTCCTTGGCCGGGACTAAGATTATGACCTTGATTAAGGGAGTTTTTCTCTTTGTTCTAGCGCAGATAGTGGCAGGCTTAGTGGGCCTACAAACCATCTCTTGGCTGATGAACTTGATTATGTCCTATGCAGTCATTGCGGCGGTTGTCATTTTTGCACCAGAGTTTCGGGCTATGTTGGAAAAGCTAGGCCGAACCACCCATATCTTTTCAGGTCCCGCTATGACCTCCGAAGAAATGGTCCTCAAATCAATTGTCAAAGCTGTTAAATACATGAGCCCTCGTAAAATAGGGGCCTTGGTGGCTATTGAGGGAGCCAGAACCTTGCAGGAATATCGCTCAACAGGGATTGAGCTGGATGCAACAGTTTCAGGTGAATTGCTTATTAACATCTTTATTCCCAATACCCCTCTGCATGATGGGGCTGTTATTATTAAAGACAACAAGGTTGCAGTGGCCAGTGCCTATTTTCCTCTGTCAGAAAGTGCAGGAATCTCCAAGGAATTTGGAACCCGACACCGAGCAGCCATCGGCTTATCGGAAGTCTCAGATGCCTTTGTCTTTGTTGTTTCAGAAGAGACAGGTGGTCTTTCTATAGCGGTTAATGGCAACTTTCGCCACGATTTGACAATGGAAGAATTTGAGGCAAGTCTGCGTTCACATTTGATTTCTGAAAGTGAGACACCGGCATCTTGGTGGAAACGATTGGGAGGTCAAGGTTAATGAATGAAAAACTTAAAATGATTGGTCAACTGGGGGCCTCAATCTTAATTGCTTTCTTGCTCTTCTTTTATGCGACAACGACCAACTATAAAAATTCTGTCAATACCAACCAGCAACAAGCTAAAGAAACCTATACAAATACGGTTAACAATGTTCCTGTCAGTATTGAGTATGACAGTGAAAAATACTTTATTTCAGGTTTTGCCTCAACGGTCACTGTCGACCTGATTGGCTCCAATCGCCTGATTTTACAAAGGGAAACGGATGAAGCTACTCGAAGCTTCCAAGTCAAGGCGGATTTGAGAGATTTGGACACCGGAACTCACTTGGTTAAACTGCAGGTTTTGGATTTGCCAAAGGGTGTCAATGCCAATCTGACACCAGTAAATCTGTCCGTGAAAATTGGTAAACGGGCCAGCAAAAACTTTACCGTAGTCGGTAATATTTATGATACGCAGCTAGCTGTCGGGTACTCAGTGGCTAAAATCACAGTAGGGACTTCAACCGTCAAGGTGACCAGTGATGAAGAAACCCTTGCCCGGGTGGATCGAGTAGAAGCAGTTATCACAGATGCGAGCGACTTGTCAGAAAATTACACGGGTACGGCCACCTTACAGGCGGTAGACTCCCAAGGTCAGATTTTACCAGTGATCTTCTCGCAGGAAGTGACTAGCATGCAGGCAACAATAACTAAAAATAAGGATTAAAAAGGATTAGGAAAATGGGTAAATATTTTGGTACGGATGGTGTCCGTGGAGAAGCAAACGTTGAATTGACTCCGGAATTGGCTTTTAAATTAGGCCGCTATGGAGGCTATGTTCTCAGTCAGCATGAAAAAGATGTGCCGCGTGTCTTTGTGGCACGTGATACTCGGATTTCAGGACAAATGTTGGAATCAGCCTTAGTGGCAGGGCTCCTTTCTGTCGGTATTCATGTATATAAATTGGGAGTTTTGGCAACACCTGGTGTGGCTCATTTGGTCAAGACTGAAAAAGCCAGCGCTGGTGTGATGATTTCAGCCAGCCACAATCCAGCTCAGGACAATGGAATTAAGTTCTTCGCTGGTGATGGCTTCAAACTAGATGACAATCTGGAAGCCGAAATCGAAGCACTCTTGGACGCAGAAGAGGATACCCTTCCTCGTCCATCTGCTCAAGGATTGGGCGATGTAGTAGATTATCCAGAAGGTTTGCGTAAATACCAGCAATTCTTGGTGTCAACTGGTTTGGAGTTAGATGGTCTCAAAGTAGCCCTAGATATTGCAAATGGTGCTGCAGCGACTTCTGCTCGTCAGGTCTTTGTGGACTTGGGTGCTGATTTGACTGTTATGGCCGAGCATCCAGATGGTCTCAATATCAATGAAGGTGTTGGTTCGACCCACCCTGAGAAATTGCAGGAATTAGTCAAGGAAACAGGAAGCCAAATTGGTTTGGCCTTTGACGGTGACAGTGACCGCCTGATTGCAGTCGATGAAAACGGCGACTTGGTAGACGGTGACCGCATTATGTACATCATTGGGAAATACTTGTCCGACAAAGGACTTTTGGCTCAAAATACCATTGTGACAACTGTTATGTCCAATCTTGGTTTCCATAAGGCATTGGACAGAGAAGGAATTGGCAAAGCTGTGACAGCAGTAGGCGACCGTTATGTTGTGGAAGAAATGCGCAAGTCAGGCTTTAATCTAGGTGGTGAACAGTCAGGGCATGTCATTCTCATGGATTACAACACTACTGGTGATGGTCAGCTGACCGCAGTACAATTAACCAAAGTGATGAAGGAAACGGGCAAAACTTTGTCCGAATTGGCAGCTGAAGTGACCATCTACCCACAGAAATTGGTCAATATCCGCGTTGAAAATGCCATGAAGGACAAGGCCATTGAAGTTCCAGCTATTGCGGCCATCATCGAAAAGATGGAAGCCGAAATGGCTGGAAATGGCCGGATTTTGGTCCGTGCTTCTGGAACAGAGCCGCTGCTGCGTGTCATGGCAGAAGCTCCAACAGATGCAGAGGTAGACTACTATGTGGATACCATCGCGGATGTGGTCCGTGCTGAGATCGGTTTAGATTAAGAAGAGTAAACAGAGACTGGAATAATTTCCAGCCTCTTTTGTGAGGAAACTATGAGTATTTTAGAAGTAAAGAATTTGAGCCATGGTTTTGGTGATCGGGCCATTTTTGAAAATGTGTCCTTTCGACTGCTCAAGGGCGAACATATTGGCCTTGTCGGTGCCAATGGTGAAGGAAAATCCACCTTCATGTCCATCGTGACGGGGCAGTTGCAGCCTGATGAGGGCAAGGTCGAATGG
Organism: Streptococcus sp.; assembly: GCF_041802885.1. Lineage (GTDB taxonomy): Bacteria > Bacillota > Bacilli > Lactobacillales > Streptococcaceae > Streptococcus. The sequence continues at coordinate 35,549 of NZ_JBHCHN010000008.1, forward strand.
TCCCGCTATGTGACCGCAGGTTACTTGGACCAGCATGCCAAGCTGGAAAAGGGCCAGTCTGTCCGTGATGTCCTGCGGACTGCTTTTGACGAGCTCTTTAAGACGGAAAGCCGTATCAATGATATCTACATGTCCATGGCAGAAGAAGGGGCCGATATGGATGCCCTTATGGAAGAGGTTGGCGAACTCCAAGACCGTCTGGAAAGCCGTGACTTTTATACCTTAGATGCCAAGATTGACGAGGTGGCGCGTGCTTTGGGTGTCATGGATTATGGCATGGATACGGATGTTACCGAGTTGTCCGGTGGACAGCGAACCAAGATTCTTCTGGCCAAGCTCCTTTTGGAAAAACCAGACATCTTGCTTCTGGATGAGCCGACTAACTACCTGGATGCGGAGCATATCGACTGGCTCAAGCGTTACTTGCAAAATTATGAAAATGCCTTTGTCTTGATTTCCCATGATATTCCATTCCTAAATGACGTGATTAACATTGTCTATCATGTGGAAAACCAGCTTTTGACCCGTTATTCTGGCAATTATTACCAGTTCCAAGAAGTGCATGCCATGAAGCGGGCCCAGTTGGAGGCAGCCTATGAGCGCCAGCAAAAGGAAATTGCGGATTTGCAGGACTTTGTCAATCGCAACAAGGCCCGTGTCGCCACACGGAATATGGCCATGTCCCGTCAGAAGAAATTGGACAAGATGGAAATCATTGAGCTTCAGGCTGAAAAACCAAAGCCTTCCTTTGATTTTAAAATGGCACGGACGCCGAGCCGCTTTATCTTCCAGGGAATTGATTTGGA
>NZ_JBHCHN010000009.1:0-6300 GCF_041802885.1 Streptococcus sp.
CTTTGACAAGGACTTGATAGACTGACCACTTTGACGTAGTTCATAGATCTTGATTTTATCTTCATAACTCAATTTCATAAAAATAACACCCCAAAAGTTAGATTTTTTTCTGTCTAACTTTTGGGGTGCGGTTCATAAGGGCTTCTTTTACTCTATTTTTTCAATCAAGACTTGGTCTAACAATTGATTCACAATCTCACGGCGTGCAATGCCAACACCATTCTCCATGGCATTGGCAGTCCCGCTGGCTATGGCAAACCGAATCACCTCCTCGTCGGACAAATGGTGCTTGAAAGCATAAATTGCGCCAGCCACCGTAGCATCACCTGAACCTGTTGGATTGACAAGGTCAATGGTAGGGGCTGCTACATCATACAACTGACCACTGAATTGAGCAATGGCACCCTCTGCACCACATGAAACTAGAGTATACGGAATAGGGAGAGGATTTTCTTTTACATAATCCAATACTTCTTGTTTATTGTTGAACGGTAGACCTGTTAACTGGCAAAATTCTTCTAAATTGGGTTTTATAAAATCTGGATAGGAAGTGGCATTATGAACGATTTGCTGTAAGGCATTTCTTGAAAAATCGGCTAATATTTTTGTTTCTGGGGCAGTGTTTTTTCGCAGAAAATAGACAAGGTCGTTATAGAAATACTCGTCATCAGAATTTACAGAGCCATTTAGAGAGATAATCTCTATTTTTTTTTCTGTCACGATTTGCAAAATTCTGTCAAATATTGCTTCCTTCATTTCAGGATAAACTTTTGGACCAGCTTCAACAATTTCAGTATGGACATTATCGTCATGCATGATGGTGATGGAGTGTCGTGTCTCTGCTTGGATGGGGATATACAGTGACTCAAAATGTTCATTTTCCAAGTGTTTTTTGAAAAATTCACCTGATAATCCACCGACAAGAGATAAAGAAGTCGCCTTTTCTCCCAAATAAGAGAGTGCGCGTGAACAATTAATCCCTTTTCCGGCTGACATAATGGTTGAATTTTGAAAACGATTATGAACACCAAGTCTGAATGTAGGTTCAAAGTACAGCAAGTCAACGGAAGGGTTTAAAGTAATAATTAGAACCATGGACAGATACCTTTCTCTTTAAGTTAGTTGATAACATCGGTAAACTGCTGATAGTGCTTCTTGGTTTCCGTATCTAATTTTGAATCCGAAATAATTGCATCAAGTTGGCTGGCTTTTCCAAAAATATAGGAATCGCTGACTCCAAATTTTGAATGGTCTGCCAACAAATAGACATTTTTTGCTTGGTTGATAGCTAATGATTGAAGTCGCCCGCTAAAAGGAGAAAAAGTTGTCAAATTATCATCAATCATCCCATTGGTCGCGAGAAAAGCATAGTCAATTGAGAAATCTTTGACCAGCCTTTCAGCATGCTCCCCATGAAATTCTTCTGATTTTGCAACAAATTCTCCACCTGTTAGCAATACATTTTCAAAATGATGCTCAACTAGCCAATTAAAAGTAAATAGACTATTTGTAATGATGTGCTTATGATCGTTTTTTAGATGTTTGGCCAGAGCTAAAATGGTTGTTCCAGCCCCAAGATAAATCACACTTTTGGGCGCGATTAAATCAGCAGCAAGTTGGGCAATATAGTCTTTTTCTTCTGGGAATAGAAGACGTTTTTCATCAGTTGTTTTAACCTTGAAAGTGACCCTTCTTACGCCTCCGTGTTCCTTAATGATAGCATTCTCCTTGCTTAACTCAGCGACATCTCGACGAACTGTCATCGTAGAAACATTTAGGGCCTCAGCAAGTTCTTGGTAGGTCAACACATCGGATTGTTGAAGCATTTGTAAGATTTTGTTTTTTCGATTGATTTTCAACACACAATCATTCCTTTCAACATACTTAGATTACACTACCATGATAACATATTATCAGAAAATAGACCTACAAAACGAAAATTAACAAAAACACAAACAAAATATAACAAAAAATAACAAAGAAAGCGTTGACAAATTAAAAAATAACATTTATAATCATATTATAACAAAAACATAACAAAAAGTTAACACAAATTAACATTTTTTGCCAAAGGAGTTGTAGTATGTACAAAACAATGTTACAACCGGATTTAATTGGTTTGGATTTCCAGGAGACAAACCAATTGAACTTATTTCAATCTGTGAGCAAAATCCTTTTATTAAAAGGATATGTAACAGAGACTTATCTCGAATCGTTGATAGAAAGGGAGAGACAATTTCCTACGGGTTTGCAAACTAGGTATCTGAATATTGCCTTACCGCATACGGATCCGGAAGTTATCAATCATCCATTCATCTTTGTAGTGAGAAATAGTCAGCAAATTACGATGTTACAAATGGGAGATAATTCTGAAACTCCGTGTCGACACTTTCTCTTTCTTGGAATTAAGGATCCAAAAAGCCAAGTAGGTTTGCTAGCTAAGCTGATGGATTTGTTTTCGAAGGAAGATTTTGTAACTCATTTTGCCCAAATCGATGATGAGGTAGCCATGTATCAACTCTTAAGCAGTCATTTATAAAAAATATATTAAAGGAGGCCAAATAATGGCAAGAAAACTTATTGTAGCATGTGGTAGTGGTGTGGCAACAAGTACCACAATTGCTGAAAAAATCAAAACTCGCTTTGAAGATGATGGAATTAATTATCCCGTTGAAGCGGTGGATTACAAATCGATTCTGAGTGAATTGCCTCAAGCAAGTATCTATGTTTATATAGCGATGCCAGAACAAGAAGTGCTGGATGAAGCAGCTCGATTGGATGTAGATGTTTTTCCAGGTGTTCCTTTCCTGACCGGGATGGGAGTAGATAGTGTCTATGACCAAATTGTGGAGTCAACAAATAAATAAAAGGTTAGCCAATGTTAAATACTTCTCAAAAGGCTAAGTATCTTAATAAAGGAGAAAAATTATGGAAATTTTTCAAAATGTCATCCAGTGGATTTTGGATTTGGGATCCGCCATTTTTGTGCCACTAATCATTTTTGTTCTAGGTTTATTGGTGGGGATGAATGTTAAAAAAGCTTTTATCTCTGCGATTACCTTGGGTGTAGCATTTACAGGTATGGGGATGATTATTGGTTTTATGTCAAACGCTGTATCTCCGGCTTCGGAGGCGTTGGCCTTAAATACAGGTATCTCCCTTCCAGCATTGGATTTAGGGTGGACTGGGGCAGCCAGCATTGTTTGGTCCTGGGGTTATGCCTTTACCTTCTTCGCTGTTCAAATTATCATCAATATTATCATGTTGACACTTAATTGGACCAAGACCCTCAACGTAGATATGTGGAACGTTTGGGGGAAAGCTCTGACAGGCTACCTTGTCTATTATGTAAGTGGACACCTCTGGGCAGGCTTTCTCGTAGCAGCCCTTCAAGTCGTCCTCGAGTTGAAACTAGGAGATATGTTTCAAAAACATATCGAAGATTTGACTGGTATTCCAATGGTGACTGTTACCCACTGTATGAACCTTTCAGCGGTCTTTATGTTGCCAGTTAATAAAGTCATGGATAAGATCCCATTCCTCAACAAAAAAGCAGATACGAATGCTCTGCGTAAGAAACTGGGGATTTTCTCTGAGAACTCCGTTATGGGCTTTATCATTGGTATCTTACTCGGCTTTGCGGGGGCATACTCTGTGTCAGCTTCCCTCAACCTAGGTATCCAAGTTGCGACAGCCATGGCTCTCTTTCCAATGGTCAGCAAGCTCTTCATGCAATCTCTGTCACCATTAGCGGACTCTATGAGTGAATTTATGAAGAAACGCTTTAATGACCGTGAAGTTTACATTGGTATGGACTGGCCACTACTGGCTGGCCGCTCTGAAGTTTGGGTAACGTTGATTTTGATGGTCCCATTCTTCATTGGATATTCTTTGATTCTTCCAGGAAATACTGTTTTGCCGATTGCAGGTGTTCTCAACTATTCCATTGCTGTTGGAGGACTCTTGCTTACGGGTGGTAACTTAGCACGGATGATGATTTTAGGTTTGATCTATCTGCCACTCTACCTTTACAGTGCCACATATTTTGCACCAATCCTGACCGGGTTGGCCAATGCAACTAAATCAGTAAATGTTGAGCCTGGCAATCTAATTACATGGTCCACTTTGGAAGCACCTGAATTACGCATTCTTTTTGCAGAAACCTTTAATGGTAATTTCTTAGCAATTGGAGGGGCGGTAGTCTTCTTGTTACTTTTTGTATGGCTCTACAAGACAATGATGACACAAGAAGTTCCGTCAAAACGCTATGAAAGTGAATAAAAGTTTGTGGTTGATACTCTTGTTGATAGCACTCATATTCTTCTTATTAGGGTTAAATAGTAGAAATTATGTATTCAATATCATAGCAATTGGAATCAGTTTTGTCGTCTACCGCTATGGGTATACAAGCTTATTCAAAGAGTATGATGAGCAACAACGAGAAAAGAGAAAGACAGCTGACGTCATATATCAGGCGCTGCGAGAAGGAAAGAAAAAGGGGGGGAGACTAAATGACAAGTGGAAAAATACTTTTTGAACAGGAAAGGCGGGCTATGGCTGAAGCCATCGAATTGACCTTTTATAGAAAAAATACCAATACAGCTGGGGGAAACTTCTCCTTTAAAACGACTGATGCAACTGGTAAAGAATTCATTATCATGACACCCTCCATGATGTCAGAGACCTATCATGGTAAAGTTAGTGCAGCTCAGGTCTTGGTGATTGACTTGGAAACCAGGGAAAAGATAGCTGGCGAAGGAAAACCAACTCGAGAGATTAACCTGCACTTTGCTTGCTATGAAACAAATCCGGACATAAAATGTGTATTCCATGCCCATGCGCCGAACGCTATGTTTTGGGCCACTAGTCACCTGGATATGCCCAACTTGTCTGAAGCAACACAAAAGGTGGAGCACATCAAAGTTTTGGACTTTGCGCCAAATACAACTCCAGAGTTGGCGGAAATTGTTCGTCAGGAGCTACTTTCGGCGGGGAAAAAATTACCAAAAGAGTATCTGCTTGATAGTCATGGTATCCTAGTCTTGACACCTGGAGCTGATGGTGAGGAGGCTCTAAATAAGGCTCTTCAAATCATTGATACAGTGGAATGGAACGCAGAGATTGCATATAAGCAAACTATTTTCCAAAAGCTGGGTATTCTGGATGGCTACTATTCAAAAGGCCGTAAGGTTGGAAATATTGATGATCTTATTAACCATCACCCTATCTGGAATCAAGAAAAGCAAGATGAAGGTTATGAATAAATAAAATGGGAGGAGGATAGGTACCTATCCTCCTTTTTACCATTCTTCAAAAAGTGAAAGGAAATGTTATGGTATTATTTGAACAATCATCGGTTGTAAAAGAACTGACTACCTTAACTTACGACATGTGGAGCAAGGGTTGGGATGAATACAATGGTGGCAATGTTAGCTGTATTTTGAGTGATGAAGATCTTGAGCAACTGCCAAGGGATGAGCCGATAAAACAGGTGATAGTAGAGGATATTCCTTTTGACATGGTAGGGAAATATATCCTGATTACAACCTCTGGCAGTCATTTCCGAAATCTACGAGACCATATCAAACGAGATATGGGTGTTATCAGAGTAACAGAAAAAGGTTATGATATTGTCTGGGGATTTTCAGAAAATCGCCGACCAACCAGTGAATTATATATGCACCTCTTAGCGCATGCACAAAGACTTGCTGTTGATCTCAACCATCGAGTAGTAGTCCATAATCACGCTCCCAACGCGACGGCCTATTCCCTGATATCCGAGCATAATGATAAGTCTTATACCCTACCTTTATGGCGCGTATTGACAGAGAGCATCGTAGTCTTTCCAGATGGCGTTGGCATTCTCCCCTGGGAGTTGCCGGGCACACTAGCCATTGCTCAACATACCGTTGAAAAATTAAAAGAATGCCGTCTTGTTGTTTGGGCCTTCCATGGAATTTTAGCCACTGGAAAAGATTTTCAAGATTGTTTTGGTTTGATTGAGACAGTGGACAAGGCAGCTATGATTCACTTGAAGACCAGAACAAGTAGACAATATGAAGGTTTGAGTGATAATGATTTGTATGCTGTCTGCCAAGTTTTGAAAGTTCAACCTAGGGAAGGCTTTTTGGATATTTCGGAATAAATACAAAAGAAGCTCAAAATGAACCGCACCCCAAAAGTTAGACAGAAAAAAATCTAACTTTTGGGGTGTTATTTTTATGAAATTGAGCTATGAAGATAAAATCAAGATCTATGAACTACGTCAAAGTGGTCAGTCTATCAAGTCCTTGTCAAAGC
>NZ_JBHCHN010000010.1:0-33909 GCF_041802885.1 Streptococcus sp.
CAGAAACTGGCTGAAAATATCTGGTGGCTAATCGAATTGGCTGACCGCCTGGATGTTGATATCCAAGAAGAAATGGAAACCTTTTTAGCTCAAAAAGAAGAGTTATTGGGGATTAAAAATAAGATTAAAAATAAATAATAAGGAGATAACCATGATAAACATTACTTTCCCAGATGGTGCTGTACGTGAGTACGCATCCGGCAGCACAACCTTTGACATTGCCCAATCCATCAGCAACTCACTGGCTAAAAAAGCCCTTGCTGGTAAGTTCAACGGTAAGTTGATTGACACTACGAGGGCCATCACAGAAGATGGTTCCCTTGAAATCGTGACCCCTGACCACGAGGATGCGCTTGACATTCTGCGTCATTCGGCTGCCCACCTCTTTGCCCAAGCAGCCAAACGCCATTTCCCAGATATTAAACTGGGGGTTGGTCCTGCGATTCAGGATGGTTTTTACTACGACACAGACAATGCGGCTGGTCAGATTTCCAATGAAGATTTGGCCAAGATTGAAGAGGAGATGAGAAAGATTGTCAAGGAAAACTTCCCATCTGAGCGCCGCGAGGTGACCAAGGAAGAAGCCCTGGAAATCTTCAAGGACGACCCTTATAAACTGGAGCTGATTCAGGAGCATTCGGATGATGAAGGCGGCTTGACCATCTATACGCAAGGGGAGTATGTGGACCTCTGTCGTGGCCCTCATGTGCCTTCGACAGGCCGCATCCAGGTCTTCCAGCTGCTGAATGTGGCTGGTGCCTACTGGCGGGGCAAGAGCGAAAATCCCATGATGCAGCGGATTTACGGTACGGCCTGGTTTGACAAAAAAGACCTCAAGAACTATATCCAGATGCGGGAGGAAGCCAAAGAACGGGATCACCGCAAACTCGGAAAAGAGCTGGATCTCTTCATGATTTCCCAAGAAGTGGGGCAGGGTCTGCCTTTCTGGCTGCCAAATGGGGCCACCATCCGTCGGGAGTTGGAACGCTACATTGTCGACAAGGAGCTGGCATCTGGCTACCTCCATGTCTATACACCGCCGATGGCATCTGTGGAACTCTACAAAACCTCAGGTCACTGGGAGCATTATCAAGAAGACATGTTTCCGGTCATGGATATGGGGGATGGAGAGGAATTTGTCCTTCGTCCAATGAACTGCCCGCACCATATCCAGGTCTACAAGCACCATGTGCATTCCTACCGTGAGCTGCCTATCCGTATCGCAGAAATCGGCATGATGCACCGCTATGAAAAATCAGGTGCCCTCTCAGGCCTCCAGCGCGTGCGTGAAATGTCGCTTAACGATGGTCATCTCTTTGTCATGCCAGAGCAGATTCAGGAAGAATTCCAAAAAGCCCTCCAGCTCATCATCGATGTCTATGAGGATTTCAACCTGACAGACTATCGTTTCCGTCTGTCATATCGCGACCCTGAAGACAAGGAAAAATACTACGACAACGACGAGATGTGGGAAAATGCCCAAAGCATGTTGAAAGCAGCTCTGGATGAAATGGGTGTGGACTATTTTGAAGCCGAAGGAGAAGCTGCCTTTTACGGACCAAAACTGGACATTCAGGTCAAGACTGCCCTTGGTAACGAAGAAACTCTCTCGACCATCCAGCTGGACTTCCTCTTGCCAGAGCGCTTTGACCTGTCTTATGTCGGCGCAGATGGTGAGGAGCACCGTCCGGTCATGATTCACCGTGGTGTTATCTCTACCATGGAACGCTTCACTGCCATCCTGATTGAAAATTACAAGGGTGCCTTCCCGACTTGGTTGGCGCCTCATCAAGTAACGGTCATCCCGATTTCCAACGAAGCCCATGTTGACTATGCTTGGGAAGTGGCCAAAGCCCTCAAAGACAAGGGCATCCGTGCTGATGTGGACGAGCGCAACGAAAAGATGCAGTACAAGATTCGGGCCAGCCAAACCCAAAAAATCCCTTACCAACTCATCGTTGGTGACAAGGAAATGGAATCCAAGTCAGTCAACGTCCGCCGCTACGGCAGCAAGGAAACCCATACCGAAAACTTGGAAGAATTTACGGCCAATATCCTCGCTGATATTGCCAGAAAATCAAGACCGGCAGAAGAAAAATAGACGAATTTAGAAAGGCTCCCCTTCGAAGTGGGAGCCTTTCAATTTGTAATCAGGAAATATTCGATCTAATTTTGCTTCATTTTTTAAACCATATCCAAGGATGGCTGAGTGGAGCTGTAACTGGAAAAACAAGTAGAAGGATAATTTCTGGCTCAAATATGCCAGGGTGGTAAATATCAGGAGTGGGCCTATAAAAACCAAAATCGCTCTATTTATGCAGAACTTGTGCCTAGGCAGGGCTTCCTCCTTTATGTTGAGGATAGTCAATAGCTTCAAGAAATGGAGCGAAAAATTGACCAATCCTGAAAAAATCGAGGATGCAGACTGCAGCTTCTGGAAATTCTGCAGTCCATCCTTCTTGGATGAAAGGATCCAGTAATTCTTCCGATATTTCACCTGTATCCCTTTCTAAGACTAGTGTTTTACCGATAACACCTCATTTTTGCAGCTTGGATTTTGATAGTCAAAAAAATCGTGATATCCACATTGAGGCTAACCGCACCTAAAAAGACCTAAAGCTAGGCTGAGAAAGCTGACTTTAGGTCTTTTTTGGTATAAATCACTCCATACTGCTTGCCCAAGACTTGGCCAAATAGCGGGAAAAGCTGGAGATGGTGAAGTTGATGGCAAAGTATACGAGGGCAATGACTACGTAAAGGGTGAAGACAGCAGTCGTCTCGAAGTTTCGTCCCATGAGAATTTGGCTGGCGCCAAAGAGTTCTTGGAGGGCGATAACAGAGTAGAGGAGACTGGTATCCTTGATAACCGTTACGAATTGGGAAATGATAGACGGCAGCATCTTACGGATGGCCTGGGGTAGGATGATATAGATCAAAATCTGAAACTGGGTAAATCCCTGAGAAAGTCCCGCCTCAGTTTGCCCAGTGTCAATCGAATTGAGACCGCCGCGGATAATTTCAGCTAGGGCTGCCGAGGTAAAGACGGTAAAGGCTGTCAATCCTGCTTGGGTGGACTTGAGCTGGAAGACTAGGAAAATGGTGAAAATCCAGAGCAAGTTGGGCACATTGCGGACAAACTCGATGTAAATGGAGGCAATCCAGCGCAGGGGAGCATTTTTGCCATTTCGCATTACGGCCAAAATGGTTCCCAAAAGGGTGGACAAGACGATGATAATGGCAGATAGGTAGAGGGTAAGTCCTAGACCATTGAGCAAGAAGGTCAGGTTAGTAGGTGATAAGACTTCTAAAATATCATTTATCATGTGAGACCTCCTTAGTAGGCTTCTTTATTCTTGGCTTCCCAGCGACGGGCAAAGGTTGCCAGAGGGAAACAGAGGATAAAGTAGAGAATAGCTGCTGTCAAAAATGGGGGGATGTAGTTGGAATGGACAGCTGACCAGTGCTTGGTCATGAACATGATATCCACCCCTCCAATGATGGCCACTGTGGAAGTGTTTTTGATGAGATTGACCACCTGATTGGCCATTGGTGGCAAAATGGTGCGGATAGCCTGCGGTAAAATAATCAGCCGCATGGTTTCAATATAGGTAAAGCCTTGCGAGAGAGCTGCCTCAGTCTGGCCGACCGGCACAGCCTCAATCCCTGTCCGAATGACTTCAGCGATATAGGCCCCGTGGTAGAGTCCCACACAGATGACGGCAGTCCAGTAAATAGATGGCATAAGGACAAAGTTGGAAATCAAGGGCAAACCGTAGTAGATGATGACGAATTGCACCAAGAGAGGGGTGTTTTGGTAAAATTCTACGTACACTCTGGAGAGGAAACGCAATACCTTACTCTTTGTTGTAGACATGGCGCCAAAAATCACACCGAGGAATAAGGCTGTCAGGAGGGCTCCGATAGAAATCAGGAGACTGAAGAGAAAGCCTTGGGCAAATTGGTCCCAGTCTTGAAAGAAAGAGGCCCAGAGATCAGCATTAAATACTTGTGTAAAATCCATAGTAGCTCCTTTCTATTCATCAATTTCTGTGACAGGTTTGAGACCAAAGTCATCATAGATGGCTTGAAGAGTCCCATCTTCTGTCCAGTCCTGAACCAAGCCATCCAAGTAAGTGGCCAAATCGGTATTGGATTTCTTGGTCACAATCCCGTATTCAGATGGTTGATACTGGAGGTCTAAGAGTTCATTGGTTTTGCCTAAAAAGGCAGAAAGAATGGATTGGTCAATGGAGAAGGCATCAACACGGTGGGCAGCGAGGGCAACAACCACCTCGGAATTGGAACCTAGCTCACGGAAGTTTAATTCAATCCCTTTTTCAGCAGCGATTTCTTCCAGTAATCCCCATTGGATAGAGCCTTGGGTCACGCCGATGGTCAGGCCATCGAGGGCTTCCCATGATGACTGAATATTACTGTCCTTTCGGACCAGGAAGCCGACTGCATCTGTATAGTAAGGGGTGGTAAAGTTGTAGAGCTCTTTTCGCTCTTCGGTGATGGTAAAGGTGGCGATGACCATGTCCAGCTGACCGTTGTCCAAAAGAGCTCCACGTGTCTGAGCTGTTACAGGGGTAAATTCGATATCAACCCCCAGCTCAGCAGCTACTTTTTTGGCGATTTCAACTTCCATCCCCGTGTATTTATTACTTTTTGGATCCCGGTAGCCGAAGTTTGGCAGGTCCTGCTTGACTCCGACCCGCAGTACACCACGGTCTACAATCTCCTGGACTCCTGCTTCCAACTGGGCATCGGACGTGCTATTTGTAAGGGCGCTGATTTGCCCGAAAAATGGCAACATTAGTAAGATAGCGAGCACAGGCAAGAGCAGAAGTGGAATGATTCTTTTCAATTGCATAGGCACCTCCTAGTCTTCATCAGCCAGGTCATCTGTTTCTGAAACAAGTTCGCTGGTATGGTTGAGAATCTTGCTGAGGAATTGTTGGGCGCGCGGTTCAGATGGATTGTCAAAAAATCCATTGACATCGGTGGTATCCACCAAAATTTGCCCCTCAGCCATAAAGACGATGCGGTCCGCCACTTCGCGGGCAAAGCCCATCTCGTGGGTTACGACAATCATGTTCATCCCCCGTTTGGCCAGTTTTTTCATAACGGTCAGTACATCACCGATGGTTTCTGGGTCAAGGGCTGAGGTTGGCTCATCAAAGAGGAGCAGTTCTGGTTTCATGGCCAGGCCACGGGCAATGGCAATCCGCTGTTTTTGACCGCCTGAAAGCATGGCAGGGAAAGAGTCTTTCCGGTCCCACATGTTAACATAGGATAGGTATTTCTTAGCCCGTTTTTCCGCTTCCTGCTTGGAAAGACCGAGGACTTTCATTGGTGCTAGAGTGATATTCTCCAATACCGTTTTATGAGGATAGAGGTTGAAGTGCTGAAAGACCATGCCAACCTCCTTGCGAAGTTCGACTAAGTCCTTATTGCTGGCACTTTCCACATGGTGGCCATTGACTACCAGACTTCCGCTGTCTATACTTTCGAGGGCATTGATGGTTCGGATAAGCGTTGACTTACCAGAACCAGAAGGTCCTAAAAGAACGACAACTTGGCCGGCCTCCAGGGATAGATTGATGTCACGCAGGGCGTGATAGTCTCCATAATATTTATTCACTCCATTAAATTCAACCAAAGCCATAACATTCTCCTTTTTCATTCGATGATGTCATAAATTGTAACATTTACAAGCTAGTATACAGGAAAAATTAAAAAATGTCAAATTGTCTGAATATTCAATAAAAATTTGTGACTATTCTAATTCAATCAGGAGAAACTATTTTCTCTTGGAAAAAATGGGGGAGAGATTGCTACACATTGATATTTTCCTTTTAAGACTTTTGGTGCTATACTAAGCTTATGAGAATTGGTGATAAAGATTTCTGGAGATTTTGGACACAAGCCAGAAGAAGCTTAAATAGGGAAAAGAGCAGGCAAATCTTATCCGACTTGATGAAAATCGCTCATATGCCTGATGAACTGTCTGGAACTTTAGAGGAAAACCAGTGGTTGGTATCGCGATTTGCTATGGATTTGACACCCCATCATGTTTTTTGGCGGGAATTGGCCCAGCTGGTTAGTCTAGCTTTTCCCAAAGAGGACTTGAGTCAGCTAGGTAGCTTGGAGAAGAAGATCCACCAGTTTCGCTATGTTATTTCCAGTCAGCAGGCCCAGTATGTTCGGAAGCACTATAAAAAAACAGGTATGACAGATGCCCAAGCTCTGGCAGTCTATCTACGGAGTAGACGTCTCTTTTCCTACTCACTCAATGTTTCTGCCCGCTTGCACAATAAAATCGCCCTTTCCGAAGGAGAAATTCGCTATCCAGGTGACAAAGAATCTTTCAATATCAAGGTGTTGATGAATCACTTTCATACGGAATTTATCCTGTCAAGTGACGGACATTTTCTCAATGAATTGGATGCGGAAGAGGTGACAGAGGCCGGTATTGTCAATGGGGCCAGTTTTAACTATGGTCGCCGTAGCCGCCATTGGTCGCTGGATGTGAGACCTGTTAGGGTACATGATCCAGCCTTTCGCCAAAGGCTGACCAAATCTTTTCATAGTCCAAAATACATTAAAAAGAAACTTGGCAGAAAGGTGGCTAGAGACTATGATGCCAGTTACTTTAACCAATCCGGTCTCTATGCCAAGGAAGGTCAGAGTCGGTTCAAGTGGGTCAAGCGTGCAGAACAAAATTTCAAGCGGCAAATTCGGACTCATGATTCTAGTGAAAACTGGCTAGGTAATGGATTTCGCAGGATAAAAAATGAACTGGAGAAAATCCGAAAGTCCTTTTTTCGAAAAAAATAAACCCAAAAAATAAGAAACAGAAGTTCAAATGAGCTTCTGTTTCTTGATTTTTACGACTACAACATACAAGGCGACATAGGCCAGAGCAAGATAGAGGAGGGTTGCGAGACTGAGATAGCCATGTCCAGCAAAGCCATTGATTAGCTGGAAAATAAGGGCTGTTGCGAGAGGGCTCAAGCGATTGCTAGGATAGAGGTAGCTAATCAAGGCCTGAGAGCCCATGAAAATCAGCGGTAAGAGAAGATAGGTGACGAGGTGGGCCAGAGAACTTCCAGAATAGAAATAGATGGTTCGAGCAGTGACCACATATACAATGACAAAACTAGTCAAACAGTGGATCGGCATCAGCCATTTGTGGTCAGGATTGCCATACTTGAGGTGGAAAAAGCCAATTGCATAACCAATCAAGGTCGGGATGAGAATAGACCCAAAGGCAAAAGGGATGATACTCAAATCAGGTGGCCAAGACCAAGAAAAGGTCAGTAAAAAGAGTGTATAGACCAGGCTGACTCCAAGCGGATAATAAAAAAGGTAGTGGTAGCGCTTGATGAGAATGATAGGTAAAATCCCAAAGATCAGGGGCACAAATAAAATCTGCCCAAAAAAGGGTGAAAATAAGAGATAAATAAGCGGAATCAAAATAAATGAAACGGCGGTGATAAAGACTTCTAGTTTCCAATGTTTGCTGTATTTCATAGCCCCTCCCGATGCAAATTGCTTCATGCTTATTATATGAAAAATACGCGAAAAATGAAAGAGAATACGGACTATTTTAAAGAATTTAGTGTGACATCTGGACCATGCATATCTCAAGCATGAAAAAACCTAGGAGATTTGGTATAATAGCTTCAAGAAAAACAAAGGAAGAGACACCCATGAAAAAAATTCTTATCGTAGATGATGAAAAACCAATCTCAGATATTATCAAGTTCAATATGACCCGCGAAGGATATGAGGTCGTAACAGCCTTTGACGGCCGTGAAGCCTTGGAAGTTTTTGAAGCAGAAATGCCAGATATTGTCATCTTAGACTGGATGCTGCCAGAGATTGACGGCCTGGAAGTAGCCCGCAATATCCGCAAAACCAGCAATGTTCCGATTCTGATGCTTTCGGCCAAGGATAGCGAGTTTGATAAGGTTATCGGACTTGAAATCGGTGCGGATGACTATGTTACCAAACCCTTCTCTAATCGTGAATTGCAGGCTCGTGTTAAGGCTCTCCTGCGCCGCAGTGAACTCTCTGAAACTCAGGTGGATATTGAAGTACCGGGCGGGAAAGAAATGGTGATTGGTGATTTGGTTATTTTGCCAGATGCCTTCGTCGCCAAAAAGCACGGTAAGGAATTGGATTTGACCCATCGTGAATTCGAACTGCTCCATCATTTGGCCAACCATTTGGGCCAAGTTATGACCCGTGACCACCTTTTGGAAACGGTTTGGGGTTATGATTACTTTGGTGATGTTCGGACTGTTGATGTGACCATCCGCCGCCTGCGTGAGAAGATTGAAGACATCCCAAGCCGGCCAGAATACATTCTGACCAGACGTGGTGTCGGGTATTATATAAAAGCAAATGATTAATCAATTACGTTATTTACTGACAACAGCTGAGTTCTGGTTTGTGGTCATTATCATCGGCTTTGTCGTTGCTTTGGCTTTTATGGTCCTCGAAAATCACCGAGACAACAAGCAGATTAGGATTCTCAATCAAAAGGTCAAGGAATTGATTGCTGGAGATTATTCCGATGTTCTGGATATGCGGGGCAGTCCTGAAATCACAGACATGACCAATTCCCTCAACGATTTATCGGAAGTTATCCGCCTGACCCATGACAATTTGGAGCAAGAAAAGACCAGATTGTCCTCCATTCTCTCTTATATGAGCGATGGGGTGATTGCAACAGATCGGATGGGGCGAGTTATTATGATTAATGATATGGCCCAAAAGCAACTGAATATTTCAGCCAAATCTGCAGAACAGGAAAACTTGTTGGACTTGCTAGACATACGAGACCAGTATAGTTTTCGTGAACTCTTGGCCCAGACACCTGAGGTGGTCATCGACCATGCAGATGCTAACGGGGAATACTCTCATCTCAGGGCAAATTTCGCAACCATTCGGAGCGAAAGCGGCCTGATTTCAGGTCTGGTAGTCGTCCTCCATGATATGACCGAACAGGCCAAGGAAGAGCGGGAACGCCGCCTCTTTGTATCCAATGTCAGCCATGAACTAAGGACACCTTTGACATCGGTCAAATCCTATTTGGAAGCCTTGGATGAGGGGGCCTTAACAGAGTCTGTTGCGCCAAGTTTTGTCAAAGTTTCCCTGGATGAGACCAACCGCATGATGCGGATGATTTCTGACCTGCTCAGTCTGTCTCGAATCGACAATCAGATCAAGACCATGGAGTTTGAGCTGATTAATTTCACAGCCTTTGTCACCTTTATCCTCAACCGTTTTGACCAGATGAAGAGTCAAAATATGGACAAGGAATATGAAATTGTGCGCGACTACAAGATTACACCAGTTTGGGTGGAAATTGATACAGATAAGATGACCCAGGTCTTAGACAACATCCTCAACAATGCCATCAAGTATTCGCCAGATGGCGGCAAGATTACCTTCAGTATGAAGACAACGGAAACCCAGCTCATAGTTTCTATTTCAGACGAGGGTCTTGGGATTCCAAAAGAAGATCTGCCTAAGATTTTTGACCGTTTTTATCGAGTGGACAAGGCTCGCTCCCGTGCCCAAGGTGGCACAGGCTTGGGTCTGGCCATCGCCAAGGAGATTGTCAAGCAGCACAATGGCTTTATTTGGGCCAAGAGTGAATATGGACATGGATCTACCTTCACCATTGTTCTACCATATGCCAAGGATGTAACGGTGGATGATTGGGAAGAGGAAACAGAGGAAGAATAGGAGCAAATGGGAAGAGGATTTCAATACAGTATATTAGCATCGGGCTCCAGTGGTAATTCTTTCTATCTGGAGACCGAAAAGAAAAAAATCTTGGTGGATGCTGGCCTTTCTGGCAAAAAAATAACCAGTCTTTTAGCGGAAATTGACCGAAAACCAGAAGACTTGGATGCTATTTTTGTGACCCATGAACACAGTGATCATATCCATGGTATCGGTGTTTTGGCCCGTAAGTATCATTTGGATATCTATGCCAATGAGGCTACCTGGCAGGCTATGGATGCGAAGCTTGGAAAGATTGATGTAGCGCAAAAACATATCTTTGAGCGGGGCAAAGTATTGACCTTTGGAGATTTAGATATTGAGTCTTTTGGTGTTAGCCATGATGCGGCTGATCCGCAATTTTACCGCTTCATGAAGGATGACAAGAGTTTTGTCATGCTGACGGATACAGGTTATGTCAGTGACCGCTTGGCAGGCATTGTGGAAAATGCGGATGCCTATTTGATTGAGTCTAATCACGATATCGAAATTCTGCGGGCAGGTTCCTATTCCTGGAACCTCAAGCAGCGGATATTATCTGATAAGGGCCACTTGTGCAATGAAGATGGAGCGGATGCCATGATTCGGACCTTGGGCAATCGGACAAAGCGGATTTATCTGGGGCATCTGTCCAAGGAAAATAATATCAAGGAGCTAGCCCACATGACCATGGTCAATGAACTGGCTCAGGCTGATTTGGGAGTAGGTGTCGATTTTCAGATTTATGATACTTCGCCAGATTCGGCCACCCAGCTGACAGAGATTTAGGAGCAAGTACATCTTGGAGCGATTCAGGATGTGCTTTTTTGTCTCAAACGGTATAGCTGGATTTTCCTACCCTCCAATCGGGAGAAAAGCGAGTATCTGTGATATAATAGATAGGAAATTTTCTAGAATGAGGTTGTGAAAATGACGAAGAAAACCAATTCGCCTTCGCGTGTGGGTCGAGAAGACAATTTTATTCCGCGTCGGCTCAATGTTTTATTCTCCATTGTAATTTTGCTTCTGTCTGTTTTGTTAGCTCGTCTGGCCTATATGCAGATTATGAACAGGGAGTTTTACACAAATAAACTAGCGACTGCCAGTCAAAAAACCATTAAAATCAGCTCTGTACGTGGAGAGATTTACGATGCTAAGGGACAATCCCTAGTAGAGAATCAAGTGATCCAGGTCGTTTCCTTTACCCGAAGCAACCGTATCACAGCAGGTGAAATTAAGGCCATTGCCCAAACCCTGCTCCAATATGTCAATGTGTCGGATGTCAGCCTGTCCAAACGAGATAAGGCAGATTACTACTTGGCAGATAGCGATGTCTACAGCCAGGTTGTCAAATCACTACCCAAAGAAAAGCGTTATGATACAGATGGGAACTTACTATCTGAAAGCAAGATTTATGCCAATGCTGTGGCCAGCCTATCTGATGATCAGTTAGTTTTTTCTCAGGAAGATGAGAAAGCTGCAGAGCTGTTCAGCCAGATGAACAGTGCCGCTTATTTTGAAACGGTCAATCTAGTCACGGAGCCTCTGTCAGCTCAACAGATTGCTTTGATTGCGGCCAACGAAAAAAATCTGCCAGGGATTTCAACTAGCAGCAACTGGAACCGCGTGGTCCTGCCCACCTCACTGGCTTCTATCATTGGTACAGTGACATCCGAGCAGGCGGGGATTCCTGAGGAGGAAGCCGATGCTTATTTAGCCAAGGGTTATTCCCTGAATGACCGGGTCGGAACGGCTTATCTGGAAAAGCAATATGAGGATATTTTGCAAGGTCAGCGTGAAATTAGGGAAATCAGTCTGGACCGTCATGGAAATGTTGAAAAAATAACAACAACTCAAGAAGGAAGTAAGGGCAACAATATCAAGTTGACGATTGACCTTAACTTCCAAGACCAGGTCAATGGGATTTTAAAACGACATTTTGAAAGCGAGCTAGCCAATGGAAGTGCCCTTTATTCGGATGGCGTTTATGCGGTGGTCCTCGATCCGCATACAGGGGCTATTTTGGCCATGGCTGGTTATAAGCATGAAAAAGGAACCCAAAATCTTCAGGAAAATGCCTTGGGAACCATTACAGACACCTTTGTTCCAGGGTCTATTGTCAAGGGGGCGACCCTAACTGCAGGTTGGGAATCAGGAGTTATCCAAGGGAACCAAACCTTGACAGACCAGCCCATTCAGTTTGCAGGTTCTGCGCCGATCACTTCTTGGTTTACAACTTATGGCAATCGCGCTATCACAGCAGTGGAAGCCCTTCAGTATTCCTCCAATACATATATGGTACAAATCGCTCTCAATATGCTGGGTCAACCCTACGCACCAAATATGGTCTTAAGCCAAACGGATCAACTGGAGACCGCCATGAAGCAGCTTCGCACAATCTTTGGTGAATACGGACTCGGTGTACCGACAGGCATTGATTTGCCCCTGGAGTCGACAGGCTACATTCCAGAAGAGTACACCATCAGCAACTACCTGACCAATGCCTTTGGCCAGTTTGACAACTATACCCCGCTTCAGATGGGTCAATATGCTGCGACAGTAGCCAATGGTGGTACTCGGATTGCTCCGCATCTGGTCGAAGGAATCTATGGCAATAATGAGGATGGCAGCTTGGGAGATAGGCTGGAAGAAGTGACAGGAAAAAATCTAAACCAGGTCAATATTTCTCCTGAAAATATGGCTATCGTCCAAGAAGGTTTCTATCAAGTCGTCCATGGAGCCAGCGGTTTTTCAACCGGTACCTCCATGGCCAATTCCAGTGTGCCTATCAGTGCCAAAACAGGTACAGCCGAAACCTTTGTTACAAAGAATGATGGACAGGTTGAAAGTGCGGTCAATACCAATATTGTGGCCTATGCACCAAGCAATAATCCCAAGATTGCTGTTGCAGTGGTCCTGCCTAATTTGACCGATTTGCAGTCAAAAACCAGTCAAGCCATCATGACGGACATCGTCAATCTCTACAACTCACTCTATCCCATGAATTAAGGAAAACTATGTTATACCCAAGTCCAATTGCAAAATTGATTGAATCCTATTCCAAATTACCCGGTATCGGGGTCAAAACGGCAACTCGTCTGGCCTTCTATACCATTGGTATGGAGGATGAGGTGGTCAATGAATTTGCCAAAAATCTACTAGCAGCCAAGCGGGAACTGTCCTACTGTTCCATCTGTGGCAATCTGACTGACCAAGATCCTTGTGCTATCTGCCAAGATGAAACGAGGGACCAGTCCACCATCCTCATCGTAGAGGACAGTCGGGATGTCTCTGCTATGGAGAATATCCAAGAATACCATGGACTCTACCATGTTTTGCATGGACTCATTTCTCCCATGAATGGCATTGGCCCTGACGATATCAATCTGAAGAGCCTCCTGACCCGCCTCATGGATAATGAGGTCAGCGAGGTCATCGTGGCGACTAATGCAACAGCAGACGGGGAGGCCACATCCATGTACATCTCCCGTGTCCTCAAACCAGCAGGGATTAAGGTGACCCGATTGGCCCGTGGCTTGGCCGTTGGAGCCGACATCGAGTATGCCGACGAAGTAACCCTCCTTCGGGCTATTGAAAATCGGACAGAATTATAATCAATACTGCCAGACAGTATTGATTTTTTATGTTCATTAAATCTTGAATATGGTATAATCAATTTAGTATATCTTTTGAAAGGAATTAGAATGATGGACTTCTCATTATTTCCACTTATTTTAGTAGTTGCTCTTGTGATTTTTATTTTGGTGATTTTCTTTGCTGGTTTTGTATCGGCTTCACCAGGAGAAATCAAGGTCATTTCGGGACCTCGTGGTCAGCGAGTCATTCAAGGTAAGACAGGCTGGAAAATGCCTATTTTAGAACGTGTCGATACCATGACCGCAGGGATGATTTCAGTGGATGCTAAAACGACAGATTTTGTTCCAACAAATGACTACATCAATGTCAAGGTTGATGCAGCCGTTAAGGTCAAGATTGGGACAGACCGCCCAGAACTCTTCAAATCTGCCACACGAAACTTCTTGTATAAGAAACAGGAGGAAATCGCAGATGAGGTCCGGGATACCTTGGAAGGCCACTTGCGGGCTATCATCGGTCAGATGAAGTTAGAAGCCATTGTGACCAACCGTGCCTCCTTCTCTGAAAAGGTTCAGGAAAATGCCACCAAGGACCTGGAAGAAATGGGTCTGGAAATTGTTGCCTTTAACATTCAGGGCCTGATTGATGAAAAAGGTGTAATCGAGAACCTGGGGATTGATAACACCGAGCAAATCCGAAAAGAAGCAGCCAAGGCGAAAGCACGGGCTCAACAGGAAATTGCAGAACAACAAGCTGCTTCAGATAAGTTGGCAAACGATGCTCGGGTTGCAGCAGATTTGGAGATTGCTCAAAAGCAAAATGATTTGGCTAAACGCCAGGCAGCCCTCAAGGCTGAGGCAGATACGGAAACCGCTAAGGCGGACGCAGCTTATTCTATCCAGCAACAAATTCAGCGCAAAGACATCGAGCGTGAGACAGCTGAAGCCAATATTGTCAAACAAGAGCAAGAGGCTCTGGTAAAGGAACAGGAAGTTAAGGTTCGCCGTCAAGCCCTTGAAGCTGAAATCAAGGCCCAAGCTGATGCAGAACGCTATGCCCAAGAACAAAGGGCTCAGGCAGACCTCTTCAAGCGCCAAAAAGAAGTTGATGCCGAAGCCTATGAGCGGACTCAACAGGCCCAGGCCGATAAGGAAGCCATGTTGGCGGAGGCAGAAGGGATCCGTGCCAAAGGGGAAGCAGAAGCAGCAGCTATTGCTGCCAAACTATTAGCCGAAGCCGAAGGTTTGGAGAAAAAGGCCGAGGCCATGGCCAAGATGAACCAGGCTGCTGTGCTTGAAATGTACTTCAATGCCCTGCCAGATGTGGCTCGTGCCATTGCTGAACCGCTGACCAAGATTGATTCTATTACCATGTACGGAGAGGGCAATTCTGCCAAGATGGTGGAAGATATCACCAAATCGATGACCCAGGTGCAATCAGGTCTCAATGATTCTGTTGGCTTAGATGTCAAACAACTGATCAACACAATGGTAGGCATTAAGACCAGCAGTCCCATCATAGAAAATGCTGTTGAAAATGGTGTGACAAATGCTCTTGAAAAATAAGCAAAAAAATTGAGGCCTGGCCTCAATTTTTTATATTTTCTGAGCTTGTTGGGCAATAGTTGCCAGCATTTTTTGTCGTTTTTCATAGCTTGTTCCTCTTAGATAAGCCAGTGAAGTCAATTGACATGGTTTGATGCCGCACATACCCAGAACTTGATTCTTTAATACTTTTCCGTAATCTTGTACGAAAGCTGTAAAGAAACCAGGGGTATTATGCGTGGTAATAATCCAGGCAGTTTTGCCATTCAGGTGGCCCTGCATACCCATTCCTTTGTAGGAATAAGCAAAACCGGAAGCAAAGACACGGTCGATAAAGCCCTTGAGGATGGCAGGCATGCCGCCCCACCAAATTGGGAAGATCCAAATAAGATGGTCCGCCCAGGAAATGAGTTGGCGGTATTTTTCCATTTCAGGATCCTTGTCCAAATCGCGGCGAAGATGTTCTTCATCAAAGCGCAGGAGAGGATCAAATTTTTCTGCATAGAGGTCCAAGATTCGAACCTGGTGTTTGGAATTCAGATGATTCTTCACTTGCTGGAGAATAGCACCATTAAAACTTTGGTGGTTGGGATGAGCGTAGATGATTAAGATATTCATGATTGGCCTCCTTTGATGTATCGTTCTAACATTCCTTCAATTGTTTCCTGAATGGTCCTTTGTGAAAAATTCTCACCGATTTGGCCCATGGATAGGATACTCAGTCCTAAAATAAAACTCCATAGATGAATCAGAACATCAATCTCCTTTCCTATTAGATTTTCTTCCTGAATCAAGAGGACAACCAGATTCTTAAAGTGATTGAAACCTGGTAAATCAACGTTTGTCAGAATGGTTTCAGGGGTGATATCCATGTATTTGAAGGGAAACTTAATAAAAAGTGCTTCAAAGATATGGGGATTGGTCTGGGCAAAGCGAACAAAGGCTTGGCCCATTTGGAGCAATTGGTGACGAGCGGAAAGGCTCTCATCCAAATCCCTTGTCACATCTTCATAAAAGAGTTGAGTCAGCCTGGCCAAGACAACTTTCAAATAGCCATCCTTGTTGTCAAAATGCTTATAGGGGCTGCCATGAGTAACGCCACAAGCTGTTGCAACTGTTCTAAGGGACAGCTGTTCGATGCCGTGTTTTTTGATTTCTTCAATCCCAGTTTGAATCAACTTTTCTTTTAGCTCTGCTGTATTTCGCTTCATACTACCTCCTTTCATCAAGATACAAAGACGTAAGTGACACACAGCAAAATATGTGGTAAGTCAGAAATCTTTGATTTCGTTGACGCACCCACGTCAGGATGACTAGGCTTCTCACAGTCCGCAAGGACGAAGAGAAACCAGACATCTACGACGAAAATTGACGAAGATGCTTCAGCATCTAGGAAGGCTTTATCTTTTTGCAAAGTGTCGTAGCCGGGTTTAATTTTGGACAATCCAGCAAGTATACACTGTCTACTTGTTCCTATCTTAAGTATACACTGTCTACTTTATTTTGTCAACTCATTTGCGGTAATGGAATTCCTTTTTGAATCTTATTCCAAATTATGATATGATAATCCATGACAAGAATTTAGTACAAGGAAAGAGAATATGTCAAAACAAACGTTGATTTTATTATACGGCGGACGGTCTGCGGAGCGGGAGGTCTCCGTCCTATCAGCTGAAAGTGTGATGCGGGCGGTCAACTATGATAAATTTTTGGTCAAAACCTACTTTATCAGCCAGGCAGGTCACTTTATCAAGACCCAGGAATTTGCCAGCCAGCCTGGAGCAGATGAGAAGTTGATGACAAATGCGACCTTGGTAGCCAGCCAGCAAATCAAGCCCAGCGATATTTACGAGGAAAATGCGGTTGTCTTCCCTGTCCTGCATGGTCCAATGGGTGAAGATGGCTCCATCCAAGGTTTTCTAGAAGTCCTCAAGATGCCTTATGTTGGGACCAATGTGTTGGCTTCTGCAGTGGCTATGGATAAAATCACCACCAAGCGCGTGCTGGAATCCGCTGGTGTCCCTCAAGTTGCCTATACCGTCTATATCGAGGGTGAGGATTTGGAGGAAAAAATCGCAGAAACAGCTGCCAAGTTGACCTATCCAGTCTTTGTTAAGCCGGCCAATATGGGTTCATCTGTCGGAATCTCCAAGGCAGAAAATGATGAGCAACTACGCAAGGCCATTGAGCTAGCCCTCCAGTATGACAGCCGCATCTTGATAGAGCAGGGTGTGGTCGCCCGTGAAATCGAAGTCGGAATCCTGGGTAATCAGGATGTCAAAACAACGTTGCCTGGTGAAGTGGTCAAGGATGTCGAGTTCTACGATTATCAAGCCAAGTATATCGATAATCGCATCATCATGGATATTCCTGCCAAGATTGAGGAAGCTGTGATGGAGCAGATGCGAACCTATGCAGGTCAAGCCTTTCGGGCTTTGGGCGGATGCGGATTAGCCCGCTGTGATTTCTTCTATACAGCAGATGGTCAGATTTACCTCAATGAGCTCAATACCATGCCAGGCTTCACCCAGTGGTCCATGTACCCTCTTCTCTGGGAAAATATGGGGTTGCCTTATTCTGACTTGATTGAAGAATTGGTCAAATTAGGCCAAGAAATGTTTGTCAAACGCGAAAGTCATTTGATTTAAGCAAAAGAAAAATCGGAAGGTGGATGTAGGCCTTCCGATATTTTTGTCTTTTTATTTGTTGAGTCCCATCAGTTTGCGAAGTTCTGGGATCCGTTGCAGCTGAGGCAAAATCAGCATGATGACCAGGATACGAAGAGGAATTTCAAACACCTTGATCCAACGGCCAGCGATGTATTGGGCCACGAATGGTGTTTTGAAATAGATTTGAATCAAGAGTGGTGTCAGAATGAGCGAACCGAGAACGGTGATAATGGTGACCGCAATAGAAACATATACCCAGTCTTTTTTCTTTTGAGTCGAAATTTCACGACCGTAGAAGAAGAAACCGTATAGTCCTGAAATAAAGGCATCCATCACAGTCCAAAGGGGGATAAAGTTGGCTGCATTTGAGGAGAGCAACATGGTAATGATATCTTCCAAAGCTCCTGTCAAAAAGGCATAGACTGGTCCTGTGATCGCACCCATAATCGTATTGACAACAAAGCCAAAGCTAATGACCAGCTGGTTGGGAATGATGGTAATCTTAAATTGATCCACCACATAGGCTAGGGCAATCAGCATAGCAATAGTCACCAAACGCTGGGTAGTCAGCTTGGGCATAGCAAAGATATTTTTCATAAAAAAGGCTCCTTAAAAGAAATCGGGAGCTGTTTTTCAAGTATTCTTGATAACAGCGGATGCAATGATTCACCGCGCACAAGGCTTCGTTGTGTGACGACATCCCATTCACACACACTTAACGCGAATCACTTACTCTGTGCAGAAAAAACTGCCCTTCTATTTTACCATAGTTTGGTCTGAAAAAATAGCCCTAATCGCTGAAAAATATGCTATAATGGAATGGATATTGACGAGAGTCATCAAATATAGAAGGAAGTAGCATGAAACTGACATTGCACGAAGTGGCCAAGGTAGTTGGCGCTAAGAATAGTTTATCGGATATAGACGACGTTCCCCTGCGACAGGCTGAATTTGACAGCCGTAAAATTCAAGCAGGAGACTTATTCGTACCGCTCAAAGGAGCGCGTGATGGCCATGATTTTATCGAGACAGCCTTTGCCAATGGGGCAGTGGCCACCCTCTCGGAAAAGGAAATCGAGGGCCGACCTTACTTGCTGGTGGAGGATTGTCTAGTTGCCTTCCAAGCACTGGCCCACTATTACTTAGACAAGCTTGGTGTAGATGTGATTGCCGTCACTGGTTCCAATGGCAAGACCACGACCAAGGACATGATTGCAGCCATTCTTTCCACAACCTATAAAACCTATAAGACCCAGGGCAATTACAACAATGAAATCGGCCTGCCCTATACAGTTCTCCACATGCCCAAGGATACTGAAAAAATCGTCTTGGAAATGGGCCAGGACCATATGGGAGATATTGAGCTCTTGTCCAAAATCGCCAAGCCCCACATCTCGGTGGTGACTCTGATTGGGGAGGCCCACCTGGAGTTCTTTGGCAGTCGAGAAAAGATTGCCCAAGGCAAGATGCAGATTACAGCTGGGATGAACTCCGATGGCATCTTGATTGTCCCAGATGACCCTATTATTGACGCCTATCTGCCAGAGAATATGATGGTTATCCGCTTTGGAGATGAGGAGGAAATCAGCGTCCAGGATTTGCAGGAGAAAAAGGATTCACTAACCTTCCGCACCTCAATATTGAGACGGCCCATCAGCCTGCCTCTTCCTGGTAAATACAATGCCACCAATGCCATGGTTGCAGCCTGTGTCGGTAAACTCTTAGCAGTGGAGGAAGAGGACATCTTGGATGCCCTGGCCAATATTGAGCTGACCCGCAATCGGACCGAGTGGAAAAAGGCCGCCAACGGGGCCGACATCCTCTCGGATGTCTACAATGCCAATCCAACGGCCATGAAGCTGATTTTGGAGACCTTCTCAGCCATCCCAGCCAATGAAGCTGGGCAAAAAATCGCTGTCTTGGCCGATATGAAAGAATTGGGACCAGATTCGGTTCAGATGCACACAGACATCCTCAAGAGCCTCGATCCAAGTGTCCTTGACCAACTCGTTCTCTATGGGGAAGATATTGCGGATTTAGCAGAAGCAGCCAGCCGTCTCTTCCCAGCTGGATCTGTTAGCTACTTTAAAAAGAATGCTTCTGAGGACCAGTTTGAGGACATGTTAGGCCATATCCAGACCATCCTGCAACCAGCTGACCAAATCCTTCTCAAGGGCTCCAATTCCATGAATTTGGCCAAGGTAGTGGAAGAATTGGAGAAACAAGGATGAGCTGGCTGTCTTTCTTTTTCTCCAATCAGGAAACGAGACCACCAGGTCTCAGTCCACTGACCTTTTTCTTTTTCTTTGCTGTATTTTTTACACTGACTTATGCGACCCTGCGATGGTATCAAAACAAGGCCTATCAAGACTTTTTCAAAGGGTTGCAACTCTTACAGATAACCCTGCTTTATGGATGGTACATCACGATGGCCTTTTCGTTTAAGGAAAGCCTGCCCTTTTATCACTGTCGTATGTCTGTTATGGCTGTCCTCTTTTTACCGGATAAGCATCCCTGGAAACGTTACTTTATTCTGATCGGCTTAATCGGTTCTATCCTCAGCTTTGTCTATCCACTCTTTGATCATTATCCAATTGGCCATGTGACTATTTTTAGTTATGTTGTTGGGCATTTTACCCTCTTTGTCAACTGCCTGATCTATCTCTTACGCTTTCATGGGGAAAGGATGGAGATGGTGGACCTTGTGACGAAGACCGTCTTGCTCCATTTCTTTTTATTGGCGGTTAATACGGTAACTGGCGGAAACTATGGTTTTCTCCGTGTGACGCCCTTGATAGGCAACCTTTCAGCTCCGATTCGTTTTATTCTTGTGACACTGGTCATGGTCTTCTTGCTTTCTAGTGTAGATTGGCTTTTTGCCACTAAAATAGAAGCCCTTCGAGACTACGCTAGTCAGGAGTTGTAAGGCTTATTCTTGAAAAGTTAAGACGATTAAGCTATAATAAGGGAGTTGTTTTGTGGGCAACTCCCTTTTGTATCATGGAAAAGCAGGAGTAGTCAATGAAATTCAAAAGCAAAAAAAGTTAGAGGGAATCAATGAAAGACTTTTTGACAAACCAGCAAATCGATCATGCACCGCCCTTTTCACATATCTTGCAGTTTTCCATTTTTGCTGTCTTAATCGGATTGATATTTTTGACGATGAAGTACGGCTATTCTAGGAAATTTCAGCGCTTTTTCCTGATATCCCAGGCCTTTTTACTGGTTGTTTTTAATTGTTGGCATCTGTTCATGGCTTTCAGTTGGGAACATAGTTTGCCCATTTATCACTGTCGACTGGCCATGTGGGCCCTCTTGCTCCTGCCAGACCAGAACAAGTTCAAACAGTATTTTGCCCTCATGGGCTTGTCAGGTGCTATCCTAACCTTTGTCTATCCAGTCATGGACCACTATGCCTTCCCCCATATTACGGCCTTCAACTTTATCCTGAGCCATATCCTGCTTTTTGCCAATTCCTTTATCTATCTCTATCGTTCCTATGATGATAAAAGGCTGAGCATCCAGCAAATCACAGTCTATACCTTTGTCCTCAATGCCTTGCTCTCACTAGCCAATCAGTTAACTGGTGGAAACTATGGACTCTTGCGCTTCACGCCTTTTATTGCTGATCAGGCACTATGGATTCGTTATTTGGCGGTGTCTATCAGCTTGACTGCTAGTATGGTGATCATTGACTGGGGTTTCCGATACTTACAGGTCCATCTTTCTCATTTGACAAAAAAACTGCATGAAGCTGGGCAATAAGTCCAGCCTAGTTTATTAGAGTTCGAGCTCATCAACTGAAAACGAAGGCCTGTTGACGAATTCTTTTTGACTTGTCGAGTTCTTTTCCACTCCCTTTGCCAAATCAAGGAAAATCAGATATAATTGAGAGTTGTAGAAACAGCTCTTTTCTTATAGAGCTAAGCAAGAACGAGTAGGAGTCATCCAATGTAGAAGAAGGATTAGATTGTCCCTTACCGTTTAGAAAAAAATATGAAAAGGAAATACCATGTCATTACAAGACGAAATTAAAAAACGCCGCACCTTTGCCATTATCAGTCACCCGGATGCGGGAAAGACGACCATTACCGAGCAGCTGCTCTTTTTTGGGGGTGAACTCCGTGAGGCAGGTACAGTCAAGGGGAAAAAGACTGGAAATTTTGCCAAGTCCGACTGGATGGATATTGAGAAACAGCGGGGAATCTCGGTGACCTCATCTGTCATGCAGTTTGATTATGCGGGCAAGCGGGTCAATATTCTGGATACACCTGGTCACGAGGATTTCTCTGAGGATACCTATCGGACCCTGATGGCGGTGGATGCGGCCGTCATGGTTGTGGACTCTGCTAAGGGTATCGAGGCCCAGACCAAAAAACTCTTTGAAGTTGTGAAGCACCGTAACATTCCAGTTTTCACCTTCATCAACAAGCTGGACCGTGATGGCCGTGAGCCCCTTGATTTGCTGGAAGAATTGGAAGAAGTGCTGGGCATCGCCAGCTACCCTATGAACTGGCCGATTGGGATGGGGAAATCTTTTGAAGGTCTCTATGACCTCCATAATCAGCGCCTAGAACTTTATCGCAAGGATGAGCGCTTTGCAAACTTGGAGGATGGAGATCAGCTCTTTGGCAACAATCCATTTTATGCTCAAATTCTGGAGGACATTGAGCTTTTACAAGAGGCTGGAAATGAATTTTCTAGGGAGGCCATTTTAGAAGGGGATTTGACACCCGTCTTCTTTGGATCGGCCCTGACCAACTTTGGTGTGCAGACCTTCTTGGATACTTTCTTAGAATTTGCTCCAGAACCCCACGGCCATCAGACGACTGAGGGAGAGGTGATTGACCCGCTCAATAAAGACTTCTCAGGCTTTGTCTTTAAAATTCAAGCCAACATGGATCCGCGCCACCGCGACCGTATTGCTTTTGTGCGCGTGGTTTCGGGCGAATTTGAGCGCGGAATGGCCGTCAACTTACCACGGACTGGTAAGGGAGCCAAGCTCTCCAACGTGACCCAGTTTATGGCAGAATCCCGTGAAAACGTGGAAAATGCAGTAGCGGGTGACATTATCGGGGTTTACGACACAGGAACCTATCAGGTCGGCGATACCCTGACCGTTGGAAAAAATAAATTCGAGTTTGAGCCTCTGCCAACCTTTACTCCTGAACTTTTTATGAAAGTTTCTGCTAAAAATGTTATGAAACAAAAATCCTTCCACAAGGGGATTGAACAGTTGGTGCAAGAAGGGGCTATTCAGCTGTACAAGAATTACCAGACAGGTGAGTATATGCTTGGGGCTGTCGGCCAGCTCCAGTTTGAAGTCTTCAAACACCGTATGGAAGGCGAGTATAATGCCGAGGTGGTCATGACTCCTATGGGCAAGAAAACTGTTCGCTGGATCAAACCAGAAGACCTGGATGAACGCATGTCCTCCAGCCGTAACATCCTAGCCCGTGACCGCTTTGACCAACCCGTCTTCCTCTTTGAAAATGACTTTGCCCTCCGCTGGTTCGCGGACAAGTATCCTGATGTAGAGTTAGAAGAGAAGATGTAGCGGAAAGACAGAAATCAGTAATCAACGAAGGTGATTTGATTTCGTCGTCTTTCCCTCACAAGGGCGTCCAAAGAACTCTTCGCTTCGCTCGAGTTCTTTGGACGCCTACTGCGCCGGAGTCTGGATGCCGATTCCTAGCTGACAATCAGAACTGACAGCAGTCCTTTAGTTTTAGAATTGACCTTGTGAAAACAAGGTTTTTCTATACAAAGGCTGGGAAAATTTGTTATACTGAAGAAAAAAGGAGGCATATCATGGGAATTTTTTCAGGATTGATGGGGAATGCTACTCAAAAAGATAACGACAAAGTAGAGCAGGATTTACAGGATGTTTTGTTGGAGCAGGAGCAGGTAGAGATGGCCTTTAGTTTGGTCAGAGACTTGATTGTCTTTACAGAAAGTCGCTTGATCTTGGTGGATAAGCAGGGAATGACCGGTAAGAAAGTTTCCTATAAATCCATTCCATATCGATCTATCTCCCGCTTCACAGTGGAAACTTCTGGGCATTTTGATTTAGATGCGGAACTCAAGATTTGGATTTCTTCTGCAGTAGAGCCTGCAGAGATTCTGCAATTTAAGAGCGATAAGAGCGTTATCGCGATTCAAAAAGCCTTAGCAGCCGCAGTGTTGAATAAATAAGCTGTCAGCTAGCTAGCCATCATAAAAACCTCTCCGATTGTTTCGGAGAGGTTTTTGTCGTTATTTCCAAAAAACGCTTGCAAAAGTTTGTGAAATAAAGTACAATATATTTGTAATATTCATCATAAAAAAGGAGACTAAAGATGAAGAAAAAGAAGATTTGGTTTAGCCTGCTCGCAGGTTTGTTTGCCCTTTTTTTGGTTGCTTGTGGCAGTTCAAAGACTAGCAAGGAAACAAAAGATGTGACATCGACAACGGAAGAAGTTGTCTCTGGTGCTTCGGAGAGAGAGTATACGGATCCATCTGAAATGAAAGACAGTTATGATGTGATTGTGATCGGTTCAGGCGGAGCAGGTATGTCTGCAGCTCTTTCTGCCAAAGAAGCTGGCGCAGATGTTGTTATCTTAGAAAAGATGCCGGTTATCGGCGGAAATACCTCAAAATCTTCTGGTGGTATGAACGCTTCAGAAACCAAGTTTCAAAAAGAACAAGGCATCGATGATACCAATGATCTTTTCTACGAAGAAACCCTCAAGGGTGGTAAAGGGACCAACGATCCTGAATTGCTCCGCTACTTGGTAGATAATTCATCAGAAGCCATTGACTGGTTGGACAGCATTGGTATCACCTTGAGCGATGTCAGCTTCTCAGGCGGTTTTTCAAAGGCCCGTATTCACCGTCCAGCTGATGGTTCAGCCGTAGGTGGTTACTTGGTAGATGGACTTTACAAAAACCTGATGGAGAAAAAAGTACCAATCTTTGTGAATTCAAACGTCACAAAAATCACTGAAAAAGATGGTGCTGTAACAGGTGTCAAAGTCAAGGTTGACGGTAAAGAAAAAACAATTAAGGCGAAGTCAGTTGTCATTGCAGCAGGTGGTTTTGGTGCCAATATGGACATGATCACCGAATACAAACCTGAGTTGAAAAATTATGTCACTACCAACCAAAAAGGTGCAACAGGTGACGGTATTGATATGGCAAAAGAGCTGGGGGCAGCAACAGTGGATATGGATAAGATCCAAATTCACCCAACTGTTTACCAAGAAAAATCTTTCCTTGTTTCAGAAGCCATTCGTGGCGAAGGGGCTATTTTGGTCAATGCAGAAGGTAAACGTTTCTATAACGAAATGGAAACCCGTGACAATGTTTCTGCGGCCATCAATGCGCTCCCAGAAAGATACGCGTACGTTATTTTTGACCAAGAACTTCGTAGCCATTCAAAATCAATTGATACTTACGAAGAAATGGGGATGACTGTCAAAGCAGACACGATTGAAGCATTGGCCAAGGAAATCGGGGTGCCTGAAGCAAACTTGAAGGCTACTGTTGATTCTTGGAACAAATATGTGGAAGCCAAAAATGATACAGAATTTGGACGTGCAACAGGTATGGACCGCAACATGACCAAGGCTCCATTCTACGCTATCAAGATTGCACCAGGGATTCATCACACCATGGGCGGTCTGAAAATCAATACCAAGACAGAGGTCTTGAAAGAAGATGGTACAGCTATTCCTGGTCTTTATGCAGCAGGTGAAGTGACAGGTGGCGTACACGGAAGCAACCGTATTGGAGGAAATGCAGTTGCGGATATCATCATCTTTGGTCGCCAGGCAGGGACCCAATCAGCATTATATAGCAAATAAGCATATAAAAATGAACTAGGAGTTTTTCTCCTAGTTCATTTTTATAGGAATGGAAATGAATGTCACTTTTTCTTGAGGAAAAAGTCATAGGACAGCCAAGCAATGACGAGAGCCTGCACTGTCACACTGATGAGGCTTCCCTCCACTCCAAAGGCGCCGCCGGATAGCCAATCTGGACCTTGCTGTTTAACACTAATAAAGGCTGTACCAGCATCCGTTCCACTGACAGGAAAACCAAAGACATTGCCCTGGAAGCAATTCCAAGCGGCGTGGGCTCCACTGATTCCCCAGATACTGCCTGTTTTGAGATAGTAGAGAGCCGCTAAAATACCAAAGAGGGTCAAATCTAAGATGGGGATAATAGAAAGACCGTCATTTCCAAGGTGAATCAAGCTGAAGAAAATGGATGAAACCACAATACCAACTGGAATAGAGTTTTTGACCGCAACAGAACTGAAAAGAAAGCCTCTGGCCAAGACTTCTTCGGCATGGCCCTGAATCGACCAGGCTAGGAGAAGGGGAATAAACTTCAAAATGTTTGTGCCCGAGAAGTGAAATCCTGTAATCTGAACTCCACCAAAGAGAACCATGAGAAGGACGCAGATGGTTAAGAAGGCACCACCGAAGAACCAACCCAGGAGGAAATCGCGAAAGGCATGCTTTTTGGCCAAACCAATCCCTTCCAGAGGACATTTTTCAATAAATACAGCCCAGGCAATGATAGCGAGTGTGATAAAGAGGAAATTGGCCAGTTCAAAAAAGAGCGTCCAGTCAGGAGGAAGAGGAAGGGAACCAAGTAGGGTTAAGCCGGTGATTTCGCCAATTATTAGAAGAATATAGGCGATGATAGGGGCTAAGATCCAGCCAAATTGATAACGAGACCTTGCTTTTTGTGCAATAAAAGACATATTTGACTCCTTTGGCTGTAGAAATAGGCTGTTATTGCCAGAAGTAGAAGATGATAGACAGGCCAATCATATCAGCGATGGCATGGGCTAAGAAGAAGGGCAGGAGATTCTTTTGCCCCATTTTTTTGT
Source organism: Streptococcus sp. (assembly GCF_041802885.1). Classification (GTDB taxonomy): domain Bacteria; phylum Bacillota; class Bacilli; order Lactobacillales; family Streptococcaceae; genus Streptococcus. The sequence continues at coordinate 26,472 of NZ_JBHCHN010000010.1, forward strand.
AAAGGAAGTAAAAGATGGAGCCCATGAGGATACCGATGCCAAAAGCTGCTCCTAAACCTTGATAGGTATGGAAGGAGAAGCGGATAATCAAAGAGTAGAGGAAGGCCCACTTTTGATATTCTGGTTTGACAGTCAGACAGATACCTAGGAAGAAGATTTCTTCATAAAAACCATTTAGGAGGGAATAGAGGATGAGGGAAAGGTCAAGTTTGGAAAAGATACCTGGCAAACTTGGGATGGCTGGATTGGCAAATTGATAGGTCAAGAGATGGAAGATGTCCATGGCCAGGGCTATTAGCAGAAAGATACCAATGGTTTGCAGGGGCAGCCAGGCTGTCAACCGGATCTTCTTGAACCAGACCGAAAAGTCAAAATTCCGAAAGAGCAGGTAAAGACAGGCCAGAAAAAGCCAGACTAGTTGGTTGGCTAAAGCCTGATAATTTTGCAGGGATGAAAACTCAACTCCATTTCCTGTATAAGGTACGACTGGATTTTTGAGCATATCCAGATAGAGGAGGGTAGAGTTGACAATGCCTTGTCCAATGAGGATAATGGTTAATATCACAATATCAAACCATCTGAGGACAGTAATTTTTTCCTTGTTCATAAGGAATCTCCTTTCATTTTAAAAGATCTTTTCTTCAACCTTAGTCTAACAAAACCTCCTACAGCCACCCTCATTTCAATCTGTTTTTTATCTGTTTTTTCCTAAGTTAAAAAGGAAAGACTCCAAGAAGCTGATTGCATCAAGCTTTCTCAGGTCTCGTCCTCCTTTTTCAAAACTTGTCAAAATCTCATTTTCCTCCTATAATTATGATAGAGACAAGAATGAGGAGAATGAGTATGCAGAAGATTTTAGTAGTGGAAGATGATGTAGTCATCAACCAAGTTATTCGAGAATTTTTAAGTGATCATGGTTATGAGGTGACTGCTGTCTTTGATGGAAAGGCGGCCTTAGAACAATTTAGACAGCAGCAGTTTGCACTTATAATACTGGATATTATGATTCCTTTTGTGACGGGTTTAGAGGTCCTGCAAGAGATTCGAAAGACCTCAAAGGTCCCTGTCATGATGCTGACAGCTGTGTCAGATGAGTACACCCAGTTGGTGAGCTTCAATCACCTGATTAGCGACTATGTGGTCAAGCCTTTTTCCCCCCTTATCTTGGTCAAAAGAGTGGAAAATATTCTTAGAAATAGTTCAAATGATACCAATATTCGGATTGGCGATGTGACCATTCAGGTAGATAAGGGACTGGTTTATTTAGGCAATGAGGAGGTTAATTTAACCAAGAAAGAGTATGAAGTTCTCCATTATTTAGCCAAGCATGGGAGACAGATTGTCAGCCGTGATCAGCTCATGCTGGGTATTTGGGGTTATACAGAACTGGACAGCCGGGTTTTGGACAATCATATCAAAAATATCCGAAAAAAATTGCCAAATCTCCCCTTGAAGACCTTGGTTGGTCGAGGCTACCAGATGGAGGTGGTCTGATATGGGGATCGTTCGCAAGAATTTCTTAATTGTTACTAGCATGATGGTGGCTACCTTCTTATTGATTTTGGGGCTCCTTTACTTCGTCATGCCAATCTACTATAACCAAGTCAAGCTACAGGATTTGCGCAAATCCTATTTATCCATTGTGAAGGACTTGGATGGGCATCCTGATGCAGAGATTTTTTCAAAAATTGGTCAATTAGATCAGGCGGAGCCCAATCTCTACTTGATTTTGGAAGATGATGTGGGTCAGGTCCTCTATCCAGATGCCCAAACGGAGAGGGTATATATTGAAAGTGATAACTATGATCAGATTGGAGCTTGGACAGAAGGAATCAAGTCCAAGGAAGGTCATCAGTATAGCCTACAAGGTGAGTATGCCTTTCAATCCTTGTCTGATATTAGCCAGACTTTGGTTACCTTTTACCCTTTTGTTCTGGTCTTAGTCTTTCTTTTGGTTAGTATTGTAGCTTTGGTTTATAGCCGACTATCTAATCGCCGTATCACCGCAATTTCGGAGACGACCAGGCAGATGCAAAGTCTGGAAGCTGGTCTCTCCTGTCAGGTCGAAGGTCAAGATGAAGTATCCCGTCTGGCTGAAGATGTCAATGCCCTCTACCAGCATCTACTAGGTAATATGGAGGAACTCAAGCGAGAAAATGAGCGAACCCAGGCCAGACGAAAGCAGGAGGCAGACTTCGTCCGTATGACCTCTCACGAATTAAAAACCCCCATTGCCAGCATGCTGGGCTTGGTTGAAGGTATGATTTACAATGTAGGGGATTTTCGCAACCATGACAAATACCTGCAGCAATGTCGCGATATTTTGCAGGAACAATCCAGTCTGGTCCAGTCCGTCCTCGATGCCACCACCCTTGATTTGGGGGAGCAAAAAGATGAGGAATTTGACTTAGCAGCTGTTCTCAAGCAGCACCTGATGCCCTCCCTGCAGATGGCTCAACTCAAGGAACTGGATTTGGAACTTGACTTGGAAGCCTGTCCTGTGCGGGCCAACCAGACATTCTTGCTCAAGGCCATCAAGAATATTGTGGACAATGCCATCCGCTATACCCATCATGGAGGCCTGGTCCGAATTCTCTTGAAAGACCAGCAGCTCTTGGTGGAAAACCAGGCCGAGAATCCCCTGAGTCCAGCAGAACTGGAACAGGTTTTCCAACCCTTTTACCGGCCTGATTACAGTCGTGCCAAGAAGGATGGGGGAACAGGAATAGGCCTTTACCTGGTCCAACAGGTTCTGGACAAGCATGGCTTTGCCTATCGCTTCGAGGCTGCTGGTGACCGCCTGATGCGATTTACCATTGATTTTAAGCAGCCTGAATAAACAAGCAGTCAGTCGATAGGTCGGCTGACTCTTTTAAATCTCTATGAAAACGTATTATTCCCTCCTTTGGTGGTTAATCCTATCTATTTATTTTCATTGTGATATAATGGTTAAGTTGTCAAAAACAACAAAATAAAGCGTGATAAGGCAGCTTCGCACTGTCTTCTTAGAAAAGAGAAACATTTGAAATTTACAGAATTTAATTTATCGCCAGACATCCTATCCACCGTTGTAAAGGCTGGATTTGAAACGCCATCGCCCATTCAGGAATTGACCATTCCCTTGGCCCTGGAAGGCAAGGATGTCATCGGTCAAGCCCAAACGGGTACGGGTAAGACTGCAGCTTTTGGCCTGCCTACCCTACAAAAAATCAACACAACACATGATTATGTACAAGCTCTGGTCATTGCCCCGACACGTGAGTTGGCCGTACAGAGTCAGGAAGAACTCTTCCGCTTTGGCCGAGACAAGGGTGTCAAGGTCCGCTCTGTTTACGGCGGATCCAGCATTGAAAAACAAATCAAAGCCCTTCGTTCTGGTGCCCATGTGGTTGTCGGAACTCCAGGCCGTTTATTAGACTTAATCAAACGCAAGGCTCTTCGTCTGGACAAGGTGGAAACCCTGATTTTGGACGAAGCAGATGAAATGCTTAACATGGGCTTCTTAGAGGACATTGAGGCCATCATCAGCCGAGTACCTGAAGAGCGCCAAACCCTCCTCTTCTCAGCTACCATGCCAGAGCCCATCAAACAGATCGGTATCAAGTTCATGAAGGAGCCTGAGCATGTTAAAATCAAGGCAACTGAGCTGACCAATGTCAACGTAGAACAGTTTTATATTCGGGTCAAAGAAAGTGAAAAGTTTGATACAATGACCCGTCTCATGGATGTAGACCAGCCTGAGTTGTCCATTGTTTTTGGACGGACCAAGCGCCGTGTCGATGAGCTGACCCGTGGCCTGAAATTACGCGGTTTCCGTGCAGAAGGCATCCATGGAGATCTGGACCAAGGCAAGCGTCTGCGTGTCATCCGTGACTTCAAAAACGACCATATCGATATCTTGGTCGCAACCGACGTTGCAGCGCGTGGTTTGGATATTTCCGGTGTCACCCATGTCTACAACTACGACATTCCACAAGACCCAGAAAGCTATGTTCACCGAATCGGCCGTACTGGCCGTGCAGGTAAATCAGGCCAGTCCATTACCTTCGTATCACCAAATGAGATGGGCTATCTTTCCATCATCGAAAACCTGACCAAAAAACGCATGACGGGTATGAAGCCAGCCACTGCCCAAGAAGCCTTTGAAGCCAAGAAAAAAGTGGCCCTCAAGAAGATTGAGCGTGATTTTGCGGATGAGGAACTTCGGGCCCGCTTTGACAAGTTCAAGGCTGATGCGGTCAAGTTGGCTGCAGAATTTAGCCCTGAAGAACTGGCCCTCTATGTCCTGAACTTGACAGTGCAAGACCCTGAGGACATGCCAAAGGTTGAGATTGCCAACGAGAAACCCCTGCCCTTCAAACCAGCTGGTGGTGGTTTCGGTGGGAAAGGTGGCCGTGGCCGCAATGACCGCAACCGCCGCGATGGAGACCGGGAGCGCCGTGGTGGCTACCGTGGAGACCGCAGACGGGGTGACCGCGATGGCGGCCGCCGTGACTTCAAGCGCCGGGATGATCGCTTCAAGAAGGACAACCGCCGTCAAGACAGTAAAAAACCTCACCAACGGACCTCAAGCGAGAAAAAGACTGGCTTCGTGATTCGGAACAAGGGTGATAAGTAATCTTAGTTGAAACATCTCAGTCATGAGGTGTTTTATCTTATATGTCATTTTGGCCATTTCTTGGTTCCTCAGAGCAGATTGCTTGAGATTTGCTGAGAATAGGGTACAATACAAGATATACTAATTAGTGATAAAGGAGAGGAAGTATGGCTAGGCTATTGATTGTAAAAGCCCATCCCTTAGACAGCAAAACATCGTATGCCCTAAGGGCCTTGGAGGACTTTATTTGTCTCTATCAGGAAGAGTATCCAACTGACTCCATCGAAGAAGTCGATGTCTTTGATGATATTCCCATACTGGATAAGGACCTCCTAGAGGCCATGTCACTGGCGAAAAAAGGGCAGACCCTTTCACCAAGTCAAGAAAAAAATCTAGCCCGCTACAATGAACTGACAGAGCAATTTCTAAGGGCTGATAAGATTGTCATTGTCAATCCGCTTTGGAACCTCAATGTCCCAAGTCAGCTGGTCTCCTGGATCAATACCATCAATGTGGCTGGCCGGACCTTCAAATATGGTCCAGAAGGCTCCATTGGCCTCATCCAGGATAAGAAGGTCCTCCACATCCAGTCCAACGGCGGCGTCTATAATGGCAGGGATGCAGCCTCTATCTATATCCGGGATATTTTCAAGTTTTTGGGTGTAGAGGATATCTATCAGGTGTTTATTGAAGGCCAGTCAGCAGAGCCTGCCAGGGCTGAAGAGATTTACCAAGAAACGCTTGAACAGCTGACTTCCCTCATTCCCAGCTTCTAATGGTTGGGAGTAGAAGTTCCTATCATCAGAAAAAGGCATCAGACCAGATTTTTGAAACTTGGTTTGATGCCTTTTTGGTTTTATTTATGTTGGGCAATATAGTTTAGCTTGCTTTGTCTGCTTCTTTTTTTAAAAAGGGCTTCGGCCGACATGGCTTCTGGCTTGCTGGCAAAGGCTTCCTGGTAGAGGAGGCTGACTGGCAGGCGGTTGCGGGTGTACTTGGCTCCCTTGCCTGCATTGTGGGTCTGGATGCGTTTTTCGACATCGGTGGTGTAGCCCGTATAGAGCGATCCATCCGCACACTCCAGGACATACATATAGGCCTTACTTTCCATAGTAGATCTCCCGAATCTCATCCGTATAGTCCCCGTTATCTTGATGGACAAAGAGGGGAGGCAAAATTTTGAGGCCAGCCAGGGAGCCGTCTCGGATGGCTTCGACCAAGAGCATATTGGCCTCTTTTCCTGGTTTGGGATAGACGAACTGGATGCGCTTGGGAGCCAGCTTGTAGCGGCGTAGGGTGTCTAGGATGTCAAAGAAGCGGTCGGGGCGGTGGACCATGGCCAGGCGACCATTGGTCTTGAGGGTTTGTTGGGCCACCTGGCAGATGGCGTCCAGGTTGGTGGCAATTTCATGGCGGGCCAAGAGGTAATGTTCGCTTTCGTTGAGGTTGGATTTTTCATCCACCTTGAAATAAGGAGGGTTGCAGAGCATGAGATCGACCTTGGAAAGGCCCACATGATCCGCCAGATTGGCCAGATCATCTTGGATGACCGACACCTGTTGGTCCAGTTCATTGAGCAAAATAGAGCGCTGGTTCATATCGGCCAGTCGTTCCTGCAACTCGACCTGAATAATCTGGGCCTTGGTTTGCCCGGCCACAAAGAGTCCCACAGCCCCATTGCCACTGCAGAGGTCCACAATCAGGCCCTTTTTGGCTGGAATGTTGGGAAAGCGAGAGAGGAGGACACTGTCCACGGAAAAACTGAAAACGTCCTTGTTTTGAATGATTTTGATATTGGAGGAGAAGAGCTGGTCAATCCGCTCCCCTGCTTTTAAGAGTGAATCTGTCATGTTCTTATTATAGCACAGAGACCTGTGACGGTGGATAGAAAATTCATCTGAAAATGGTGAAAATATGGTATAATGGGTCTATTCAGTTTGAGGAGTTAGACATGTTTTATTCATACCTACGCAACCTATTAACCGTCCTGCTTTGGGCCATCAATGGCAATATTCATTACCATGACCAAGAAAAGATTTTGCCCAAGGAAGAAAATTATATCCTGATTTCGCCCCACAGAACTTTTTGGGATCCAGTTTTTCTGGGCTATGCCGCAGCGCCTAAACAATTCATTTTTATGGCCAAGAAGGAGCTTTTCAAGGACCGGGGTTTCGGCTGGTGGATTAGTAAATGTGGTGCCTTTCCGATTGACCGTGAAAATCCAGGAACCGCAGCCATCAAGTATCCCGTCAAGATGCTGAAAAAGAGCGAACGCTCCCTGGTCATGTTTCCATCCGGCAGCCGTCATTCCAACGATGTCAAGGGAGGAGTAGCGGTCATCGCCAAAACCGCCAAGGTCAAGATGATGCCGGCTTCCTATATCGGACCCCTTAAGATTAAGGGACTTCTTGCTGGTGAGCGAATCGATGTGGCCTTTGGCAATCCTATTGATATCTCAGATATCAAACGCTTGGATGATGAGGGTCAGGCAGAGGTGGCAAGACGGATTGAGACCGAGTTTCACCGCTTGGATGAGCTCAACAAGTCCTTCCAAGTCAAGAAAACCAGCACTCCATACTGGACCCTGATTTACCGCTTGCCCATTCTTCTGGTGGTGGGTCTGGTACTTGGTTTGACCTATCTCTTTAGCTTTTTGGCCAGCTTTGTTTGGCAGCCGAAGACAGATATTAGTGAATAAAAAAGAAAGAGAGTGGGACAAACCGCGATGATTGTTGCGCAATCACCCGCAGAACCATGAAAACAAAGCAAATAGCCCTCATTAGGAGTATAATCCTAGTGAGGGCTTTGTGGTTGGTCATTTATTGGCCTGAAATGCCGAGG
>NZ_JBHCHN010000011.1:0-20918 GCF_041802885.1 Streptococcus sp.
AGTGCCTCCATCAAACGAGAACGAGCATCACCAGCGAACGCAACAATCTCAAAACCTAATAAGGTCATTTCTTCTCTGTTCATCATATGAACCTCCTATTTTTTTATGTACTCAATGGAAATTCAATTCAGACTAGCTTCAACAGTCTAGGAACAGACTGTTGAAGGTTGGAAATAAGACGAACGGGTTCGTATCGATATAACGCAGATAGAACTCTGTTCCCCTCTCATCTCAATGGAACAGGCTGAAAACCTCCACTGGAGCTTTTCACTCATCAAGTTGAGGCAACAACGTCTGAATTGGATTTACGAAGAGTATGGTTTACAATAACCGTTGAATATGTAGTACAATATAGAACCTTTCACTGTCATTTACAGGTTCATCAACCAATGATGTAATCATCTCAAAAATCTGACTACCTATTTGGTAAGCTCTTGGATTCTGGAGCTTGATATACTGTTCCAAACTAGCAATCGATTCATTTGACTGATGGGATCGATCTAAGTAATTCAGAAAATAGGACAGATGAATCATAAAACGATCATAAAAATTGCTATTTTCTTTTGTGCGTTTAATCCCGTTCTCCGTCAAGATTTGTTCAACATCTGTTATAATTTTTTTGCTGATGTCCTGTTCTTCACTTGTGGGATGAATGGTTTCACCCTTTGCATTAATTAAGTGAAGGGCAATTCTTCCAATCTCATCATTTGGAAAATCTTTTAGCAACTTTTCACGAAACATAGCTAAGGCTTCACGCGCCATTTTGTATTCCAATGGATATTCAGCTGAAATATTGGGTAGCTTACTTTCTTGATAAGTATTCTTTAAAACCGCCTGATATGCACAATAGATATGATCTGTCAGTGTTACATATAGATATTCTTGTACAGGGTAATGATACGTTGCTACTAGATGATTGATAACCGTGTAGGTTGCTGAAATAAAATCTAAGGGAATATCTTTTAATAAGGTTAGAAAGTTTTCTTTGGCCTCATCATTTTTTAGCGAAAAGATATTTTCTATCTTATCCTTAACGATTAAATCTCCCTTTTTCTTTTGAAAGGTTATACCCAATCCCATCACGACTGCCTGTTCCCCATGTTCATTTTTGACCAGAGCAGCGTTATTATTTAGTGACTGTATAATCCTAAACATATATCCCTCCTATATTTTTAAGCAAAAAAAGACTACAAACAAACCGAGAATATTCTACTCTCAAATCCATTTGTAGTCTTGCCTAATCGAATTAGTTACAATCCACTCTATTCTTGCTGATGAGATTATTATAGCATATTCTCAGAAAATGTAAACCCTTTCTTTAAGAAAAGTGGTTATTTTTTATAAAATTTTTCTAGCCAGGATGTTGCAGTTTGAGACAAGACCGCATCAAGTCCTTCAATATTATCACGACCAACAGTTCGTAACCATTCACGGGCTGCTTCTTCCCCCTGCTCAATGTAAACGGGCACAACACCAGCCCATGTTGCACGACCGCAGAGAACACCGTTAAATTTAGCACCTGCTTCATGTGCAAACACTAGTGTATCTTGGAAAAGCTTAGCTGAAACACCTGCACTAAGATAAATGTATGGTAAATGAGTTGATGCTTCTTGTTGACGGAAATGTTCGGCTGCTTCTTCTTTTGTATAAACGACTTCCCCTGTTCCATAGCCTTCTACAAAATTCATGTTCACAGGTACTTCTACCTTGAGAACATCTACTCCAAAGCGTTCGTCAGAAAATACTTTCATAGCTTCATTTACTTTCCGAGGTTTAACTTTGGCAAATTCAACACTGGCATTGTCTTCAATCGTTTCATCGTAGCTCAAAATTTCCAAGAAGAATGGCAAACCTTCTGCCTGACATTCTGAACCCAAACGTTCAATATAGGCCTGCTTTTGAAGATTGACGTATGGATCACCATCAACATCATAGTAAAGCAGAAACTTAATGGCATCTGCTCCCTCTTCTTTTAGTCGTTTTACAGACCATTCTACTAGGCAATCTGGCAAACGACTGGTAGAGCTTGTGTCATAGCCTGTTTTTTCATAAGCCAAAAGTAAGCCACATTGTTCATCACGGGCGCGTGAAGCTGGTAAGCCAAATTCCGGATCTAAAAGAATAGAAGAAGAAAACTGTGTTAGTTCTTCAGAAACTAGAGTTTTTAGTTCTTCCATCTGCTCCACAGTAGGTTCTTCTGACTGATGTTTTGCCATCATTTTTTTCAAGGCTCCACGTTGGTCGAAGGCAAGAGCTGAAATGACTCCTGCTTCATTGCTTACTTTTTCCATATATTTTCTTTTTTCTGCTGTTAATACCATCTTAAACCTCCTCGACTTCAATTTGAGAATACAATACTTCTGAATGTTCTAAGTTGACATAGCCTGTCTGTTCTTCCTGAGCATTTAGCATGCCCAAAACATTAGCCTTTTTAAGTAATTCTGCATCAGGTAATGCATGTGCCAAACTAGCTGCTATTCCTGCAACTGTTGAATCACCTGAGCCTACTGGATTAACGACATTTATTTTTGGAATTTTCACACGGTAGAACTTGTCTTTGTGCTTGGCAAAAGCCCCCTTTGCACCCAAGGATACGACTATCCAATCAATTCCTTGGAATAATTGACCTGACAGAACTCCTTTCAATTCTTGAATATCATCTGTGACATTTTTGCCAATTAACTGTGATAACTCTTCAGTGTTTGGCTTAATAACAGTTGGTTTCTGCTGACTTTCTAAAACTTTCTTCAGTGCCTCACCAGAACAATCCAAAACAACAGCTATGCCCCATTTTTTACAAAGTTCTACAATCTCAACATAATAGTTGCTAGCAAGTCCTTTGGGCAGGCTTCCTGAAATGACAACTACATCTACATTATTCAGGATGATTTCAAGGTGTTCAATAAAATTCAAGGCTTCATGTTCTTGAATAGTTGGTCCTTGTTCTAAAATCTCTGTCTGTTGACCATCGTGAAGAACCGCAATGCAATTACGTGTTTCATTCCCAATCTCCACAAAGGAATTTTTAATATCATTTCGAGTGAGTTGTTTCTTTACATAGCTTCCAATCTCACCACCAATAAAACCAGTAGCCACGACATCTTCACCGATTTGTTTCAAAACCCGTGTCACATTAAGCCCCATGCCACCAGCTGTTTTTTGGACTTTTTCTACTCGAATGACCGTATCCAAATGAAAGGTATCCAATTGATAGGCAATATCAACTGACGGATTTAAAGTGATCGTCAAAATCATGTGAGCCTCCTAGTCGTGGTATTCTCCACGATCCCACTTTTCAAGAAATTCCGTGAAGAACTCTGGATTAGCCTGCTCTTGATTGAGCGTTTCAACTGCAGCAATCTTTTCAATCAAACGTTTATTTTCTTCAGTTGGTTTGTATTCTGCATTAATGAAGGCTTCAATGATGTCGCAAATCAATAATTCGCCTGTAATTTTAGCCCCAAAACCAATGACGTTGGCATTTAACTCTTCCTTAGCGTAAAGTGCGGAGGTCATATCACGAACCAAAGCTGATCGAACACCAGGAACCTTGTTCACTGCATTGTTGATGCCAACACCTGTTCCACAGATACAAATTCCCAAATCTGCTTGTCCGCTTGCAACAGCTTCGCCAACTTTTTTACCAAAGATTGGGTAATGAGTACGGACATTATCATAAGTCCCAAAATCCAAGACTTCATATCCTTGATTTTTCAAATAATCTACCACAGCGATTTTTTCATAGGTTACAATGTGGTCACAACCGATTGCAATTTTCATCTCTTATTCTCCTTTGTTTACAACAATTAGCACATTTTATTTAGCATGTCGACACGAATTTGGTGACGGCCGCCATCATACTCACCTTCAACAAATCCTTTGACGATATTTTTAGCAATTCCTTCTCCTACAATCTCACTACCGATTGTAATAATGCGAGAATTGTTGTGCCCTCTTGTCATATAGGCAGAACGTTCGTCTGAAACTTCTGCAGCGATCATGCCTTTGACTTTAGTTGCGGTCATAAATGGACCAACACCATAAGCATCAATCACAATACCAAGATTTCCTTCCTCTTGATTGACTGCTGCAACTACCGCCAAAGTTGTATCAACAAAATCACTTCCATCACTGACATCTTTAAAGTCATATGATTTTTCTAGCAAATAATCTTTAATAACGTCTTTTAGTTTTGAGCCCGCTGGATCAGCACCGATAATGATTGTCATAACCTATCTCCTAACAAAAATAGAAAGTTGTAGCCATATGTGGCAGAAAATCGTTGTTTTGCAAAACTTAGAAAAAGCGTTTTCGCTTTTTATGTTTAAATTATACAACAAAACAAACACAAAGTCAACATATTTTGTTGTATTTTTGTTTATTTTTTTCATATGAAAACAAAAAACCAACATTTTATTGTTGGTTTTGATAACTTTATGATTTTGTAGAAATAATTTCAATGTGGTTATGTAATAATTGATAATTTTCATCCTTTGCAGTCATATCTGTCACTAGAGCAGTTACATCATTCAAATCACAAAAGGAAGTAAAATCATCTTTTCCAATTTTCGAAGCATCTAGCAGTAGATATTTTTCTAAAGAATGTTTAATGGCAATATTTTGCGTATAGGCTTCAGCGAGGGTGGAGGTCATGACATCAGTCCCCTTAAGTCCATTACCTGAAAAGAAAATCTTGCTAAATCGCATTTTTTCTAAACTTGTATTGGTAATTTCTCCTACAAAAGATTCTGTCACTTGTCGATATTCTCCCCCAAGGAGAAAGACCTGAAAATCTTCTGTCTTTTTTTGAGATAAGATGGTAAAAACAGGCATACAATTTGTGATGACAGTGAGGCGAGGATTTTTAATGGCCTCAGCCAGAAAGGCAACTGTTGTGCCAGGGCCTAAAAATACCGTATCACCATTCTCTATCAGCTGTGCAGCTCTTTCTGCTATCTCTTGCTTGGCTTCCTTATTTTGAATGTGCTTCTCAGAATGGGAATATTCCCGATATTGAAAAGCCTTATTACTTCTAGCACCGCCGTGTATTTTGGTTAAGACCCCCTGCTCTTCCAATTCGATAAAATCACGTCGAACGGTCATATCAGTAACATTTAGCAATTCAACAATCTCAGAAATTCTAACTGTACCTTTTTTGTTTACCAAACGTGTAATTTCTTCCAGTCGTTCTCGTTTATTCATGTTTAATCCTTTGTTGTTTTTTTACATTATACCAAAAATACACAAGAATATGTTGGAAAATTGAACATTCTTTCATATTTATTGCAAGGATGTCCTTTCTACAGTTTTTACGAGATTAGATATTGTGCCTTAAATGTTCAAAAAATCATATCGCCAGCTGATAAAAGCCTTCCAGTTTTGACAGCTAACGATAAGATAACTTGGTGGCTTCGCCCTCAAACCCCCAGTGAAAAATCGAGGATTGATTTTCTTAGGAATGGTATTAGGATAATAGAGATGATTTGGAAAAGGTATCACAGAATTGAAAATGAGGGTAAGAAAAAAGAGCCAAACAGCTCTCAGAGAAATAATATGCAGTCGAATGCTAAGAAGAATGTTATAATCCTCATCCATTGGCATCCATTTAATTTTCGTATATTACAATTGGATCTTTATAAATTTGGGTTTCATCCATCTGTATCACCGAAACTTTACCAAAACCTGATCTATCTAATGTTAAAAATGACTTTCCTACAATTCTTTGTGTATTTAAAGGATTTGTTGTCATAAACAGATTAACCTCATTATAGGTGTTTACTATTTTTTGTACCTCTTCTCTGACTGTGCTAACTAATTGAGGATTATTATATCTGTTACCACTATACTTTCGTTGCGATGAAATTTTTACTGTTGTATTTTCCAAATAGTCAGCTGCTAATTTTTCTAAAGGAATATCATATGTATCACATACTAATAAATTGACAACTTTATTCTTCTTGTTTTCAATTGGATACTCAACAATAATTTCTCCTTGAAATTCATCATATTGAACAACTGATGATTCAGAGATAAATTCTGAAAAAACTCCATTAATAATAAGTTCAAACTGCATTGGTATTGAGACACCTATAAGTTGTAAATTTCGATAGCCTAATATATTTGCTGCAATCCACAGCCTCTTATAACAGTTATGAAGATATACAGAATGACCATCATTAAATGTTCGTTCCGCATTGTTTTTTCTAAATATCATTAATAATGAAATAGAGATTAATAAATAAAGAACGATATAAGTAGCGGTAGAATTATCAGGAGTTATTTCAAAAATAGCTCTTGTAAAAAAATTGGTATTTGATATTTTTTCAACTTCAACTAGAGTCAAACTCTTCCCAATCAAATAGCAAATAAGAATTGGAAATATGAAAATTAATACTAATGGTAAATAAAATTTTTGAGACCAAAAAAAGCATTTCTTAAATAATTTATTTTTTCGATTCATACGTATCTATACATCCTTAAAATAGATTAGAGTGGATTGCCACTTATTTGATTCCCTAAAGTAGAATCTACCAGCCCGAAGTCCAACTATCAAAAAGAATAACCTGTCATCATTATCTGAGATAATTTTTTCCCATGAGTTAATGTCAACACAAGATGCAGTAGGTATATCTTCAGGATGGGTATGCCATTCTCCAATTAAACTTATAAAACCTGAACTTTTACTAAAATAATCATCTGCAAACTTCTGGTGATATGGAGAAGTTTTTGAGAATTTAAATCTACTTCTTACATCATTATCCTGTGGTCCTGAAAAATTTATAATAAATATCGAATTATTTAAAAGTCTCTTACCAACAAAGATACCGCCTGCTTCAGGTTCCAAACCCAGTTGCCTAAATTCCAGTAATGAATTAAAAATATCAGATGGTATTACAATTTGATATTTATTATTCAGATTTACATATATCAACTTTATACTCTCCGTTACACTCTGGACAAGATGTATTTGTTCTTAATGAAACCTTTAATAAATCACTATTTTTTAAACAATTGTAGTATCGAACACTATATGTAAATCCTTCTTTTCCAAACTGTTTATCTGAACCAATTTCTGATACTAATCTGTTTTCAGAAGAAAATTCCCCATCCAAGTACTGTAAATATACTTCTATAGCTTTATTTGCCAAAGAACTAGGCGCAATAACATTATAAGGAATAAATGAAGAATAACAGCTAGCTAGACGCTTTTCAAATATTTGATTTTTCTCTGCAAAAGAGGCTCTATTATTAACAAGTTGCCCATCTTCATAGTTCATACACATATAGCATCCATTATTTTGTGGAGAAACTAGTAGGTTATGATACCCAACTCCATATGGATCTAACCAGCAATACAATACCGTTTTTCCAATCTTTCTGAAAAAATGATTAATTTCAAAATTAGTTTTAGTATCTCCGACACAAGAAAAAACAAAATCATATTCATAAAATAAATTGGGATTCTTCCGAGCTATTTCTTGAAATCGGATACCCTCACATTCAATTTCTAAATCAGGATTTTCTTTTTTCAATCTATCTTCTAAAGCGTCTACTTTTTGAATATTATCTATTATACTATCCATACCTAAGTAGTGCCTTGAAATGTTATCTACCGTTAAAAAATCAGGATCTATTAAAAGAAGTTTCTCTATACCCATTTTAGATAAATTGTTTGCAACAAATGATCCTACAGATCCAAGTCCAACAATTACTACTTTTTTATTCAGAAAATCATATTCTTGGGATGTCCTACTCACTCTATACTCCTTGTCGAATCTTGTAATATATACTGGAGTAATCTTGAAACTCCCATTTTTTGATTTTTTAGCCTTAGAACCCATTTTTTTTCTATCTTTATTTTTTTGTGGTACCTTATTATCAATTTTAAATGGATATTTGGAAGTTCTAGACTCAAAACGCGCACCAAACAAAACATTATCATTATCAGATATAGGAAGTGATAAAATTAATATGAATGACTTTCGTTTCGTTTTACACCACTTTTGGAAGCGGTGTCTAACGCCCGAAGATAAATTTCCTGTAATCATTTTCTTAAATGTTGCTTCTGTTAGTTCATTCAAGGGATTAGGAGGAATCACAGAAGTCGAATCTTTAAGTGGAAGTATATAAACATCACTGCTTTTTTTAGAATGTGGCGCAACACTCTCTTTGAGTTGTGAACCATAATTAAAAAGATAGCCTTTCTGATCCGATAGAACTAATTCATGTTTCTCAAATGAACCGACCCTAGATAAGTAACTTCGAATGGCTATATATTTTGTTTTTGAATTCAAACAACTAATCTGCCAATATGATAAAAACTCTTTCCTGAGCTCTTCGGTCATTTTTGGTGTATCCCAACTATCCAATAATTCCTTTACTTTTTCACAGCAATCTTTCAATAATCTACGTGGATTGTTAAAGTCCCAAATTAAATTATCTTCTGAAATGTAACACAATTTCCCTTCGGAACCGACATGGCTATACCATTTATTAAAATTCATATAATTTGAAAGATAAAATTCAGGAAGTGAGTGTGGAAAGTCATTAGAAACGATAATTTTTAAGGTGAATTTTTTATATTGATAAAAGTAGCATTCCTTATCTTCGAACTCCGAGCTCTCTGAAGGTATGTTTTCAAAGTACATCTGGAATATTTCTTTTTTTTCTAACATACTCTCCTCTAAGCACTTGGATAATCACTGATAATAGCCCGAGTACCAAAGTTTTCTGCTGTCTCATTTTGCTCAATAAGAGGAAAATCGTCACCAAACTGTTTACTCAATATTTTTGTGGACTCACTTAAATCAGTAGAATCTATTGCCTCATCTAGTGAGGCTCTTAATTTTTCTAATTTATTCTTAAAGGCCTCCATTTGTATATTTGAGACCTTTTCATATACATCAGTATACGGCTTAACCGGTAAGAAAACCTCTAATCTCGGATAAAATAAGCTCCTATCAACATCATATGTATCCGAAAATGAATTAATCATAGTACTTACTAAATTTCTTAAAGCTGAAATATCATCATAAGTAGTGTTTCCAGATAAATAGTCTACTTTTTTGCTTACAGAAAAATTATTGATAGCAAAAACTGAAATCCCAATGCCTGTCGGTCTATTATCTTGATTTTTAAATTTGAGATCTTTCCATCTTTTTAAGTAACGAATTACTCTCCGAAATTGGTTTCTGTCTTCGGAGCTCTCCATAGCATTATTAATTTTTTTAGTTAATTCTACAGGGTCTGCTTCCTCCCATTTAATGTTTTCGTCAGTACTATTAAGTTTTCCTCTGGCTAAAAAATAGTTATCATTTTCAGTACAATACACCGCTATATCAATGTGAACATTATCTTCAGGAAACGATACTGTCACACATGGATTTTTTACTTTGACTCTATTTTCACCAAATTCGGAGGCTAGTGCCTCAAAGATAAATTTCTTTACCTCTTTAGGAGAATTCGAATGTCTATCAACATCGATTTTTAAACCTCTATCTAAGTCATAATCTCCTTCATCGATTGGCAAAATACCTGTGTAAGTTGAGTAGCTTCCTTGGTTGAAAAAGCTTTTTCCAAATTCTGAAACACCATTGATAATTACTTCTTCAACCTCTTTACGTTTGTCGATTAAAACCTTTTTATCAACAGCGTCTAGCTTAATGGTGTCGTGAAATTTAATAAACTGTGACTGCAAGGTAGCCATAAATTTTCTCCTTAAATTATTTTGTTATATCTAACTTTTATTATATCACTTTCTACGACCATTTCTTGAATTTCCAATTAATTATCTAACCTAAATATGATTTTTGAAGCTACCACTACTACCGTTCTTCCAACACAAATCTCTGAACAGTTCCTGTCCCATCTTCAACATCTCCTCCTCAACCTTACTCCATTTTCCAAAGAGGCATTCTTGTAACACTTCTGCTGCGAAACCTTCATCAGTTTTGGAATCGTAGATGCAAGTCCTGTCTCTTTGGTAAATTTGGATACGGTCAAAGAGTTTATCGCTTTCAAGCTCCCTTAGGTTATCAACCAAGTTCTCAACAATCCCATCATGGTGTTCTTTTGGTGTTGCCCTGGCCTGATTGGGATCGATGGCATAAAGCTCTTCGTAACGAATCAAGGTGCTGAGATAAGAAAGCTCTGGTTTGGTACCAATTACAGCCAAAGAAACTTGGTAACCTTTAGAAGCTAATAATTGAGCAGTCTGACGAGGAACTTGAGTGGTACGCAAAGTCCCTTCAATCAGCAAATGATAACCTTGTGTGCTAAGTTCATCAACCAGATGCTCTACCATTTTTCCTGCAAATCCCTTAGTATAGTCCACGCTGTCCTTGCCATACTTTTCTTGCAGGGCTAAGTAATTGGGATGCTGAGAACGGTAGCTATCACCATCGATGATAATGATATTGCCTTGAAATTCCTTTTGCTTGATACGATGAATAGTCGTCTTACCTGCTCCGCTTTGTCCACCAAGTAAGATAGCTTTCGGTTGATCTGGAATCGTCTTTCCTCGGGTTAAAGCCCGAATGGTTCGCTGTAAGGCCTTCTGAAACTCAGCCTCACTAAATTCTTCCAATCTCATTAGGCTACCACCCGATGATTCACCATGTCTAACATCCGCTCGATACCATCTAAATAGCCATTGTAACGCTCGATTTCATCGAAAGTATCGACAAGGTAAATTTTCGTATTGATTAATTCGGCCAAATCATCACTCATCAAAATCCAAGGATTGGCTTCATCATCAAAAGCAATATCCTGACTATCCTGGTATCTATAGAGCTGTGATAAAATGGCTGACCCACGTTCTTTTATCACTTCTACTTTTAAGGTCAATTGGTAATCTTCAACAGGTGTTAGCATCTTATCCTCCCCGACAATATCAACATAAGAAACGTTAAATTTCTGACAAATACGATCGATGAGTTCTGTTGACACAGTGCTGGTGCCATTTTCATAACGACTCAGGCTATTGCGTGAAATTCCAACCATTTCTGCAAATTCGGGTTGCGTCAAATGATGTTTACGTCGTAATGATTTTATATTGTCTCCAATCATAGAAAAGAACCTCCTCATATTTACTTTCATTATACCATAAAAATGAGCAAACGCACCAAAATTGGTGCGTTTGTCGCTTCTCAATATCTGTAACCCTGCCAGAGACTAGCCTATTGTCAATAACCACCTAAGTTCCTAAATTATAGTGGTTTCTTTGTCGTTGTCTACTTCACCCCACCAACTATCAGGGGGCTCTTGCTTAGGGCCTGCAATTTGGTTTCAATCTTTGAGATGACCTCTAAAAAGGCTTGATCTTCTTTCCCACTTGGGTCATCTAAGCCCCAGTCTTCTCTGTGGCAGCAGGGAAGGTAAGGGCAGTCTACATTGCAGCCCATGGTGATGACAATGTCAATGGCTGGCAATTCCTCCACCAGTTTGGAATACTGGTCTGTCTCCATGTCGATGCCAAACTTTTCTTTCATGATGCGGACGGCATCTTGGTTGATTTGTGGCTTGGTCTCGGTTCCTGCGGAATAGGCTTCAAAGAGATGGGCATAGTGGGCTTTGGCAAGGGCTTCTGCCATCTGGCTGCGGCAGGAATTGTGGACACAGACAAAGGCAACTTTAGGCTTCTGGGACATTGGTTTTCTCCTTCACAATGGTTTTGATATCTTCTACCGTCAATAGTTTGCCGGAGGATACCAGTTCTTCGTTTAAGACAAGGGCTGGGGTGGATAGGACCCCGTAGCTAGATATAACCACAAAGTCTCTTACGTGCTCGATACTGGCATCTAGCTTGAGAGCCTGGCAGGCCGCCTCTACATTGGCTTCCAGTTGGTTGCACTTTTTGCAGCCTGAACCCAGAACCTTAAAAATAACAGGATTGTTTTCCTGATTTTTGCTGGCAATTGTCATGATCGTTTCCTCCTAAAAAATCATAATTTGTTGCAAGAAGTTAAAGAGATAGCCCACTAAGACAATCCCGACTAAGCAGATGGCTACAAAGAGAGCCAGAAGGGGTGGTTTAATAGCCCTTTTCAGCATGATCAAGGAAGGCAGGCTCAGGGTGGTCACAGCCATCATGAAGGACAGGACCGTTCCCAGCTGGGCCCCCTTGCTCAACAGGGCTTCTGCGACTGGTATGGAGCCGAAGATGTCCGCATACATGGGGATGCCGATGAGGGTGGCCAAGATGATCCCAAAGGGATTCTGGCTGCCCAAAAGTTTTGTCACCAGACTTTCTGGGATCCAATTGTGAATCAAGGCTCCGATGCCCACTCCCACCAGGACATAGGGGAAGACCTTCCGAAAGGTTTCGCTCATCTGTTCTTTGGCAAAATGGAACCTGTCTTGATTGGACATGGTCTCACTTTCAGCCAAGGGAACATGGGCCTGCTTGACAAAGTCTTCAAGGTGGCGCTCCATCCCCAATTGTTCAATCACAAGCCCGCCCAGTACTGCGATGACTAGACCCAAAAGAACATAGGCCACTGCGATTTTGCTGCCAAAAATACTCATCAATAAAACCAGGCTTCCCAAGTCCACCATGGGAGAGGAAATCAGGAAGGAAAAGGTAACACCAATTGGCAAGCCTGCGCTATTGAAGCCCATGAAAAGAGGGATGGAGGAGCAGGAGCAAAAAGGGGTGACGGTTCCTAATAAGGCCGAGATGATGTGGGCAGTTAAACCCTTAAAGCGCCCCAAAATCCTCCGACTCCGCTCAGGCGGAAAGTAGCTTTGGATGTAGGAAATCAAAAAGATAATGAAACAGAGCAGGATGCTAATCTTGATGACATCATAGAGGAAGAACTGCAAACTGCCTCCCCATCTGGAAGTCACATCTACCCCCATTCGCGTCAGACCCTCCCCCACCAGCTCATTGAGCCACTTCATTCCCAGAACGTGTTCTTGAAAAAATGTCCACATAAGTTCCCTCCTTTCTCATCATATATCAAAAAATTTTGATATATCCCCTAAAATAGAAAGTCATATCTAGGATGACTTTTTTTGGCAATGACACTGCTGCTCTGGTGCCTGAAAATGAATAACCTTTTTAAGACTGGCCAGGGCCTTGCCTCTGCCTGATTGGCTGAGCCGGTAGTGCTTCCACTTTCCCTCTTGTCTGCTGGTAACCAGGCCTGATTGGCAGAGGATTTTCATATGATAGGAGAGGGCTGGTTGGGCGATGCCAAGCTCTTCTGTCAGTACACAGGCACAGCGCTCCCCATCCTTCAAAATGTCTAGAATTTGCAGGCGTTTTTCATCAGACAGGGCCTTAAAGAGCATCGCCTCTCCTTGAAAATTTTTCACCATCTTCACCTCATATCAAAAAAAATTGATGTATTTCTATTCTTATTTTACTCCACAATACTATATTTTGTCAAAAATTTTTCTGACTTCCCCAGTGTATTTTCACTTGTTCTCAAGAAAAGACTTTATAGGCAGATATACCCGAAACCTCATGGTAGCCATACTTATCTGCTTCAATCAGTCACCCTCCTAGGCATCTTCTATAAACTTGGGCACAGCCGTCAATCTTAAATTTACTCCTCTTTTATACTTTGTTTTTATGCTATAATAGTCTTAGAAGCATCAATGAAGAAAGGAAGGCAGAACCATGTATATTGTTAATCAAATGATCAGTTCTTTGCTGCAATTAGCCATTGTCTTGCTCTTAGCTTTGGTTTTAAAAGTAATCTTTCAAAAAAATAGGCGGCCTTATTTAGAATGGATTGGTCTTAAAAAAACAGCTATTGATTATAAAGCCATTTTGCTCATTTCGGTCAGTTATTTGTTGATTACTCTGCTGCCTGTCGGCTGGCTTTATCAGGGTGGTCAAATGAACAATGCCGATGCTCTGACCGTCAAGGCCTATCTTGCAAATGGACTGGATGTTCAGACCCTTCTTGTCATCTTGCTTTGGGCGGTTATCCAAACCTCCCTCACCGAAGAGATACTTTTTAGAGGCTCTCTCCTAAATACCTTCAGACAGTTCACCAGTCCTCAAAAAGCCAATGTGGCACAGGCGCTTCTGTTTTCTCTCATGCACCTCCCAGCGCTGAAAAACTATGGTCTCTTGCCAATGGCAGTCATCGGTCTGATGACCTTTCCAATCGCCTACGCGCTAGGCTGGCTGGTTATCAATAGATCTCACTTCAGTATTATAAACACTTGGATCATCCACGCCAGCGTTAACCTGATTTCTCAAATTGGAATCCTGCTCTTTTACATTAAATAATTGTGCTTTAAACCAAAGGCAACTTGATCATCAAGCTGCCTTTTTAAAATGCCCTTTTGTCCAAGAAAAAACAGAAAAAGAACAGATGAAGGACAGATAGATGGTAGAAGCCTCCCTTATAATAGACATATACTGCTGCGACGGTATGTTATTTTGTAGATTCATGGAGGATTTTAAATGAAGAATAGAAACAACCCTTTTGGACGCAGACTGCTCATCGTGATCACTCTAGCCCTAGTCTTTATGGGCTTTCGGGATTATGTGATCCAATTTTCAGAGGGCGACATGCCCGCAGCCTTATATCCCTCTTTTTTGACGGCTTCGGCTATGGTCTTACTCTACGCTGTACCGATAGCATTTTTTATCCAATATTTAGCAAAACGATTGGCTGTTTCTGGCAAGGTCCTGCTGCTTAGCTATATCCTTGCCTTTACCCTGCCCTTGTACCTAGGCGGCCAAGGAAATTCCTTGATTTCCTACGCCTTGTTTTCTTTGAAGGTGCCAGATGAGATTTTAAATGCCTGGGGGGCAGCCCTGACTGCGCCTTTTGCAGAGGAAGTGGCAAAGGGGGCCGTGGTTCTCTTGGTTTATTGGCTGTGTAGAGGGATTTCCCTAAAAGAGGCCTTTATCGTTGGGATGATTTCTGGCTTTGGCTTTCAGGTCTTGGAGGACTGGGCCTACATTTTCCAAAGTACCTTTGGTGAGACCAATACGGGCTTTGCCATTGCCTTTGAGCGGGTGGCCAATGCTCTGGGCGGCCACATGGCCTTTAGCATCCTCTTTGGAGTGGGTTTGATTGCCCTCATCAAGAAAGCCCCTGTCCTTTCTGGGCTGAAGGCTGTCTGCCTTCTTCTAGCTCCCGTTCTCATTCATTTTATCTGGAATTCTCCGCTTGAGGGAGACTGGGTTTTCCCACTGCTTGGAAGCATCAACCTCAATCTGGCCTACTACGCCTTTACATTGGTCAAGAACCTAGATGAAGAAGACAGGCTAGCGGTGACAGGATAAGGATGACTGTTCCCATATCAGAAAAAGGACCGGCTGGTCCTTTTTTATTTTAATCTTCAAACTTCTGTCTGATGGGCTTCGTGTTCCTGGAGGCTCTGGTCAAATTCAATGGTTAGATGGGTAATCCCGTGACTCTTGGCCAGCCTGCGCAGGTCTTCCTTGCTGGTCAAGCTTTGAGCCATGTCCCGAGGGCAAATGTGGAGCATGGCAAACTTTTCTCGTCCATCTGTCGTCCAGACATTGAGCTGGGTGATGGCTTGGACATTGTCCAGGGCCAGGATGTCTGTTTCAAAGGCTGGCAGGTCCACATCTTCTGGCACATGTTCCAGGAAAATCTTCATATTTTTCCAGAAGGGCGGCAGGGCCTGACTCAGGATATAGCCGGCTATGCAGAGAGACAGGAGGGGATCTAGGAAATACCAGTCTGTAAAATGAAGGACGATGGAGACTAGGATAACCGCCAACCAGCCCAGGGTATCCTCTAAAAAGTGGAGGCTGAGCATGGATTCATTGTGGCTATGGCCATGGTGAACCAACTGGCTTGCCAAGAGGTTAATGGCTATGGCTACCAGACCCAGAACCAGCATGCCCTGGTAGTTGACCTTCTCTGGGGCCCATAATTTGGGCACATTTTCCAGGAGAATAAAGAGGGAACCAAAAATGAGGATGGAGGCTGTCAAAATAGCCCCAAGCAGGCTAAAGCGCTTGTAACCCAGGCTGTACTTTTTGTCCCCTTTTTTCTTGGAAAGTTTTTCCAGATAGGCGGACAGACCGATGGCTAGGGCATCTCCCAAATCATGGACTGCATCTGCTATCACCGCACTGGAGCGGAATAAGAAGCCAAAGATGGCCTCCAATAGAGCAAAGGAAAAATTGAGCCAAAAGGCGATGAGCATTCTCTTCTCTGATTTCATTTTTTCCTCCAAAATATGTTATAGTATAGTGAGTACGATATAGAACATCTTGTTCGATATTATTATCTTCTATTTTGGGAAAGGATACAAGAAGCAGTTTCAGAGAAATGTTTGTTTTCGAACACTTTTTAAAAACTGTACGGAAAAAGACATGGATAGACGTATTCAAAAATCTCGCCAGGCCATCTACCGAGCCTTTATTACCCTGTTAAATCAAAAGAGCTATGAAAAAATCACCGTTCAGGAGCTGATTGATGAGGCCAATGTTGGTCGCTCCACCTTCTATGCCCATTTTGAAACCAAGGAAGCCCTTTTGGAGGAGGTTTGCCAGGATCTTTTTGAGCATACCTTTGTCGGTTACCAGAAAGAGATGACCCTTTATGAGCTGCTGGCCCATCTTTTTCTGCATTTTAAGCGAAATCAGGATAAGATTGCGACCCTGCTCCTATCTAACAACAGCTATTTCATTAAGCGCTTGAAGGACCAATTAGAAATCTATCTCTTCCCCATGGTGGAGGCCCATATCTTGAGTCAAAAGGTCCATCTGCCCAAGGACTTTTTAAAAAAACATGTGACCGCCAGCTTTGTGGAAACCGTGACCTGGTGGCTGCAAGATGGCAAAGGGCTGGATGAGATGACCATGGCCCAATATTATCTGGACCTATTGAAATGAACAGTTTGGAAGCTAGGATTGGGCCAGCTTTTGAATCTTTTCATTGATGCGGTCCACGGAAGCACCAAACTTAATCTGCCATTCCCCCTTCAGAATCTGAAGGACTTTTTTGTAGGCCTGGATGGCCTCCTTCTTTTGCCCCAAAAGGATATGACACTGGGCAATGGATTCGTAATAGTCGGTATAGCGGGGCTTTTCCTGGGCATCAAAGGCCTTTTCCCAGATGGGGATGGCCAGCGCGTAGGCCCCATTTTGAGAGAGGGCATTGGCCACTGAAAAGAGGACCCGCCAATCCTTTGCATGATTCTGGACCAGCGCTAGATAGCGGTCCTTGACGGACTCAAATCCGCCCCTTTTTTCATCGATAAGGATGGCATAATAGTCGTTTAGGACATCTGGATTTTTCTCCCGTGATTCTGCCAAGGTTCGCTAGGCCTCTGGCAGGCGGCTCATCAGACCGAAGTTTACGGAGGAAAATAGAGAAAAAGGACCAGCCGGTCCTTTTTTATTTGTTGAGTAGCGATAGTAAACAAACCTACCATCGCTTCAGTCATGTGATCAATAGCCATATATTGATTGAATTTTATCTTCTAATTGTTTTCTTTCAATGACTTTCTTTGGCTTTTCTGGAGACTGGTAGTCTTTTCCATCTGTGGTGACAGTCACACTTCCTGAACCATATTCATCAGAAGTATAAGAGAACTCCGTTTTACTATCTCCCTTTCCTTTTCCTTCACTGATTGTAACGGATAGGTCTACAGATTTTGCTGCTTTATCAAAGTCCTCATCAAAAGTCTTCAAGGTATCTTTTATCGCCTCTTTATCTCCCATGTAGTTTTTACTGTTGGCCAAGGTTTCAAGAATCGTTTTGAACAGTTCTTTTATTTCTATCTCTTCCAATTTTAATGTCACATAGTCTGTATCCTTTTCTTTCAGAAACTTCTTATCGTCCAAAGATTTCAGATAATTCCCCACCGCTGCTGATACTTCTTTGCTCAACTCATTAGGAGATTTTACTTCATAGGAGTAAGTGTCGCTAGAAGTTATCGTTTCAACAAGGTCATATAAGGCAATATACTCATCTTTTGCTACTTTTGCATCTGTACCAAATCGACTTGTCATGAAATCAAAGAATACACTAGCATTGATATAGATGATATTTTCGTACAGGACAAAATGCATTTCGTCAACGTTGATTCCAAAACGGTCCAAACCACCAATATTGACGGTTAATTCAGCATTTTTTCCATCTGTCGTCGATTGTCCATTTATAGAAATACCGTCAATCTTTGAAGTGTCGGCAGTCCCAGATGTTTTGAGCGCTACTTCGTAGTCTTGAGTCAACTTGCCAGCTGAAGTACGTTCCTGTAGTCTGGATAAAAAGACATTCTTCGGGCTACTAAACTGAGTTGCGTAGAGTCCGACACCTGTGCCAACAACCAGCACACCCACTCCTGCAGCCATCGCTAGCTTTGCTTTGTTAGATAGATTTGATAATTTCATAGTATCTCCTTTTCTATTTAAGATTATACCACAAAACTAATATATCTGATTATTTTTTGTAAAAACAGCAATATTCTGTCTTTTACTCTTTCTATCAAGGCAACGGAGGAAGTTTTTCTGTTTATTTGCAATCGTTTTCACTTTTTTGCTGGTTTTTTCCTGAGAAAGTGCTAAGATAGAGGTAGAAAATACAAGGAGGTGCTCATCATGGATGAACTCAAAAAAGTGTTATTGGCAGGCATCGGCCTGACTGCTATGACCTATGATAAGGCCGAAAAATTTGTCAAAGAATTGATGGACAAGGGTCGCCTGACCCTGGACGAAGGCAAGGAACTCCAATCTGAACTCAAACGTAGAAGCCAGGAGGAAGCCAAGGATTTGCTGGGTCAGATCAAGGAAAAATCCCAGAGCCTCCAATATGCAACCAAGGAGGATTTGCAGCGTTTGGAAGGGAAACTGGATGCTCTCTTGGAAGAGTTGAAGCAGTCCAAGTCTGACGAGTAAGGACGGAAAATCCTATGTCTCACAAGCGTTTAGGGGAGATTCTAACTGTTTTTGGCAGAGTGGGATTGACCCATTTGAAGGAAAAAAAGGCTCCCCTAGATGACCAGACCACTCCAGTCAAACTGCGCCTGGCCTTTGAACTCTTGGGACCCAGTTTTGTGAAGATCGGGCAAATCCTATCCACCAGGAGTGATTTGTTGCCAGAGAACTACATCCGGGAGCTGGAGAAATTGCAGGATGATGTCCCTCCTATGCCCAAGGAGGTGGCCCTAGCAGCCATTGAAAAGGAGCTGGGCCAGCCCTTTTCTGCGGTCTTTTCCAAACTGGAGGAGGAGCCTTTGGCATCCGCATCGGTCGCCCAGACACACCGGGCCAGGCTCTTGGATGGACAGGAAGTCATCGTCAAAATCCAGCGGCCCAATCTAGCGGCTCAGACTCGGGAAGACCTGGCCCTCTTGGTCAAATTGGCCAGAAGGGTACCTGCTTCCTGGATTCCTATGGTAGATTTACCCAAGGTCCTGTCCCAGTTACAGGCATCCATCGAGGCGGAGATTGATTTCCGCAACGAGGCCCAGCATCTCAGGGATTTTGCCCGAGAAAATGCCGACATCGCCTGCATCGGCGTCCCAAAGGTTTTTGAGGACTTTACCACCAGTCAGATGCTGGTAGAATCCTACATCCCAGGCATCCGTATCAACCACTACCAGGAACTACTGGCTGCTGGCTATGATTTGGAAGATATGGGGCAAAAACTCATGCTCAGCTTTATCAAGCAGGTCTTTAAGGACGGTTATTTCCACGGGGACCCCCATCCCGGCAATCTCATCATCCATGAAGGGAAGATTTTCTTCATCGACTTCGGCATCATGGGCCACTTGGAAGAAGGGATTCGCATCACCCTCAATGACATCCTCACCAGCTTTACCTCCCAAGATGTAGATGGGATGACCAGAGCTGTACTGGCCATGACGACCTCGGAAAAACAGGTCAACATGACCCAACTCGGGCGGGATATTGAGCGGATGATGACCCGATATGGCAGCATCAACCTGGGACTCCTTTCCCTCTCAGACCTGGTGGAGGACCTTCTGCAGATTTTCCAAAAACATGACTTGCAGGCTGACCCCGGTATCACCATTTTGGGAAAAGCTGCGCTGCAAATCGAGGGCGTCTTCCGCGAGCTAGCACCGGATGTGGACTTGATGACCCTGGCCAAGAAGTATTTCATGGAAAATATGAAAACCGACATCCTGAGCCAGGTCCTCAACCGCGACACCCTCCTCATCGAGTTGCTCTACCTTTTGCGCAATGGCAAGAGTATCCCCAGGCGGCTCAATCAGCTCATGGAGCAAATCCTCAACGGCCGCATCCTCATCAACCACGATATGGTGGATTATCCGGCCCGCTTTCATCAAGTCCAAAAGCTGGCCAATCGCCTGGTCCTCAGCGTCCTCTTTCTCGCCCTTATACTGGGCGGCAGTTTACTGAGTTTTCAAGAAAATCAGCAAGCCCTGGCCAATACCTTGCTGATTGGTGCAGGCATCCTCTTTATCTGGCTACTGGCCCTGATACTTCAATCAGAGAGAAGGGGGAAATGAGAATATGTACAAACCAGACCCTCGCAGGGTCTGGTTTTTTAGAATAGAAGACGAAGAACGACACTTGTCAACCAAGCCAGTAGCCCGGAAGCAAGTGTAAAAACCAAGACTAGCAAAACTTTTTGGTAGGGATATTTACCCCTTTCTTCAGCCCTTTGGATGGTATCCAATGTTTCACCATTTGTGATAGCTACGATTTGCCGATAGGTCTGCACATCATAGGTCTTTTTAAATTTTTCAATTCTAAGAGCAAAACGCATGGTGATTATCCATTCTAGAAGAAAAACTGGTACTCCCCACCAACCCAAATAATAAAAAAGAGGATAGGCAGAAATGTACTGCCCCCAAAAAGTTAGACAAAAAATAATTAGTGAAAGGATTTAGTTCTGTACTGAACAGGACTAAGTCCTTTTAGTTTTGCTTTAATGCGCTTGTTGTTGTAGTAAAAAATATAATCCGTGATGGCTTGTTCC
>NZ_JBHCHN010000012.1:0-26835 GCF_041802885.1 Streptococcus sp.
ACTACCACAACAGTAGAACCAACGACTACCGTGGCAGCGACTACCACAACAGTAGAACCAACGACTACCGTGGCAGCGACTACCACAACAGTAGAACCAACGACTACCGTGGCAGCGACTACCACAACAGTGGAGCCAACGACAACAGCGGCAGCAACTACAACTGTAGCATCTACCACGACTGTGGCTCCAACTACAAGTGTGACCACAACCGCAGCTACTACTGTAGACGTACCCGGTACGACTACAGGCGTAACTCCTCCACCAGCAGGTGGTAAAAAAGGTAGAACTTTGCCAAAAACTGGTGAAGAGAGCGGTTTGGTGACAAGCCTTGTTGGATTTGCTTTGATGAGCGTTGCCGGTATGGCAACTGTATTGTATCGTAAATCGAAAAAAGCTTAATAGCTGACTAAAGAGAGACCAATGTCTCTCTTTTTGTTGTTCTGGAAAAAAGTCAATAAAATAGCACCCTTTAGGTTGGAGGGTGCTAGCTTTATTAAGGATTTGGTTTTTCTAAAATGAGGACTTGCTTTGTAGACTGCGCACCCTCTTTATAGCCTTTTTCAAGATAAAGGGATATCACTTCATGCTCCTTGCTGTCAGTGTTTTCCGTGATAGAGCGGGGTACGACGATTATATCAATCTTGTCATCGTACTTTTGTTCATTATGATAGAAAACATCATAGAGCTCTGGGACAGAGCGAAGTGCAACGGTGTAGGAATGAAAGGCCAAAACAGCCTTGTCTCTTGGTACCGTGGATAAAGTATATTGGATATCATCAAACCTTTGGCGATCTCGGAAGTAGCTGAGGGCATTATGATGCCAACCGTTGATATGGGCATAGAGGATGCCGGCAGAGAAGATGCTGGCAATAGAAATGAGGCTGACAATCCGCTTGCTGGCTAAAATCTGGTTTCCTGATTGGCTAAATCGCTGCCAAAGGGCCTCTAAGGCCAGGATAGATAAGAAGAGGGTCAGAATATTGGTGCCATAGCTGTACTGGAAACCAAAATCGACTTGATAAATCCAGTCTGATAACAGATTGATGACCACAAGGGGGATAAAGAGTAAGTAGTTGGCCCATTCCTTTTGCAGGATAGGGAGGAAGGCTTGGCTCAAAAAGAGGATGAAAATATATTTCAATTTGGCCTGGCTAAAGAAACTAGCAAAGGTATAAGTCGGATTTAAGAAGATATTTTCCAAAACCTTGCGTAAGCCTTCTTGATCTGGAAGTAAGAAATTTGCAAAGCGACTGACCATAGCTCCTTCCCCAAACTGGTTGAGAATCAGGAGGCAAAGTCCAAAATACAGGACTGGAAAAATCAGCTGGCTGAGGATGATTCGTATCTTTGCGCCCTTGGTCAGAACAAAGCGTTTTTGTAGGAGGAAGTAGAGTCCGATACTGACTACATAGATAAAAGCATCCTCTTTAATCATCAGGGTCAGGAGTACAACCAGCCCTAGCCCCCATTTCCAATGGCTCATGTTGGCGTAAATCACCCAGAGTAGGAGAGGAACCAGGAAGCAGTTTTCATGTAGGTGGTAAGCACCGGCAGTTGTCAGAGCAGGGGTGACAAAAAACCAGAGGAGGATCAGTGGTTTGGTGAAGATTGGGAAATCCATCTTTTTCAGGATGAGATAAAGAGGAATTACACCTGAAAAAACAACTAGGACTTGCAGGATTTCCAATGTTTCTCCGTAAGGGAAAAGGTAGTAAAAAGGGAGCAGAAGATAGTAGATGGGTGAAATATGGACACCAAAGTGAGACATGAATTTGTCACGCTCAAGGGTGGTGACCTGTGAAAAATCTCGTTTCATACTTTCAAACATCTGAGTGAAAATTCCGATGTCAAAGGTGGAAACAGATAAGGTAGTGACATTGTAGGCGCTGACGATGCAGAGATAGGCAACATAAATGAGGCCCAAGAAACCAACGGTTCCTAAGAGAATGCGAGAAACTTTTTGACTTTTGAGGGCTTTTGAAAAAAGTCGGTCAGGTAAGCGAGAGAGCAATAAATAGGCACAGGTGGCATAGATGATGCAAATGAGAATCATCCAGATGCGGTTAAGATTCCAGTTGTTGCTGTCAATGACAAAGCGTTTGAGATCAAGGGGTGCTGGGTGGTAAATTAGATAAGCGACTCTCGGTAAGGTCAACAGCAAGCCCAAGGGGAGGATTTGACGGTACCTATTTTTTTCCCAGGAGAGCTTGGCATAGACTGCAAAACCAAGAAGGAAAAATCCAGTATCGATGAGAAGAGAAGGGCTTTTGATAATGGCTAGGACGAGATAGGCAGTAATCAATCCGACAAAGGCTGGTTGCGGCTGATACTTTTCGTAGCGGAGGTTGAGTACATGGCTACAAAAACCCATCAGTAGGACAAAGAAAAGGCCAAAGAGAAACGGTATAATCGCCTTTAAATCTATAAAAAGAGTCTCTGTGGGAAGTACCAATAGGCTAATGATGGCATAGATTAGATAACCATTTGCAAGATGTAGAAATACGGTATCCTTGCTGGGTATCATAAAAGGTACTTTTAGTGATCGTAAACGGCTAAACATGTTTCATCCTCAAATAATTGTAGTAAAAGTGTAGAAAGCACACTTCATTTTAGTATACCGCCTGCTCTTTCTTCTGTCAATAGTCCTCTATGAGAGCAGTCGAGTCTGAGTAGAAAATCTATTTGAAGGCTTACTATTTTTTTGATTGGCCGTCATTCATTTCGGTAGAAAAAAGTGGTTGAAATATGGTAGAATAAGGGTTGAGATATTGTAATATCACTGGATTGTGATATAATATACATGCTGTTATGAAATTCACTTCACTCAATTTGATAAACAAAGAGTATAGTTGCAATATATCAGAAAAAGTCTTTTCAAACGAAGTTTGTGAAGAAATTAAATAAGAGAGAATGGAGCAATTCTCTCTTTTTTACAGGAATAAGCAATCAGTTCTTTTTGGTTAGAGAATGATTGAAAAGGAGAAAAGATGAAATTATCATTATTGATAACTTTTTATAATGAAGAAAAGATGATCAAGAAGACTCATGCAGCAATGTCTGAGAAACTCGAGAGTATGCTGGGTCGAGAATTAGATGACTATGAATTGCTTTATATTGATGATGGGTCCAAGGATCGTACCTTTGCCATCATGCAAGACCTGGCCAACTCAGATGAGCGGGTCCGCTACATCAGTCTTAGCCGGAACTTTGGCCGTGAAGGCGGTATCTTGGCTGGGTTTAAGTATGCTACGGGGGACGCGGTCATGGTCATGGATGGAGACCTGCAACATCCGCCCTATCTAATCCCGCAGTTTGTAGCGGCCTATCAGGAAGGTTATGACATTGTCAGTGGTCAACGAGACCGTGAAGGGGAGTCCAAACTAGCTAGTCTTTTTGCGCGCCTCTTTTATGATGTGTCTAACCATTCTATGGATGTCAAGCTGACAGATGGCAAATCAGAGCTGAGGCTTCTGAGCAGACGGGCAGTGGATACCTTCTTGGCCCTTCCAGAGTATAATCGCTTCAACAAGGGACTCTACGAGTGGATTGGCTTTAAGGAAAAGGTCATCCCCTACAAGAATCAGGTTAGAGAAGCAGGGAAGAGTAAGTTTGGCTTTAAAAAATCCCTTAACTACGCTATTCAGGGGATTATTTCCTTTAACGACAAGCCTCTGCGGGTCTGTATCCAGTTTGGTTTTTTCAGTCTGGGTTTGGCCTTTATTTATCTCCTGTTTGAGTTTTACCAATACTTTGCCAATCCAGGTCACAATGTGAGTGGCTACTTTACCACCATCGCGGCTATTATCCTCTTTAGTGGAGTTCAGTTGATTTCCATCGGTATTTTAGGTGAATATATTGGTAAAATCTATTACGAAGTCAAGCGTCGTCCGCATTTTATTGTCGGAGAGACCAATATTGAAAAAGCTGAGAAAGATAGGGTTGGATAATGTTAAATCAATTAAAAGAATGGGCTTCTTCTGTGAATAAAAAATTGGAGCCTGCTAAAACTTGGATTAGGGATCACCAAAGGTTGTGTGTGTACCTATCCAGTGCCTTGGTGCCCATGCTCATCATGCTGGTTGTCTGGGCCAAGATGGAAATGTATCCCTTTGGCAGCAAGAGTTTGATGGCGGTGGACTTTAGTCACCAGTACATCAGCTTTTATGGTTTTTTGAAAAATGCTGTTTTGACTGGTGACTGGACAGCCTTTGCGTATTCCTTTACCAAGTCCATTGGCGGTGAGATGATTGGGATTTTGTCCTACTACTTGATGAGTCCTTTCAACATCATCTACATTCTTTTGCCTCTCAAGTATTTTCCATTGGGAGTCTTTTTGACCATTTGGCTTCGCTACGGGGTTATCGGGTGGAGTTTTGCCTACCTATTGGTCAAACGGTATAAGGGCTTAGAAAAGAATGCCTGGATGGTGCCGATTTTCTCAACAGCTTATACACTGTCAGGGATGCTGGTTTCCTACCAGATGAACACCATTTTCTATGATGCTATGTTCATGTTGCCCCTGCTGATCGTCGCTCTAGAAGAAGTCTTAGAAGGCAGTAAGCCCTATAAGTACATGTTCCTCTTAGCAGCGACGATGTTTATGCAGTTTTATTTGGGTTATATGGTCTCTATCTTCATTGCCCTCTATGCTTGCTATTATATGGCGCCTAACTTGGCCATTGAAGGAAGTTGGAAAGAGAAGCTTAAGAACTATGTTCAGCCTTTGGTACGAGTGCTTTGTTTTTCCATCTTAGGGATTGGGCTAGCTGCTGTTTTGCTGTATCCTGTGGTCATTAACCTCATGCAAAGTAAGGGACAGGTTGGAGGCGGTATGGCCTTTGCTTGGGCTCTGCAAATCAACCCACTGGATATCTTGTCAAAGTTGATGATTGGTGGCTTTGATACGACCTCTGGTTGGTCAGCTGGACCAAACCTGCCTAATATTTATGTAGGAGCTTTGGGCCTACTTGGTTTTGTCTTTTATTTTATCTTTGCTAAGGCTCACAAATACCAGAAAATCGGAGCAGGAGTGGTGACGTTCATCTTCTTCATCTCCTTTGTCCATGAATTTACTAGCAAGATTTGGCATATGGGTCAAAATCCAGCTGGTTTCTTCTACCGTTTTTCATGGATCCTGTCCTTTTTCATGGTTCTTTTGGCCTACCAGGCTTACAAGCAAGGTCCGAAATTGTCTTGGAAAGGCGTCTTGATTGGTCTTCTTCCGATTGGAATGGCGGGCTACTATGTGGCGACACATGATTATACCTACATTGCTAAAAAGCAATCTGAAGCTGTGACCAAATACCTGAAAACCAATGGCAACACCATTTACATTCTTCTGACACTGTTTGCTGTAGGTGTTCTCTACTATATCTGGAAGAAGTGGAACCAGAAAAATAGAGAGAAAGCAATTGCGACAGGAGCCCTTCTGGCTCTTTTGGCGGGCTCAATCCTACTTTTGCAAAAAGGTTATCTGCTGACCCAAGTCTCTCTAACGTTGATTAGCTGGGCAGCAGTCCTTCTCGCCTTTGCTTTCCGTCCGAGGAAAGTGGTTTGGGGCCTCCTAGCAGTTATGACCACCTTGGAGCTCGGCTACAATGCCTACCTTTCCCAGGTAACGCTTGGTTATGCAGATGCCTACAAATTTAGCGATGCAACCGTTTCTGTCAAACGGGTAACAGATACAATTAAAGAGAATAACACAGCCGGTTTCTACCGTATTGCTGGTTCCTTTGCTTATTCACGTACCACACCGGCTCTTCTCAATTTCCCAGGACTCAGTACCTTTAGTTCCAGCTTGGAGCGGACGACCATGGACCACTTTGCTTATATGGGAGATTATGGGATCAATGCCTCTACTCAGTACGCTAATGGGACCTTGCTGACAGATGCTCTTTACGGTGTTCGTTATTATATGGACTATAAGGAGCAGGATCCAGCTGTCATTGAAAAACATCCTGAGAGACAGTACTTTGGTCGATTGACCACCCGTAGGGATATCCAAGAAACATTTACAAAAAAGGTTTATGAAGACAGTCGCTATCTGGTCTATGAAAATCCAGATGCCTTCTCTGTGGCCTTTGGGACGGGTGTTCTCCTCCAAAATATTACCTTTGGCCAAAACAATCCTGTTTCCAATCAAAACCTTATCCTCAATACGATGATGGGTGAGCAGGAAAATGTTGTTCAGTACTTCCAGGCCTATAGTTTTACAGACATTCAAACAGAGAATATGGAAGAAACAAAGAATGCAGTCGGTGAACTAGTTTATAAGGTCAAAAACCAAGCACAGCCTGGTATTGTTCGCTATAAGGTGGTACCAAAGAGCAGTTATACTTACTACTTCCTGACTCCAAATAACCTCAAAGAACACCGTGATAAGGTTTCTATCCTGCTCAACGGTCAATGGTTGCCACATAGCGTTTCTTTCGCTCAAAAACAACTGTGGCAGATTGCTGCAAATGATGAAGGTAAGGAAATTACCCTAGAGTTCCGCTTTACAACAGATCAAGAAATCAATATGAGCGATGCAGGCTTTATTCGCGCTGACAATGATGCTATAAAGAATGTGTTAGCTCAGCGGAAAGCACAAGAGATGAAGGCCACTGAGTGGACCAATACCAAGGTTGCTGGAACAGTCAATATCACCGATGATAGTAGTGTTATGATGACCAGCATCCCTTATAGTTCGGGCTGGACAGTCAAAGTGGATGGAAAAGAAGTGGCGACAAAGAGGGCTTGGGATACTTTCCTCTCCTTCCCAATCACACCAGGAAAACACAAGATTGTTATGACCTATGTTCCTAGCGGTCTTCTGGCAGGTATCTTCTTTAGCTTGATTTCAGCTGCAGGTGTTTTGGCTATGCGTCGCCATGACCGAAAAGTTGAAGCAGAAAAAGATCTTTTTTAGGAGTGAAATGATGAAAAATGTAATGACATTCCTACTAAAATTGATTAAGTCAGAAGTTTTTAAATATCTTTTCTTTGGTGTTTTGACAACTCTCGTTTCGATTGTCACTAGGGACGTACTCTTTGTTCTGACAAGACAGGTGACATTTTCCGTCTTGGTTGCCAATGTTGCTGGTATCGTCTTTGCCTTCTTTACCAATGACTACTTCGTCTTTTCTCAAGAACGAAAAGGCTGGCCAACGCGCTTTGTCAAATTTTTCGCGGCCCGGCTATCAACCCTAGCGCTAGATTTGGCCTTGGCCTATCTCTTGGTGGAGAAATTCCCTCAGATTATCGGACAATTTGTCAATCATGATTTAATTTGGGTAAACCGTATTGAAACCATCATTGCTCAAGTTTTGATTGTTGTAACAAACTATGTCATTAGCAAATGGTTAGTTTTCAAAGATCATAAGGATCAAAAATAATATAAAAAATGACACTAGACTAACAAGTCAGTGTCATTTTTAAATGGTTCATGATGAAAGATTAAGCTGATTTTAATCTGCGGTACAGCACACCAGTCACACCTACAAGGCTCAACAAAGCAAAACCAATAAGACTAGTAGTTAAACTACTTTCTTCACCGGTCTTTGGCAAAGTTTTGCCTTTTTTAGCTGATGGCGGAAGAGTTGAACGGGTTGTTCCTGGGACACTTACCGTAGTAGTTTTAGCTGCTTCAGTAGTTGTTGGATCACCAGTTGTCGTTGCCACTATTACAGTCGTAGCTGGTTCAGCTGTTGTTGTTGCAACAGTCGTAGCTGGTTCAGTCGTAGTTGTTGTAACAGTTGTAGCTGGTTCAGCCGTCGTTGTTGTAACAGTCGTAGTCGGTTCAGCCGTCGTTGTCGCAACAGTCGTGGCTGGTTCAGCCGTCGTTGTTGTAACAGTCGTGGTTGGTTCGGCTGTTGTTGATGTAACAGTCGTAATTGGTTCGGCTGTCGTTGTTGGTTCGACTGTTGTTGTAACAGTCGTAGTTGTTGAAGTAGTTGTTGTCGTTGGAGCTACATAGATGTTTTTGAAACTCGTATCAGCGGGAGCACCGACCTGAGCTAAATACTGGAAGTTTTCATAGGTGACATTCACCTTGTAGTTGAGCTCGACTGGTGAATAAGTTATTTGAGGATCGTTCCCAGCTTTTTCACGAACAACATAGGAGCGAAGACCTGCTGATGTATAGGTAATCGGCGAGAAGACAATGTTGCCATCTGCTCTATTTTTGACCGTTTCAATCAGGGTTTCTGTCCCATTTGCAGCAACTTCATAGAGTTCAAATTCAAATTGATTTGCTTCTAGTGTCTTTCCTTCCAGGATTTTCTTAGCAGCAATTTGAGCTGCTGTAGATTTGACACCCCATGATACGGCCCATGATGAAAAGTCATAGTTCACTTTGGCTTCACGGGTCCGTAGAGGGAAATTAGATCCTTCAAAAGAAACAGTGTTGCTCAAAGTACCCGTTGGAACAGAGACATCGCTGATACGAGTCCGATATTGGATGAAGAAAGTTGGGGAATACTCCACACCTGTGCCAGGAGCATTATAGACATTGTTGTAGTTTCCAGGAGTACCATAAGAGAATTCCCAAGTGTTACCGTTAATCACAATATTTGAACTATAGTTGTCGATAACCACAGCATTTCGGGCTTCTTCTTCGGTTTTATAGCCGCCATCTTTGTAAGCTAATCGCACTAGGCGGATGTTTCCGTCAAGTGTTTGCCCATCACCAATGGTATCAGAAATCTTAATGTTACGGATGATATCTTGAGAGCCATTGATAATAATAATCCAGTTGATAACCGTTGGGTCACTTGTGCTGACATAGCCATACTTGAAGGTATATCCATCAATCTGTCCATCACCTACACCTTCAAAGGTATAGTTTGCGAGTGGGATGCCTTCAAAGTTACCAGTTGTGATTTCTGTCGGTTGTGTGTTCTGCTGAACTGAGCGGCTGGCAATAACTTTCGCACCTACAGTTCCGCCTTTTGTATTTGGATTGGCAGTAAAGTAAGCCTCTCCGGATTCGTTAAATGACAGGATGATTTTCCCAGTTGTTGCATCCAGTGTGTAGGTTCCAACAGGAACACCATTAACAGATAGCTGGAGGCCTGACAGGGTTGTGGGAAATGCAAGAGTATCTGGGAGTGTGAGGGTGATAGTGTCTCCGCTTTGAATGGGTGTGCTATCGTCCACCTTCCATGTGAAGGACAGGTCCATGTTTTCCCCAGGGGCAACTGTACCATTCGTGGTCAGAGAAGCCGCAGTAATGGAAGAGGGGATCTCAGCAGCGGCAGCCTTCTGAGAGAATAGGGAGCTGAAGAGTGAACTTAAGACAAGTGTCAGTACTGCTAGCACTGCAAAAATTCTATTGGATTGATTAGTTATAGGTAGACTTTTCATTGAATCCTCCTGATGAAATAATACTAACTTTAGTATAGCAAAAATCAAAGGAAAATCAAAAAAGTCTGATTCAAAAAATTAAATTTTCAGAAAATCACTTAAGATTAACCAACAGTTACAAGGAGGAAAATCAAAAAAGATATTTAGATGGACTTATCTTGGGAATCTCTTTTCGTAGAATGGAAAGGGGATAAAGGGAAGTAGTGGTTCAACTCATTGATACTCAAAGCATTTTATGGTATAATGGTACGAATAAGAAATAGAAGGAAGGTGTAAGTATGGGATTCACAGAAGAAACGGTTCGTTTTCGTCTCGACGATACCAACAAGCAAGAAATTAACAAAACATTGACCAATGTCTATCGTTCTTTAGATGAGAAAGGATACAATCCAATTAATCAAATCGTGGGCTATGTATTAAGTGGTGATCCTGCTTATATCCCTCGCTATAATGATGCTCGTAACCAAATTCGGAAATACGAACGTGATGAAATCGTCGAAGAGTTGGTTCGTTTTTACTTGAAAGAAAATGGGATCAAACTTTGATGAGAATTATGGGACTGGATGTTGGCTCTAAAACCGTGGGTGTCGCTATTTCAGATCCGCTTGGTTTTACAGCACAGGGGTTGGAAATTATTCCCATTGACGAGGTCAAGGGTGAGTTTGGTTTTAAGCGCCTCAAGGAATTGGTATCTGACTATAAGGTGGACCGTTTTGTTGTTGGTTTACCAAAGAATATGAACAATACTAGTGGCCCGCGCGTGGAAGCTAGCCAGGCCTATGGTCAGAAGTTGGTTGAGCTCTTTGGTCTGCCGGTAGATTATCAAGATGAACGCTTGACAACGGTCGCAGCAGAGCGGATGTTGATTGAACAGGCAGATATTAGCCGTGGAAAACGCAAGAAAGTCATTGACAAATTGGCCGCCCAGCTGATTTTACAAAACTATTTAGATAGAACATTTTAAGGAGAAACAGATGGCACATAACCATGAACATGATCACAACCATGATGAGCGCGAATTTATCACTTTGGTCGACGACCAAGGTGCAGAAACCTTGTTTGAAATTCTCTTGACCATTGATGGGCAGGAAGAATTTGGCAAGAATTACGTTCTCTTAATTCCTGCTAGTGCAGAAGAAGATGAAAATGGAGAAGTAGAAATTCAAGCTTATTCTTACACAGAGAATGAGAACGGCACCGAAGGTGACCTTCAGCCTATCCCGGAAGATGCAACTGCTGAATGGGATATGATTGAGGAAGTTTTCAATAGCTTTATGGAAGAAGCAGAATAAGAAACCCTAGGAGTCCAAAAGGCTCCTTTTTTTGTGGAATTACTCTAAGCCTCATTGTTTGCGAACTAATGAAGTATGACAGAAAAAGAACGTGAATTTTTGAAGCAGTATGGTGAGCAGCGGTTGCACTATTTTCGTCAGTTAGAAAAATTTGCTCAGATTCAGACCAAGCAAAATTGCAAATGACAGACAGGGGACTTTTTGATATAATGAATAAGATTAGATCAAGGAGCTCGACATGACAGAAATAGAAGAATGGAACGATGGTTCCGAAACGTATTCCCGTAGAAGCCGTAGGGGTGGGAAGCGCCGCCACCATAGTCCTAGTACGAATCAACTTAACGAAGAGTTTAGAGAAAGTCTCCCTCCCACTCGCATCTTACCAGCCCTGTGGTGGAGTGCAGTTCTCAGTCTGCTCAGTGTTGCCAATCCCCTCTTGACCGGCTTGTCTAGTAATTTGCAAAGTCAAAATCTTTATGCCGGTTTTGCCATGGCAGCTGGTCAAAGTCCCTACGGTGACTTTTTTGGGACTAGTGGGGTCTTGTTTTATCTCCTGACCCTGGTAAGTTACCTTTTAAAATCCAGTATTGGTTTGGCAGTCTTTCAATTTATTGCTCTATTTATCGCGGGAATTTATTTCCACAAGATTATGGCCTACTTTAGTAGAAGCCGAGAGAATGCAGATCAGTTAACCGTTTGGTTTTATCTCTTTATACTGGCAGCTGGTTTTGGCGGTGTCTATGCTAGTATCTTTGCTCTCCCATTCCTCTTGACCAGTATTTGGTTTTTGGTCCGCTATTTTGAAAATGGGGTTCGGGATGAGATGTTTATCTTTTATGGTATTGATGCGGCCCTGGTCTTCATGATTTATCCTAAGAGTATTCTCTTGTGGGTAGTGGCAACCCTAGTGCTCCTAGTTTTCAATGGCCGTCGTGGACATTTTGCGCGTGGGATTTACCAGTCATTGGCGACTCTATTTGGTTTTCTCATCGTTATCTACTCTGTCGGTTACTACACCTTTGTTGAGCAGATTTTAGGGATGGCCATCCAGCAAACCTTCTTTTACAATATTGGTCTACATTTTACGAATGACAAAATTTTGTGGACCTTGGCCATCATTGGTGGGGCCTTGCTAGTCTCTGGGTTTTTGAAGAACTTCATCATGACTCTAGCCTCATTTAGAGACAAGCAGCACAGCTATATCAAATCGACCCTTATTTTGGCCTTCCTGGCAGAGTTGGTCTTTCTCATTGGAAATCCAAACTTCGATGTCAGCCAGCTCATCATTTTGCTGCCTTATGGTTTTGCTATGGCTGTTATGCCTTTGAAACAGAAAAGTCCAGAGGAAGGGGAGGGTGAGATCTGGACTCCAGAAGCCTTTGATTATCTCAAAGCAAGTTTCTTCTTGCCTCTTATCATTTGCCTCTTTATCCCTCTGCGTCCCGTCTTGACTTATGTACTGGATGGAAACCTTCATCAGGAGCGGACAGAGGTTGCCACTTATGTCCAGGAGCATTCAGAAGCAGATGCGAAGATTTATGCCTGGGACAACAGTGCCTACATCTATTTGCGTAGCCAACGTCTCTCTGCTGGTAATATTTTGACCGCTGAACCCTATTTAAATTCGGAGGACAATCAAGCGCAGATCACTTATGACTTGAATAAAAATGAAGCCCAATTTATTGTAGTCAATCGCAAAATCGCTCTCTTGGATGGAGTTCAGAACAACCTAGAGAAAAGTTATGAAGTCCTTGATCTAGGGACCAGCGACCTCGTTGTTTATCAGAAAAAATAAATGAAAATGATTGTGAAAACAATCATTTTTTTATCTTTTTATCACTACATATTGTGTTAAAAATAAAAAATAAGAAAATTTCACACAACATGTTGATTTTTAGTCTGTGAAGTGATACACTATATGGGAATGAAATGAAACTGGAGGATGGAACATGGAAGTCAGAGTGGAAATGATTGTATTAAAGCGGGATGGCCGGGCGGTCTCCTTTGATCATGAGAAGATTTCCTCTGCTCTTCAGCGGGCTAACCAGGAACTTCCTCTTGATAAAAAGGTATCAGAAGCAGGTTTGGACCAGGTCATGGACATGGTCTTGGCTGAAATTGAGCGTCGGTTTGAAAAAGATATTCAGATTTATGAGATCCAAAATATCGTGGAGCAGCAGCTCTTGCAGGCCCACCAATATGATTTGGCAGAGCAGTACATCCAATACCGGACCCAGCGTGATTTCCAGCGCCACCAGGCTACGGACATTAACAGGGAAATCCACAAGCTCTTATCTAAGGATCGGGCGGTGGTCAATGAAAATGCCAACAAGGACAGCGAGGTCTTCAATACCCAGCGTGATTTGACAGCAGGGATTGTC
The DNA here is from genome assembly GCF_041802885.1 of Streptococcus sp. GTDB lineage: Bacteria > Bacillota > Bacilli > Lactobacillales > Streptococcaceae > Streptococcus. The sequence continues at coordinate 13,022 of NZ_JBHCHN010000012.1, forward strand.
GGCAAGTCCATTGGTTTGAAGCTTTTGCCAGCCCACGTGGCCAATGCCCATCAAAAGGGGGAAATCCATTATCATGACCTGGATTATAGCCCTTATACCCCGATGACCAACTGTTGCTTGATCGATTTTAAGGGCATGTTGGAGCAAGGTTTTAAGATTGGGAATGCAGATGTGGAAAGTCCCAAGTCTATCCAGACGGCGACAGCTCAGATTTCGCAAATCATTGCCAATGTGGCCTCTAGCCAATATGGGGGCTGTTCGGCTGACCGCATCGATGAGGTTTTGGCCCCTTATGCCAAGCTCAACTATGAAAAGCACCTCAAGGATGCTCAGGAATGGGTGACAGAGGACAAGAGGGAAGAATATGCCATCACCAAGACCAAGAAGGACATCTATGATGCTATGCAGTCTCTGGAATATGAAATCAACACCCTCTTTACCTCCAATGGTCAAACGCCCTTTACCTCTCTTGGTTTTGGGCTGGGTACCGACTTTTTTGAGCGGGAAATTCAAAAAGCCATTCTCAATATCCGAATCAAGGGCTTGGGCCGTGAGGGGCGGACAGCCATCTTCCCTAAATTGATTTTTACCCTCAAACGAGGTGTCAACCTGGAGCCAGGCTCGCCCAACTATGACATCAAGCAACTGGCTCTGGAATGTGCGACTAAGCGCATGTATCCAGATATCTTGTCCTATGATAAGATTGTGGAGTTGACCGGTTCCTTCAAGGTGCCCATGGGTTGCCGTTCCTTCTTGCAGGGTTGGAAGGACGAGCAGGGTCAGGAGGTCAATTCAGGCCGTATGAATCTTGGTGTGGTGACGGTCAACCTTCCTCGCATCGCTCTGGAAGCAGCAGGGGACAAGGAAAAATTCTGGGCCCTCTTCCATGAACGGATGGCCATTGCCAAGGATGCCCTGGTTTACCGGGTCAACCGTGTCAAGGAGGCAACCCCAGCCAATGCGCCGATTCTTTATCAGTATGGGGCCTTTGGCAAGCGTCTCCCTAAGGACGGCAATGTGGATGAGCTCTTCAAACACCGTCGGGCTACTATTTCCCTAGGCTATATTGGCCTCTATGAGGTTGCGACAACCTTTTATGGTGGCGACTGGGAAGGCAATCCAGAAGCTAAGGAATTTACCCTGGACATCATTCGGGCGATGAAAGCTCTTTGCGCCAACTGGTCAGATGAGTATGACTACCATTTCTCTGTCTATTCTACGCCTTCTGAGAGCTTGACCGACCGTTTCTGCCGCATGGACAAGGAAAAATTTGGCATCGTCAAGGACATTACGGACAAGGAATACTATACCAACTCTTTCCACTATGATGTTCGTAAGAATCCAACGCCTTTTGACAAATTGGACTTTGAGAAGGATTATCCAGCTGCGGGAGCTTCAGGTGGCTTTATCCATTACTGTGAATATCCTGTCCTCCAGCAAAATCCGAAAGCCCTAGAAGCTGTCTGGGACTATGCCTATGACCGGGTCGGTTATCTGGGGACCAATACGCCAATCGATAAGTGCTACCAGTGTGATTTTGAGGGCGATTTTGAGCCAACAGAGCGGGGCTTCAAGTGTCCAAACTGTGGCAATACTGATCCAAAAACTGTGGATGTCGTTAAGCGGACCTGTGGTTATCTGGGCAATCCTCAGGCCAGACCCATGGTCAATGGCCGTCATAAGGAAATCTCCGCTCGGGTTAAACACATGAACGGTTCAACCATCCAGTATCCAGGGAATAGAGATTAGGTGAAAGGCTGCTAAAATGGTACAATAAAGAGAGGCTCAGTGTTATACTGGGCCTTTCAAAACTAGTTTGTGATAGAAAAGAGGAAATGAAATGGGAAAATTTCAATTAGACTATAAGGGGATGCAGCAGGTGGAGCGATTCCATGAAAAGCATTCGACGGTCAAGGATGATAAGAAGGCCCGTGTTCAGGCCCTTTTGAAGCAGGCCAAGAAAAAGGCTGGCAAAAAGGGCTAAGGTGATGAGGATGCAAAAATTAGAACTTCGAAGACCGACCGTAGCGGATAAGGAAACCATCCTATCCATGGTGGCTGAATTTGAGGATAGTCAGTCGGCCCACGATGGTGGTTTCTGGGAGAAAGGCTGCTTTGATTATGAAGCATGGCTGGCCGGTAATCAAGATATGGAAATGGGGCTTCATCTGCCAGAAGGCTGGGTCCCATCCATCCAGTTGGTTGGCTTTGTAGAGGATGAGGCCCTTGGTTTTCTGAACCTCCGCCTCCGCCTCAATGATTACCTGCTTCATCAAGGCGGCCATATCGGTTATTCGGTTCGACCGTCTGCGCGCGGCAAGGGCTACGCCAAGGCCATGCTGCAACAAGGAATTGAGTTAGCTAAGACTAAAAATCTGGAACGAGTTTTGGTGACCTGTAGTGAGAACAATTCAGCCAGTCGAGCAGTGATTGTGGCTAATGGCGGCCAGCTGGAAGATGTGCGAGAGGGTACCGAGCGTTATTGGATTGGGCAGTAGACAAAGCTGCAAGGAGGCTTGGATGGAAGAGAAATTGTGGAATACGCCCCAGCCCGGCGAGTGGAAATCAGAAAAGCTGAGCCAGGGGCGAATCATTGATTACAAGGCCTTTAATTTTGTGGATGGAGAGGGGGTCCGTAACTCTCTTTATGTGGCGGGCTGCATGTTCCATTGCCAGGGTTGCTACAATGTGGCTACTTGGAATTTCAGAGCAGGTATCCCCTATACCCAGGAGCTGGAAGAGCAGATCATGGCCGATTTGGCCCAACCCTATGTTCAGGGCCTGACCCTGTTGGGCGGAGAGCCCTTTCTCAATACGGGCATCCTCATTCCCTTGGTCAAACGCATCAAAAAAGAGCTGCCTGACAAGGATATCTGGTCCTGGACAGGCTATACCTGGGAAGAAATGATGAAAGAAACGCCTGATAAGCTGGAACTCCTGTCCATGGTGGACATCCTGGTCGATGGCCGTTATGATAGGACCAAGCGCAACCTCATGTTGCAGTTTCGGGGGTCCTCTAACCAGCGCATCATTGATGTGCAAGAGTCCCTGAAGACAGGCCAGCTGGTGCTCTGGGATAAACTCAAAGATGGCAAGGAGACCTATGGACAAGTCAGTCGAGATGATTTGATTTAGTCATTTCTAGTATTTATAGACGCAAAAAAGCCCTTGAAAAAGGGCTTTTCTCATATCAACATCCTCCCTGAAGGACTCGAACCTTCGACCCATGGATTAAGAGTCCACTGCTCTACCAACTGAGCTAAGGAAGGAAAAGAAAAATGCTGTATTGGTACCGGTGATTCAAGATTTGTATTGATCCCGCGCATATAAGCAGGTGGGTAACGCGTTCCTGACTTAGTTGCTTCCGTGTGAAGCGGCCTGCATACTGCCAGAAATCTCTTGTTTCCCGAAAAATACAAAAAATAGTCGGTCAACACATAGGTATGAATTCGTATACCACAGCAGTTCTTATATCTGTAATTATTGTATCATAAATTTTTAAAATTTCAAGAGGAAAAATAGATTTTGGAAAACGTTGCCAAAACCTTGCTATATCAGGTCTAGTCCTTCTTTTGTGACTTTAGCTGCTTAATTTTTTCTAGGGTCAGCCCCAAAGCTCGCTCGTATTTCCCTGTTTCATTTGGGGAAAAATAGCTTGCACTCCTGAGTTTGTCTGGCAAATACTGCTGATCCACCCATTTCTCTGGGTAGGCGTGAGGGTATTTGTAGTTTTCTGCGTTACCCAATTCCTTGCTGCCAGCATAATGGCCATCGCGCAAGTGTCTGGGGATAGGCAGATTGCCAGACTTCCGCAGGTCTGCCATGGCCTTGTCAATGGCGGTGATGGCTGAGTTGGACTTGGGCGAGAGGGCCAGATCGATGACCACATTGGCGATGAGGATACGGGCCTCAGGAAAGCCGATTTTCTGGGCCGCATCCAGGGCAGTAACTGTGTGGATCTGGGCCTCGGGATTAGCCAGGCCGATATCTTCATAGGCGATGACAGTCAGGCGTCTGGCCAGACTGGGCAGGTCCCCAGCCTCAATCAGACGGGCGGCATAATGAAGGCTGGCATCCACATCGGATCCGCGGATGGATTTTTGCAGGGCAGATAGGACATCGTAGTGGCCATCCCCATTTTTATCCATAGTGATGTAGCTGCGTTGCAGGCTGTTTTCAACCGTATCCAGGCTAATATGGCGCAGGCCTTTTTTGTCAGGACGAGTGGATAAGACGGCCAACTCCAGGGAGTTGAAGGCCGATCGCAGGTCCCCGTTGGTCGCAGTAGTGATAAAGTCCAGGGCCTCATCGTCCAGCTGGACCTCAAAGTCAAAGCCCCGTTCTTTGTCCTCTAGTGCCATCTGAATGGCCTGGCGGATGTCTTCATTGGAGAGGGGTTCCAGCTCGAAAATCTGGACCCGGGAGCGGATGGCGGGGGTGACAGAGAAGAAGGGATTTTCAGTCGTAGCCCCAATCATGATGATGTTGCCATTTTCCAAGAGGGGGAGGAGAAAATCCTGCTTAGTCTTGTCCAAGCGGTGAATCTCATCCAGCATCAGGACCAAACCGCCTGAAAATTTGGCCTCTTCAGCGATTTCCTGGAGGCGTTTTTTGGTGTCGGTGGTGGCGTTGAAGGTCCGAAAGGCAAACTGGCTAGTGCCTGCGATGGCCGAGGCAATCGAGGTCTTGCCGATACCAGGCGGCCCATAGAGAATCATGGATGAGAGCATGTTGGCTTCCACCATACGGCGGATGATTTTGCCCTCACCAACCAGGTGCTTCTGGCCGATGACCTGGTCAATGGTTTGGGGGCGCATACGAAGCGCGAGATTTTGTGGCATGGTAGCCCTCCAAGGGTGGAATGATAGGTTAGGAGCAGGAAAGTGCCCAGAGTATTTTTCTGCAAGTATGTTATAATAATTGTATCATAAAAGAAGATGGGACGGAAAAAACATGGTAAAATTTGGCTTTTTGAGCGTATTAGAGGAAGAATTGGACAGGCATTTGGACTATGATTTTGCCATGGACTGGGACAAGAAAAATCATGCGGTTGAGGTGACCTTTGTCCTAGAAGCGCAAAATAGGCACCAGGTGGAAACCATTGACGATCAGGGAGAAGTGTCGGCGGAAGATATTATTTTTGAAGATGTGGTCCTTTTTTACAATCCCCAAAAGACCCAGTTTTCCCCAGAGGACTACCTGGCAACCATTCCCTATGAGCCAAAGAAGGGGCTGTCCCGCGAATTTCTCGCCTACTTTGCGGATACCCTCAACGAGGTGGCGACCGAGGGCCTCAGCGACCTCATGGACTTCCTAGCGGACGAGACCGCAGTCGACTTTAGCCTGACCTGGGATGTGGCTGCTTTTGAAAAAGGCAGAGCCGACTTGGTGGAAACAGAGTTTTTTGGCTATCCGAGGTATTAGGATGATTCATGAAATGTTGTTAGCTCCAAAACCCTTTGAAATGATGAAGTCTGGTCAGAAGACCATTGAACTGCGCCTTTATGATGAAAAGCGCAAGAATATACAAATTGGAGATTGCATCCGTTTTTATTGTACAGAAAATCAGGCGCAAACGATAGATGCGCAAGTACTAGATCTTTATATATCTGATAATTTTACTCAGTTATACAAAGAACTGGATTTATTGTCTTGTGGTTATATGGAAAGTAATGTCAAAGAGGCGAAACCAGAAGATATGGAAGTCTACTATTCACGAGAACAATTAGAACAGTATGGTGCAGTTGGTATAGAATTGAGAGTGGTAGGAGAGATACAATGATTTGATTCTAGAGTTTATCGAGGCCGGCGGTGAGCATCTGCGGGATTGTTCTTGATTGACTTGAGGGGAAGTTTTTGCTATTCTAAAAATAGAAAAGGCGCTAAGCTGGAACTTAACGCCTGACAGGACCATGACGATGGTTCAGCTTTTGGTAAAAATAGACCGCCAGCTTGAAATCTTGGGCGGTCTATTTTTTGTCAATAATGGCTGAGATGATCACAATAATCAAACCAAGCAAATTCACAAGTAAACTTGCAAATGCTATGATGACCATTGTTTCATCAGCTGACAAATCAGGCTCTCCTTTCCGTTAGATTTTGTGTCTATTTGCATAGGCACCACCACCTTTCAGAAATCAGAACCACCGCTCAGATTTTCCTGTCATCATATTTATTCGAAAATATCTCCTGACCGGGATTCTACCATTGCAACTTGTAAAATAGGGTAGAAATAGGTACAATAAAACAAGGATTGACGGAGACAGGAAAACCATAGAACTAGCGGATATGAAAAAGCTATTTTGTTCAGATGGTGACTCCATTTGTTTCCAGTAGTTTGATTTGAAGCTCGTTTCTGTCGGACTGAATCAGTTTACCTGCACATGTTTTTGCCATAGCGACGAGACAAGTGCTAAACAAAAGGAGGAGGATTCTAATGTTTGAAGAGACAAGGGTTGTACCGGAACCAAAACTTATCTGGCCTTATCTGGCTTGGACTTTCGGCTGGAGTTGGGGGGCTGGGCTTGTGGTAGTGTTTCTGAATACTCTTTTGCCAGGCCGCCTGCCATTTATGTTATATGGTATCAGTATACTAGCTACTTTTGGCCCTGCTCTTGGAGTCAAGAAAGTCCTCAGGTTATCCTTTAGAGAGTTTTTGGCCTTTATCTTTTCCAGACCTTCCAAGAAGGCTTGGATTCCTTTAGTCTTGTTGATAGCTATGCTGGTTCTCACCACTTTGCTTGCTAGCAAGAGCTGGAATTCTAATAGTCCCTTTTGGCTGATGCCCATCTTTTTTGTCTTTACCCCCATCTGCGGCGGAGGCAATGAAGAAATCGGCTGGCGAGGCTTTCTCCAGCCAGCTCTGGAAAAGCGGTTCAGCTTTTGGCAGGCGACTGTCCTGACAGGTCTAGTCTGGGCTCTCTGGCATGCGCCCCTCTGGCTTGTCTCAGAGTCTCATGCAAGTACTCCTTTTCTGATATACACAGCCGGAATGATACTTACCAGCTTTGCCTATGCAGGTCTTTATAAGTCGACGCAGTCCGTCTGGTGCTGTGCTATGTTGCATGCCGCTGAAAATACTATAGGTCTGTACTTAGTCCCAGAAGGCTACAACCAGATTATCTATCTTGTAGGTATCGGACTGATGGCTATCTACGGTAGCTGGCTTTGGTATCAGAACAATTCAAAAGATAAGAAAGCGTAGATTTGCTAGAGATTTTTAGTAAAAATGAAGTGGGGAAATAAAAAGCTTTAAAGCGAGAGCAATACTGAAAAAGTGTTGGATTCAAAATTTCTTCATGGATATAATAATTAGGAAGTGTGAGGATAGGTATATCATGAACTCATGGCAAGAATTAACCATTCACGTGCATCGTGATGCGGAAGAGGCTGTTTCTAATCTGATGATTGAGACGGGCAGTCAGGGGGTAGCGATTAGCGACTCGGCTGATTATGTGGGGCAGGAGGACCGTTTTGGGGAACTTTACCCTGAGGTGGAGCAGTCGGAGATGATTGCCATTACGGCTTATTATCCAGACACTTTGGATATTGAGGAAGTCAAGGCAGATTTGGCGGCTCGTTTGGCGGACTTGACTGATTTTGGATTAGAAACAGGGGAGATTAGCCTAGAAAGTCAGGAATTGGCTGAGGAAGATTGGGCGGACAACTGGAAGAAATACTATGAGCCAGCCCGTATCACCCATGATTTGACCATTGTGCCTTCTTGGACGGACTATGAGGCGACGCCCGGGGAAAAAATCATCAAGCTGGACCCAGGTATGGCCTTTGGCACTGGGACCCATCCGACCACCAAGATGAGCCTTTTTGCTCTGGAGCAGGTTCTGCGGGGTGGGGAAACCGTCATCGATGTGGGCACGGGCTCTGGTGTCCTCTCCATTGCCAGTTCCCTTTTGGGTGCCAAGGAGATTTATGCCTATGACTTGGATGATGTGGCGGTGCGCGTGGCCCAGGAAAACATTGCCCTCAATCCCAGCATGGATAATATTCAGGTGGCGGCTGGGGACCTGCTGCGCGGGGTTGACTTGGAGGCGGATGTCATTGTGGCCAACATTTTGGCGGACGTGCTGATCCATCTCACGGAGGATGCCTATCGTCTGGTCAAGGATCAGGGTTATCTGATCATGTCTGGCATTATCTCTGAAAAATGGGACATGGTCCGTGCATCAGCTGAGGCCGCAGGCTTTTTCCTAGAGACCCACATGATTCAGGGCGAGTGGAATGCCTGTGTTTTCAAGAAAACCGATGATATTTCAGGTGTGATAGGGGGCTAAATGCAGCAGTATTTTGTAAAAGGCAGAGCCGAGAAGCTGGTGACCATCACCGATAAGGACACGGCCAAGCATATGTTTTCGGTCATGCGCCTGGCTGAGGGAGATGAAGTGGTCCTGGTTTTTGAGGACGGGATTAAACGCTTGGCGCGCGTGGTGTCCAGCAGCCAACAGCAGTTAGAAATAGTTCAGGAATTAAAAGACGATGTGGAGCTGCCTGTGCAAGTGACCGTCGCTTCAGGCTTTCCCAAGGGGGATAAGCTGGACTTTGTGACCCAGAAGGCAACGGAATTAGGGGCGGCTGGTATCTGGGCTTATCCAGCAGACTGGTCTGTGGTCAAATGGGACAGCAAGAAACTGGTCAAAAAGGCTGAAAAATTGGAAAAAATCGCCCAAGGTGCGGCGGAGCAGTCCAAGCGCAACCGCCTGCCAGATATCCGACTCTTTGACAAGAAAGCTGATTTTCTAGCCCAACTGTCGGCTTTTGATAAGGTCTTTATCGCCTACGAAGAAAGTGCCAAGGCAGGAGAGATGGCTAGATTGGCCCAGGAATTGCAGGCCGTGGAGGCCAATCAGAAAATTCTCTTTATCTTCGGGCCAGAGGGCGGGATTTCACCAAAAGAAATCGAGGCTTTCGAGCAGGCAGGCGGCATCCCAGTCGGCCTAGGCCCCAGAATCTTACGAACCGAAACCGCCCCGCTCTACGCCTTATCAGCTGTGAGCTATGCGGTGGAGATGAATCAAGAACATTAACAAGCAGCCTTCGGGCTGTTTTTGTATCGGTGAAAAAGACAGAAGGGCTGGGCTTCTCAGAGCCTCTCCCCTTTTTCTTTCTTGGAAAAAGTGTTAAAATGGTACTACTATTGAGATAGAAGGATTTGACAGACCATGAAAGAACAAAATTTGACTGGAGAGGAAGTCCTGGCTCTGACGGCAGCCTATATGCCAGAAGAGGATGTGGCCTTTGTTGGGAAGGCCTTGGACTATGCGGTGGATGCTCATAAGGAGCAGTTCCGCAAATCAGGTGAGCCCTATATCGTCCACCCTATTCAGGTGGCGGGTATTTTGGCGGGTCTCAAACTGGATGCGGTGACGGTGGCCTGTGGCTTTTTGCATGATGTGGTCGAGGATACAGACATCACTCTGGATGAGTTGGAGGCTGAGTTTGGCCATGATGTGCGGATGATTGTTGACGGGGTCACCAAGCTGGGTAAGGTGGAGTACAAGTCCCACGAGGAGCAGCTGGCTGAAAACCACCGCAAGATGCTGATTGCCATGTCCAAGGACATGCGGGTTATCCTGGTTAAATTGGCCGACCGGCTCCACAATATGCGGACTCTCAAGCACCTGCGCAAGGACAAGCAGGAGAGGATTTCCCGGGAAACTATGGAAATCTATGCTCCCCTGGCCCATCGTTTGGGGATTTCCTCCGTCAAGTGGGAGCTGGAAGATATGGCCTTTCGCTACCTGAATGAGGTCGAGTTTTACAAGATTACCCACCTGATGACAGAGAAGCGTAAGGAGCGGGAAGACTTGGTCAAGGAGGTAGTAGACAAGATTCGTGACTACGCGGCAGAGCGTAATCTGGTCGGTCAAGTCTATGGACGGCCCAAGCATATCTATTCCATCTACCGCAAGATGCATGATAAGAAAAAGCGTTTTGACCAACTTTATGATTTGATTGCCATCCGCTGCATCATGGATACGCCAAGCGATGTCTATGCCATGCTGGGCTACATTCATGAACTCTGGCGGCCCATGCCAGGTCGTTTCAAGGACTACATCGCCAATCCCAAGGCCAATGGTTACCAGTCCATTCATACCACGGTCTACGGACCAAAGGGCCCAATCGAATTTCAGATTCGGACCAAGGAAATGCACCAGGTCGCTGAATACGGGGTTGCGGCCCACTGGGCCTACAAGCGGGGCGGAAATGCGACTGCCAGCCAAAAAGAGCTCAAGTGGATCAACAATCTCATCGAATTGCAGGTGGATTCTGGCGATGCCAAGACCTTTGTCGATTCGGTTAAGGATGACATTTTCACCGAGCGGATCTATGTCTTTACCCCAGATGGTTCGGTGCGGGAGTTGCCCAAGGATTCGGTGCCCATTGATTTTGCCTATGAAATCCATACCAAGGTAGGGGAAAAGGCAACAGGTGCCAAGGTCAATGGCCGGATGGTGCCCCTGACCACCAAGCTCAAAACTGGAGACCAGGTGGAAATCATCACCAGTTCCAATTCCTTTGGGCCTAGCCGAGACTGGGTCAATCTGGTCAAGACCCACAAGGCCCGCAATAAAATTAGGCAATTTTTCAAAAACCAGGACAAGGAACTCTCTGTGGCCAAGGGTCGGGAGCTGGTGCAAAACCTGCTCCAGGAAAATGGCTATGTGGCCAATCAATATTTTGACCGCAAGCACATGGACGAAGTTCTGCAGCGGACCAGCTACAAAACAGATGAAGCCCTTTTTGCGGCAGTTGGTTTTGGCGAAATTTCGGCCACATCCGTCTTTAATCGCCTGACAGAAAAAGAGCGCCGGGAAGCTGAGCGGGCCAAGGCCAAGGCTGTGGCCGATGAGCTGGTCAAGGGTGGCGAGGTTAAGCAGGAAAACAAGGACAGTCTGAAGATTCGCCATGAGGGCGGTGTCGTCATCGAAGGGGCTTCTGGCCTCCTGATTCGGATTGCCAAGTGCTGCAATCCCGTTCCAGGTGACGAAATCGTTGGCTACATCACCAAGGGTCGCGGGGTAGCTGTCCATCGTGTGGACTGTATGAACCTCAAGAGCCAAGAAAATGTGGAGGTCCGCCTCATTGACGTGGACTGGGAAGAGGACAATTCCAATAAGGAATACATGGCCAATATCGACATCTATGGCCTCAATCGCTCAGGCCTCCTCAATGATGTCTTGAAAGTCCTGACCAACTCCAGTAAAAATATTTCCTCGGTCAATGCCCAGCCAACCAAGGATATGAAATTTGCGACCATTCATGTTTCCTTCGGCATTCCCAACCTGTCAAGCCTGACCAGCGTGGTGGATAAAATCAAGTCTGTTCCGGAAGTTTATTCCGTCAAGCGGACCAATGGATAGGAGGGCGGCATGAAGATTGTCATTCAACGTGTCAGCCAGGCCTCGGTCACGATCGATGGGAAAATCGCTGGCGAAATCCAGCAGGGCCTGCTCTTGCTGGTAGGAATTTGTCCAGAGGATGGGCAGGAAGATATCGAGTATGCGGTCAGAAAAATCAGCCAGATGCGGATCTTTTCAGATGATGCGGATAAGATGAATCTGTCGGTCCAGGATGTGGGCGGTCAAATCTTGTCCATCTCCCAGTTTACCCTCTATGCGGATACCAAAAAGGGCAATCGGCCAGCCTTTACAGGGGCTGCCAAGCCTGATCTGGCCACCGCCCTCTACGACCAATTCAACCAGAAATTGGCTCAAACAGTCCCCGTCCAGACGGGCGAATTTGGAGCAGATATGAAGGTCTCCCTGGTCAATGACGGACCAGTGACCATTGTCTTGGATACTAAGGCTAGATAAGGTTGTTAAACGGAAGCTTTTCTTCCGTTTTTTTGTTACTATATAGAGTGATAGTATATGAAATTAACTCGAAAAGGAGACATCATGACACGATATCAAGATGATTTTTATGAAGCGGTCAATGGCCAGTGGGCGGAGACGGCTGTGATTCCAGATGATAAGCCTCGGACAGGTGGTTTTTCGGATTTGGCAGATGAGATTGAAGACCTGATGCTGGCGACATCGGATGCCTGGCTGGCAGGGAAAGATCTGCCTCAGGATGCCATTCTAGCCAATTTTGTCAAATTTCACAAGATGACCTCGGACTATGCAAAGCGGGAGGCCCTTGGGGTCAGTCCTGTCCTGCCCTTGATTGAGGAATACCAGTCCCTCTCCTCTTTTGCGGATTTTGCCAGCAAGATGGCGGACTATGAACTGGCTGGTAAGCCTAGCGCCCTGCCCTTTGGCGTGGCTCCTGATTTTATGAATGCCCAGCTCAATGTCCTCTGGGCGGATGCTCCGAGCCTGATTTTGCCAGACACCACCTACTATGCAGCGGATAATGAAAAAGGCAAGGAATTGCTGGCAACCTGGCGCAAGAGCCAGGAAGATTTGCTGCCAAAATATGGTTTTTCAGCGGAGGAAATCAAGGATCTTTTGGACAAGGCCATCCAATTGGATGCCAAATTGGCCAAGGTTGTCCTCTCCCGGGAAGAAGGCTCCAAATATGCGGAACTCTACCATCCCTACCAATGGGAGGACTTCAAAAAACTAGCCCCGGAACTGCCTTTGGATGCCATTTTTAGCCAAATTTTGGGACAGATTCCTGACTTGGTGATTGTGCCAGAGGAGCGATTTTGGACTGATTTTGCTGGGGAGTATTTCTCAGAAAAAAACTGGGACTTGCTCAAGGCAGACCTGATTTTGTCTGCGGCCAAGGCCTATAATGCCTACTTGACCGATGAAATCCGAGTCCTGTCTGGTGCCTTTGGCCGAGCCCTCTCTGGAACTCCTCAAGCCCAAGACAAGAAAAAAGCCGCCTACTATCTGGCGGAAGGGCCTTACAATCAGGCCTTGGGGCTCTGGTATGCCGGGGAAAAATTCTCAGCGGCAGCCAAGGCGGATGTGGAAGCCAAGGTCAAAACCATGATTGAGGTCTACAAGAAACGCTTGGAAGGCGCAGACTGGTTAGCGGCAGAAACCCGTGAAAAAGCCATTGTCAAGCTCAATGTCATCACGCCTCATATCGGCTATCCAGAGAAACTGCCAGAAACCTACGCTAAGAAAATCATCGATGAGAATCTTTCTTTGGTTGAAAATGCCCAAAACCTGGCCAAGATTTCCATTGCCCATGCTTGGAGCAAGTGGAATCAGCCCGTGGATACGACAGAGTGGGGCATGCCCGCCCACATGGTCAATGCCTACTACAATCCTCAGCAGAATAAGATTGTCTTTCCAGCAGCTATCTTGCAGGCACCTTTTTACTCGCTGGATCAGTCTTCTTCAGCCAATTATGGTGGGATTGGGGCGGTGATTGCTCATGAGATTTCCCATGCCTTTGATACCAATGGGGCCTCCTTTGACGAACACGGCAGCCTGAAAAACTGGTGGACGGATGAGGATTTTGCGGCCTTTAAAACCCGAACCGACAAGGTGGTGGACCAGTTTGATGGCCTGGATTCCTACGGTGCCAAGGTCAATGGCCAGCTGACTGTTTCGGAAAATGTGGCGGACCTAGGAGGCGTAGCCTGCGCCCTGGAAGCAGCCAAGCAAGAAGCAGACTTCTCAGCCCGCGATTTCTTCATCAATTTTGCCACTATTTGGCGGATGAAGGCCCGTGAAGAATTTATGCAGATGCTGGCAGCGGTGGATGTCCATGCCCCAGGCAAACTCAGGACCAACGTCACTCTGACCAACTTCCCGGAATTCCATGAGGAATTTGACATCACAGAAAGAGATGCCATGTGGCGGGCACCCCAAGATCGGGTGATTATTTGGTAAAAT